>DASYUC010000073.1:0-41309 GCA_036001645.1 Candidatus Limnocylindria bacterium
GTAGCCGACCAGCTCGCCGTAGACGCGCGCGCCGCGGGCGCGGGCGTGACCCAGCTCCTCCAGCACCACCACCGCCGCGCCCTCCGAGAGCACGAAGCCGTCGCGGTCCTTGTCGAACGGACGCGAGGCCGCCTCGGGCGCGTCGTTGTTGCGCGTGAGCGTCTTCATCGCGCTGAAGGCCGCCACGATCACCGGGATGACCGACGCTTCCGAGCCGCCGGCCACCATCACGTCCGCCTGACCGCGGCGGATGATGTCGCCGCCCTCGCCGATCGCGTGCGAGCTCGAGGCGCAGGCCGAGACGTGCGTGAGGCTCGGCCCCTTGAGGCCGAACTGCATCGAGACCTGCGCCGACGCGGCGTTCGCCATGAGCATCGGCACGAAGAACGGCGAGAGGCGCGAGGGCCCGCGCGCGTCCATGACCATGACCTGATCGACCATCGTCGTGATCCCGCCGAGGCCGCTGCTGATCGCGGTACCCACGCGCTCGGGGTCCGACACCCGGTCCAGCTTCGCGTCCCGGAGCGCCTGCGTCGCCGCCGCGACCGCGAGATGCGTGAAGCGGTCCGTTCGGCGGAGCTCCTTGCGATCCATGTATTCGCCCATCTCAAGGCCGCGGACCTCGCCCGCGACCTGGGAGTCGTAGGGCGCGGGATCGAAGCGAGCGATCCGAGCGATGCCGCTCTTCCCGTGCACGAGCGTGTCCCACATCGTCGTGATGTCGTTTCCCACCGGCGTGACCGCTCCCATACCGGTGATCACAACGCGACGCCTGGGGCGCTGATCCCCCTTATTCACGGCGGTCCACGGTAGCGCACCACCCCGGCGATACGCGGTCGGAGGGATTCACGGCGCTCGGAAGATGAGGGACGCGTTCGTGCCGCCGAGACCCATCGAGTTCGTGAGCGCTACGGAGATCTTCGACGCGCGCGCGTGATTCGGCACGAAGTCGAGATCCAGCTCGGGATCGGGCGTGTCGTAGTTGATCGTCGGCGGGATGCAGCCGTCCCGCAGCGCGAGGAGGCAAACGATCGCCTCGAGCGCGCCCGCGGCGCCGAACAGATGGCCGGTCATCGACTTCGTCGACGAGGCCATCAGCTTGTACGCATGATCGCCGAAGACCTGTTTGATCGCCTGCGTTTCGGCGCGATCGTTCGCCGGCGTCGAGGTGCCATGCGCGTTGATGTAGCCGATCTCCTGCGGCGTGATGCCGGCGTTCTCGATCGCCGCCGCCATCGACAGCGCGCCGCCCGCGCCGCCCGGTGCCGGGTCGGCCATGTGGTACGCGTCGTCGGAGGCGCCGTACCCGATGAGCTCGCCGTAGCTCTTCGCCCCGCGGCGCGCGGCGTGCTCCGCCTCTTCGAGAACCAGGACCGCCGCGCCCTCGGAGAGGACGAAGCCGTCCCGGTCGCGATCGAACGGCCGCGACGCACGCTCGGGCTCGTCGTTCCGGCGGCTGAGAGCGCGCATGTTGCTGAAGGCGGCGACGGCTACGGGAACGATCACCGCTTCGGAGCCGCCCGCGACGATCACATCCACCTGACCGCGTTTGATCGCCTCGGCCGCCTCGCCCAGCGAGTGCGAGCTCGAGGCGCAGGCCGAGACGTGTGTGAGGCTCGGCCCGCGGAATCCCCAGCGAAGCGAGACCAGTCCCGACGCGGCGTTGGCGATGTACATGGTCACGAAGAACGGTGAGACCCGGCTCGGTCCTCGCTCCTGCAGCGTGTTCGCGGTGTCGATCACCGACTCGAGCCCGCCCGCGGCGGTCGCGATCGACACGCCGACGCGGTCGCGGTCGGTGGTCGCGTCGAGCTTCGCGTCCGCGACGGCCTCGGTCGCCGCGGCGACCGCAAGCTGCGCGAAGCGATCGGCCCGCCGCGCATCCTTCCGATCGAAGTAGCGGGTCGGGTCGAAGTCCTGGACCTGCCCCGCGATCTTCGTCTCGAACGCGGTCGTATCGAAGGACGTGATCTTACGGATGCCGCTGCGACCGGCGATGAGCGCGCTCCACAGAGTGGGAACGTCCAGGCCCAGCGGTGTCACCGCGCCAACGCCGGTGACGACGACCCTGCGCGCGCTCACCGTCCGGGGTCCGCCCGCAGGATCAGCGACGCGTTGTGTCCCCCGAAGCCCATCGAGTTGGAGAGCGCGGTGGTGATGCTCTTGGCCCGCGCGGTGTTCGGCACGTAGTCGAGGTCGAGGCCCGGGTCGGGGGTGGTGTAGTTGATCGTCGGCGGGATGCAGCCGTCGCGGATGGCCAAAAGACAGGCGATGGCCTCCAGCGCCCCGGCCGCGCCGAGCAGATGCCCGGTCATCGACTTGGTCGAGGAGACCAGGAGCTTGTAGGCGTGGTCGCCGAAGACCTGCTTGATCGCCGCGGTCTCCTCGCGGTCGTTGGGCTGGGTCGAGGTGCCGTGGGCGTTGATGTAGTCGATCTCCTCGGGTCGGAGGCCCGCCTCCGCGAGGGCCATGCGCATCGCGCGGGCGTTGCCCTCGCCCTCGGGTGAGGGCGCGGTGATGTGGTACGCGTCGGCGGTGGCGCCGTAGCCGACCAGCTCGCCGTAGACGCGCGCGCCGCGGGCGCGGGCGTGACCCAGCTCCTCCAGCACCACCACCGCCGCGCCCTCGGAGAGCACGAACCCGTCGCGGTCCTTGTCGAACGGACGCGAGGCCGCCTCGGGCGCGTCGTTGCGACGGCTGGTGGCATGCATGGCCGAGAATGCGGCGATCCCGATCGCGAGGACGGCCGCCTCGGAACCTCCGACGACCATCACGTCCGCCTCACCGCGGCGGATGATGTCGCCGCCCTCGCCGATCGCGTGCGAGCTCGAGGCGCAGGCCGAGACGTGCGTAAGGCTCGGACCGCTCAGTCCGAACTGCATCGAGACCTGCGCCGACGCGGCGTTCGCCATCAGCATCGGCACCAGGAACGGCGAGAGCCGTGACGGGCCGCGCTGCTCCATGAGCAGGATCCCGTCGATCAGCGTCTCGAGACCGCCGACGCCGGTGGCGATGGCGGTACCGACGCGCTCGGGATCGGCGACCCTCTCGAGCCTCGCGTCCTTCAGCGCCTGGCTCGCGGCGGCGACGGCGTAGTGCGTGAACCGGTCCGTGCGTCGGACGTCCTTGCGGTCCATGTACGCGGTGGCCTCGAAGCCCTTGAGCTCACCGGCCATCTGCGTCTCGTACGGCGAGGGGTCGAAGCGCGTGATGCGCCCGATGCCGCTTCTGCCACTGGTGAGCGCGTCCCACGTCGATGCGATGTCCAACCCCACCGGCGTCACCGCACCCATGCCGGTGACGACGACCCGCCGGGTCACCGCGCTATGACGGAATGCGCGCGTTCGCCGAGGGTGCGGAGCGCGCCGGCGATCGAGCCCGTGTCGGAGACGTTCACGAGCTTCACATCGGCGATGCGCTTCACCAGGCCGTTCACGACCTGGCCGGCGCCGATCTCGACGAACGTCGACGCGCCGCGCTCGACCATGTAGCGGACCGACTTCAGCCACTCGACGCGATTCGACAGGTGGCGCACGAGCGCCTCCTGGATCGCGGTCGCGCTCGGGTGTGGCAGCGCGCTCACGTTCGCGACGATCGGGACGACCGGCTCGCGGAAGCGGAGCGTCTGCATGAATGCGCGCAGGTCGGGCCCGATGCGACCCATGTCGGGGAAATGGAACGGCGCGGAGATCCGCAGGGGAACGATCTTCTTCGCGCCGCGCTGTTCGAGCGCCTCGGTCACCGCGCGGATGCCGGCGTCGCTGCCCGCGATCGTCACCTGCATCGGCCCGTTGTCGTTCGCGACGACCACAGTGCCCGACTCCACCGTATCGGCGATGACCCGCTCGACGTCCTGCGCGGAGAGCCCGACGATCGCGGCCATCGCGCCGCGCGCGCCCCGTGTGGAGGCGAGCTGTCCGCGCTCTGCCACGAGCCGCAGCGCGTCGGAGAACGGCAGCACGCCGGCGGTGACGAGCGCGGTGAACTCACCGAGTGAATGGCCGGCGACGAACGACGGCCGCATGTACTCCGGCAGCGCCATGACACCACGCGGCTCGCTGCCATCCGTCACGCGACGCCCGAGCTTCTGCGTAACGGTCTCGACCATCGCCTCGAACAGCGCGATGCTCGTGGCGAGCACCGCGGGCTGGGCGACCGTCGTGTCGTTGAGGCGTTCCGCCGGGCCATCGAAACAGAGCTCGGAGAGCTTGTACCCAAGGACGCGGTCGGCCTCATCGAAGATCGCGCGCGCGGCGGCGGAGGTCTCGTAGACGTCGCGGCCCATGCCGACAGTCTGCGAACCTTGCCCGGGGAAAACGAAAGCGAGCGCGGTCAAGAGAGGGCAAGCGTAGCAGCGGACGGCACTGGCGTCGAGCATGTTCTCATCGATTCGCTACAGTGTCGCTGCAGTGAATTCTCGAACGTATGTACAGCGCGAACGGGCGCGCAAGGTCGCGCGCACCGGGGCCGCGATCGAGACCGCCGCGCTGCGCGAGGTCGCACGCCGCGGTTATCACGCGCTCCGCATGACCGACGTCGCGCGCCGCGCGCACGTCGCCCCGCGCACGCTCTACCTGCACGCCACGTCGAAGGAGCGTCTGGTGGAACAGGCGCTGCGGCGCCGCGCCGCGGCGCAGATCGCGCGCGTCGAGCGTTGGCGTCCAAAGTCGGAAGCGCCCGAGTCGATCCTCAACGAGCTGGTCGCACTCCACGATCGCGAGTACCGCGTCGAATCGGTGTTGCTCGAGACGCTCGTCGACGGCGCACTGCCGCGACCCGTCGCCGCGCCGCTCCGGGACCTCGATAGCGTCCGGCTCGCGCTGATCACGCGCACCATGAACGACCTCGCACGTCGCGGCGCGCTCCGCGTCCGTGCCGGCGATGCCATCGCGCTCGCGCATGCGCTGCTCTCCTATCCGACCTGGCGCACCGCTCTCACCGGTCCGGCGCGCCGGCGAGCGCCGCGCCTCGTCGCGGCCGCACTGCGCAGCGCGGTGCTCTAAAGACGCTTGGACGCCTGATTACTCTCTGACCATGGCAAGCGTCGCGGCAGCGCCCCGGACGACCAGGCCGCGCAGTCGTGCCTCGGCGATCGCGTGGTCGGGGGTGGGCCTCTACGTGGTGCTCGTGCTCCTCGGTTTTCGCTTCGGGTCCGAGGTGGCCGATATCACGCTCGTCGACGTATGGATCTTCTTCGCGATGTTGTGGTTCGTCGTGATCGGGGCGCTCATCGTCGGTCGGCGCGGAAGGCATCCGATCGGCTGGATGTTCTGTGCGACGGGTCTCAGCTTCGGCGCTGCGGCGTTCGCGCAGTCCTACGCGATCGTCGCGCTGACGGCGCAGCACCGGGCGCTGCCCGCCGGTGAGCTCATGGCGTGGCTCGGTTTCTGGATCAGCATGCCTGGGACGGCCGTGATCGCGCTCTTCCTTCCGCTCCTCTTTCCCGACGGTCGGCTGCCCTCGCGTCGCTGGCGCCCCGTCGCCTGGGCGGCGGGAGCGCTGGCGGTCGTCGCGGTCCTGGGCACGATGTTCAAGCCCGCGTCCTATCCGGGCTTCGCCCTCGTGCGCAACCCGCTTGGCATCGACTCGTGGGATGCACTGTTCGATGTCTTCGACATCGCGACCGACCTCGTGTTCATCTTGCTCATCGTTCTGACCGCGGCCGCTCTCTTCGAGCGGCTGCGTCGCGCCGGTCCCGAAGAGCGACTGCAGATCCGTTGGTTCGTCTTCGCGGGATGCATCGTCATACTTGGCTTTCTCGCTGACACGCTTCACGGCCTCGTCCCTGGGATGGAAGCGGCGAGTCTGATACTCACCGTGGCTGCCGTCACGGCGCTCCCGCTGGCTGTGGGCATCGCGATCCTGCGGTATCGCCTCTACGACATCGACGTGATCATCAACCGAACTCTCGTCTATGGACTGCTCACTGCGGTGCTCGCCGGTCTGTACGCGGCAACGCTCTCTGTCTTCGAACGGCTCTTCGTCGCGATCACCGGTCAGGAGTCCGACGTTGCGGTGGTGATGTCGCTCTTCGTGCTCACGACCGTTTTCACGCCGGTCAAGAACTCGCTACAGACGACGGTCGACAGCCGCCTCAAGCCGGAGAAGCCGCCCAGCCAGGCTGCCTCGTCATCGACAGGCCTCGACGATCTGATGAAGCTAGCCGAGCTCCATCGTCATGGCGTCCTCACCGACGAGGAGTTCAGCGCGAAGAAGCGGCAGATCCTCGGGATCTAGCTGTCGTACGCCCAGCGGTCGTTCCGCTGACGGAGCGCCCGCATGCGGTTGATCTCGCCCGCGTGATAGAGATCGTGCTCGATCATGGATTTCACGATCCAGCGCGTTTCCTTCATCTCGCCCCAGTTCGTGCGGCGCGGGCGAAGGAGCTCGGCGTCGTCGGCGAGCGCATCGACGCTCGCGCGGAGACGGCGCTGAGCCTCTTCGAGCCAGCGCAGCAGCTCGCCCACCGTCTCGGGTGACGCCGCGGTCAGGCGCCGCTCGTTCGTGAGCGGTTCGCCCCACCGCAAGGCGGCGTCGCCGAACGCGTGGTTCTCGTACATGTATTTGCACGCGCCGACGTGGGCCACCATCTCCGCGATCGGACGCGCTCCGTCCGGCGGGAGCCACAGCCAGTCGTCAGCCTCGAGCGCGCGCACGTTCGTGAGGAGGGAGTGCCAATCCGGACCGGCGAACGCCGCGTCCAGTAGGTACAGGTACTGCTCGATCCCCGCTCGCGCCATCGTCCCTCCGAGGTCGTCTAAGCGCGCTCGATCTCCAGTATCCCCTTCACGCCGTTGAGCTCGCCCTCCCAGCGGTGGCCGCGACCGGTCACGCCGGGCGAGATCGCCGTGGCGAGGACCTCGCCGGCGAGGAAATCTCCGAAGCGCTCGATGGTCTGCCCAAGAGCCCCGGCGTAACGAAGCGTGACGCGATCGGCGATGTCGAGTCCGGCTTCCTTCCGCATGGTGTTCACGTGATGCGCGAGCTCGCGCGCGAGACCCTCAGCCTCGAGCTCCGGCGTCGTTTCGGTGACGAGTGCGGCGATCGCCCCGGTCTCGCGGCCGACGGCATGTCCTGCCGTGCCCTCGTGGCTCACGAGCACCTCGGTCGGCGAGAGCGTGAAGCCCTCGACCTCGATGGTGCCGTCGCGTCTGGTGAAGCGCCCCTCAGCCAGGGCCTGGCGCACGCGCGGCAGGTCCTTGCCGAGCTTCGGACCGAGCGCCTTGAGCTCCGGCTTCACGGTCTCGCGCACCAGGCCCTCGGCGTCGTCGCGCACCTCGAACGACTTCACGTTGAGCTCGTCGCGGATGATCGTCGCGAGCTCGTCTTGACCGTCGAGCAGACCGCGGTCGCGGTCGCTCGGATCGAAGACCGCGATGAGCTTGGGCAGCGGCGTGCGCACCTTCGTCTTCGCGGCCGAGCGCGCGGTGCGGCCCAGGGACACGACGCGCATCGCGGCACGCATGCGCCGCTCCAGGTCATCGTCGATCCGATCCGGACGCACCTCGGGATACGGCATGAGGTGTATCGAAGCCTCCGCCCCAAGCGCCGCGTGACGCACGAGGTTCTGATACAGCGACTCCGCGACGAAGGGCATCATCGGCGCGAAGAGCCGCGCGAGCGTGGTCAGCGCTTCGTACAGGGTCTGGTACGCCGCGAGCGAGTCCCGGCGCGACTCGGTCTTCCAGAAGCGCGCTCGGTTGCGGCGCACGTACCAGGTGGACAGGTCGTCCCAGAACGCCTCCATGCGCAGGGCCGCGGTCTGCGCGTCGTACTGATCCAGCGCCGCCCGGCTGTCGCGCACCAGCCGCTCGAGCGACGACAGCAGCCAGCGGTCGATGAGCGGGCGTTCGCGGAGCGGGACCTGCGCTTCGTTGGGATCGAAGGCGTCGAGGTTCGCGTACGTCACGAAGAACGAATACGTGTTCCAGAGCACGAGGAGCTTGCGCTTGACCTCGCTCAGGACGTTGTAGCCGAAGAGCACTTTCTCGGCGACGTCGTGGCGCGCGTAGTACCAGCGCACGACGTCGGCTCCCGCGCGCTCCGCGGCCTGCGGGAAGTCGATGAAGTTGTCGCCGGTCTTGTGGAACTCCTCGCCGTTCTCGTCGTACACGAACTCGTTGGAGAGGCAGACCTCGTACGGCGCGCGCCCGGTGAGCACGACGCTGAAGAAGAGCTGCGAGTAGTACCAGAGGCGGACCTGCTCCAGGTTCTCGGTGATGAAGTCCGCCGGATACCACTTCTCCCAGTACGAGCGGTCGTCGCGCCAATGGAGCGTCGAGAACGGCACGATCCCGGCGTCGAGCCAACAGTCACCGACCTCTTTCACGCGCGTGCTCTCCGCCTTGCACTCGGGACACGCGACGACGACCTCGTCGATCCACGGGCGGTGGAGCTCCTCGAGCTTGTCGAGACCCCGCAGCGCGCGCTCGCGGAGCTCCTCCTGGCTACCGAGCACGAAGAAGTGGCCGTTCGCGCAGGTGTAGAAGGGCAGCGGCAAGCCCCAGTACCGTTTCCGGCTGATATTCCAGTCCCCCATGTTGTCGAGCCAGTTCTGCATGCGCTGGCCGATGAACGAGGGCAGCCAGCGCACCTTCGAGGCGGCCTCCTTCAGCAGCGGGCGCATCTGGTCCATCGCGATGAACCATTCGTCGTCGACGCGGAAGACGATCTCCTCTTTGCAGCGCCAGCAGACCGGATACGAGTGCGTGTATGGCAGCTCGCGGAAGAGCCGCCCCCGCGTCTTGAGATCGGCAGCGATCTCGTGGGCGACGTCCCGCGCTTCCTTCCCCTCGAGCCACCCGAAGCCCTTGTTGAAGTGCGCGTTCTCGTCGATCGGCACGACCACCGGCAGCTTCTCGGTCTTCGAGAGCGCGAAGTCCTCGGCGCCACAGCCGGGCGCGATGTGCACGATGCCGGTGCCCTCGGCCTCCCCGACCTCGTCCCACGCGATCACGCGGTGTCCCGGCTTGGTCTGCGCGCCGATCGGCAGGTCGTCGAACGGCCCGGAGTAGCGCAGCCCCAGCAGCTTCTTTCCTTTGAACGTCTCCAGCAGCTCCGCGTCGTGCCACTGCGTGTGTTTGAACACCGCCGCCGACAGGATGAGCACCTCCGGCGCGGACGCGCCGTCGGCGCGGACGCGCACGCGCGCGTACTCGAGATCGGGATGGACGGCGAGGGCGACGTTCGCCGGGAGCGTCCACGGCGTCGTGGTCCAAGCGAGGAACGACTCACCGGCGTGACCTTCGATCGGGAACCGGACATAGAGGGAGGTGTGCGTCATCTCCTTGTATGAGCCGGTCATCTCGTGCTCCGACAGCGCGGTCCCGCAGCGCGCGCACCACGGCATGGCGCGGTGGCCCTTGTACAGCCAGCCCTTCTCGTGACAGAGCTTCAGCACGTTCCAGATGTGCGAGATGTTGTTGTCGCTGTACGTGTAATAGGAGTCGTCCCAGTTCATCCAGCGTCCCAGCCGGATGTCATGCTTCGTGATCACCGCGGCGGAGCGATCGACGCGGGCGCGGCACGCACGCGAGAAGCGGGCGATGCCGTAGGTCTCGATATCCCTCTTGCTGTTGAGGTTCAGCTCACGCTCGACCTGCACCTCGACCCAGAGCCCCTGGCAGTCGAAGCCGCTTTGCCAGCGGAGCTCGTGGCCCTGCATCGCCTTGTAGCGTTGATAGAGATCCTTGTAGGTGCGTCCCCAGGCGTGATGGACGCCCATCGCCTCGACGTTCGCCGTGATCGGCCCGTCGATGAAGGAATAGCGCGGGCCGCCGGCGTTCTTCTTTTTCAGAGCCTCGAACGTGCGGTCGCGCTCCCACAGCTCGAGCACACCGTGCTCGAGCTCCGGCAGATCGAACGACGATCCCACCGGTGCGAATCGCGTCTTTTCGTTCGTCGTCGCCATTTCGCTCCTTCGCCTGGTCGCGGTCGCTCCAATACAAAACGCCGTCCCGCTCCCGGGACGGCGCTGCCGTGGTACCACCCGAGTTGGCACGCCTGCGCGCACCCACTCACTCGTGTTGTTAACGGAGTGGCCCTCCGGCCGGGTCTAGTCGCCTCGCGGCTTTCTTCCGGCGGCATCGGGGTGGATAGCCCCTCGATCGCCTCGCCGACCAGTCTAGGGAATCAGAGCAGTCACGTACATGCTGGCGCTAGCGGACGGTGAGCGAGAGGTGCACCTCGCCTGTGACTGTGGATGAGCTGAACAGGACGACGAGCTCGTACGTGCCGCGGGCGAGCCTTTCGGTCGACACGTTGGCGTGGAAGGTGTCCTCTCCCGTTATGGCGACGCCGTTTGATGGGATCGACGCCGGAGGTATGGGCCCGATGACGACCGCACCGTTCGCGTCGCGGATCTCGATCGACGCGATCGGCTGGCTCAACGAGGTGCCGGCGGTGTCGGTGACGCGGAACTTGACTGGCAGCGTGCGTCCGGCCGTCACTTCGAGCGAACTCGAGCCGACGGGCTCGACCCACATCAGGCCGAGCGCGGTGATCGTGCGCACCGCCGCGCTGGCGTCCCCGGCACCGTTCTCGGCGATGAACTCGATGACATGGCTTCCTGCGTTCAGCGTCACCAGCTCCGGACGGTCGAGCGTGCGGGCGAACATCGTCCCGCGGTCGATGACCGCGTGAGTCTGCACGATGCCCGACTCCGGATCGCTGGCGGTCCATGAGATCAGCGTGCCACCGGCTACGGTGCGGCTGCCGAGCGCCGAGTCGACCGTGATCGCGGGCGGTGTCTGGTCGGCAGCGGCCGCTCCAGTGAGAACGCGCGCCGGAAGGCGCTCGTCGATCACACCGTCGCCGTTGATGTCCCAGCTGAGCTCGGAAATGGTGTTCGCCGCCGTGTCCACGCTGAAGCTGCCCCTCGACAGCGGCGTCGTCCGTACCAGCGGGTAGATCGCGAGTCGGTTCACGAAGCCATTCACGGTCCAGGACACGCGCAGTGCGCTGTCCCCGTTGCCCGTCCCGTGGACGGTCGCGACGTATGTGCCCGGGTCGTTGACGATGACGAATTTGTCGTCGCCGACACGTTGGAAGTTCGCACGGGGCTGCTCGTTGAAGTTGGAGGTACCGTCCGAGCCTGTACGGGCACCGGCCGCGTTCGTCACGACGATCTCGGCCGGACTCAGGAGCTTGAAGCTGACGCAGGCGATGCTGCCCGCACCGTCCGAGGACACCTCGCGATCCTGCAGGATCTTGAGCGCGATGCCCACACCCCCGGGATCCCGTGGCTCGTTGGGGTAGTTAACGCCGATCAGCCTCACCACGTGGTTCCCATTTGCCATGATCACTCGCCTCGCGCGCTGTATCGGACCCGCCGCGTCCGCTAGGACGCGATAGTCGCCGTCGATCTGGCGGAGGTCGACCCCGTGTACGCGCGCGTTGCTCAGGTCGGGCCGATAGAGGTCGACGAGCTGCGCCGTTGTACATGACCCGACGCCCTGCACGAACACGACGTCGGCGGTAACTCCACTGAGCCACGTCCCGTCGTCGCTGTGGAAGGTCGCCGCGCTCGCGAGCAGTAGATCGCTCACGCCGCTAGCGCGGAGCAGAGACTGCGTCCCGTCGAACGTCGATGGATAGATGCCGCGGCGATCGACATACGCGATCGGATGCTGGGTGTCGAGCGGGTCGGTCCCGTTGAACGTCCGCCAGTACTCGCGCGACGGAATGAGATCGACCGCGCCGGGCAGCGTATTGAAGACGTCGCGGACTTCTTCGGCCGGCAGAAGGCACTTGTCGATGTAGGGGAGGCATTCCCCGTACGCCGCGAGCGCGAGCGCGTCAGTGGACCCAAGCTCGGGCGCACCGAGCAGGACTGCGTTGGCGATGTGCGACGCGAGCGCGCCGTGGCTTAGGTAAGAGCGTGTGACCATCGTGCCCATGCTGTGCGCGACGATATCGACGGAGTCGGCGTGCGTGGCGGCCATGAGATCCGCGACGACAGCATCGAGCGCTTCGACGTGTCGTCCTGACCCCGCCGAATAGCGCCAGTCGTACGGGAACAGGCGAAGGGTGACGTCCGTGTAGCCGGCTTCCCTGAGCCACGTGATCGCATCGTCGTACGCGTAGAGACTGGCGGCCCGCGCCTCGACATAGGGTGTCCCATTGGGCTTGAACTTCAGTCGGTCGTAGTGCTCTTTGTCCAGGAACGACATGAGGTTCTCGGCCGGCCAGAGCTCGTCGCCGGTGTGTATGAACCACACTCGCGAGCCGCCGTGCCCATCGGGGATCGTCGCGAATTGGTCGGCGGTGGCGACCAGCTTGGAACCGAGGATCCCGGGGATGAAGATCACGGGGCGCCGCAGGACAGCTGTGATGAGTGGCACGTCCCGATGACCGCCGCTGCTGTCTCGCAGCACGAGCAGCCCGAAAAATGATGCCGTCCGCATGAAGCGGTGCGAGACCGTGAAGGTGCGGCCGACGATCGCGAGCGGCTCCGGTGTGGTCCCATCACCGAAGTCGACGGTGCCTTCGAATGTCTCGTGTTGACCCGGATCGGCGAACGTGCCTTCGAGACGGAAGCTCGTATCCACGTAGGCCTTCAGGTTCTGCGCGACGGTGACGGTCGGTGCGACGTTCTCGACCGTAACGACGAGGCTCGCCGCTCCAGGCTGTCCGACGCCGTCACTCACCGTCACCGCGAGCGTGAACGTGCCGGCCTCGTAAACATGGCTGAGCTGGAACGTCTTGCTCGCGCTGAGTGCGAGCTGTTCCACCGTTCCATCGCCGTACTCCACCATGGCGGACCAGGTCTGGCCGCTGTCGGGGTCGGTGAAGCCTCCGCTGCCCTCGAAGCGTTCGGCCTCTTTCATCGTGCTCGTCCCGCCGACGCTCACGACCGGCCGGAAGTTCCCGGCGGTCACCCGGAAGGACGCTCTGCCGACGCCGCCGGCGCTGTCCGAGACGGCGACCTCGACTGTAAAGACCCCGAGGGACGCGTAGGTGTGGATGAGCGTGAACGTCTTGTCGGCTCGCAACGCCAGCGCGCTCGGCGGGCCATCGCCGTAGCTCACGGTCGCACTCCACGTCTGGCCGGGGTCGTCGTCGACGAAACGCCCGTCGCGTGAGAAGGGCGTCCCCGGCGAGACTGATGTTTCTCCGCCCGCCGACACGACCGGCGCTGCGTTACCCGAGCGATCGCGCATGAAGATGTCCTGTGCGTTGTTCGTGTCGCCCGGTAGGACGTCGCTGCCGCGCGACCTGAACCCGACCTTGGTGCCGTCACCTGACACGGAGCTCTCGAAGCTTTCGGCGTTCGGCGTCGTCCCGAACGACGTGATCGACACGAGTGTTGTCTGCTCCAGCTGCAGGTCTCTTATGAACACGTCGCTGCGGTCGTTGGTGTCCGGCACGTCGGACTGGAGATTCGTCGCACTCGTCTCGAACACGATGTAGCGCCCGTCGCCCGACATAGCCGGCCCGAAACTGCCCCGGTTGGCCTGTAGACCCCCAGGCCCTACCGACGCGCGGATCGTGGTCTGGCTCTCACGGTCATAGACGAAGACGTCGTGCGCACCGTTGGTATCGTCGGAGACGATGTCCGTGGTGAACGAGTAATAGGCGATCAAACGTCCGTCGTCCGATATCGCCGGCTTTCCGCCGAACGCGTTCGCCCCCGAGCGCGAGCGAGATGCGATCGTCGTGATCCCAGTGAGTCGGTCGTATAGGAAGATGACACCGTTCTCGTAGGTGACCCACCGGCCGTCCGCGGAGATCTTCGGATCGCGCGCAAGTAGCGTCACTCCCGGCTCAGGTGCGACTGTCGAGATGCGTGTGGTCGTGCCCGCGAGCACGTCACGTAGGAACGCGTTCGCGTTACCGAAAAGTGGTCCGCCCGACGGGTCAAGGCGGTCGTCGCTCGAGAGGAATACGACGTAGCGCCCGTCAGCCGAGACCGAGGGCGCTCGGGCACCTTGTGCCCCATCGCCCACTGGCGTCAGCGAGACCGGGATCGTCGTACCGGCAAGGCGATCGCGCAGTAGCACGAGCCGTTCCACGTTCCCGTCCGACAAAGCGATGCGGCCTTCGAACGCCACGAATCGTCCGTCGGGTGAGATCCCGTACGCCGTATCCGCGTCGAGTGGAGTCCCACTCGAATCGAGCGACACGTAGCTCTGCGAGCCCGTCCCGACGTCGAAGGCGATGATCCCGAACACGAAATTGGAATTCGGAAGCTCGCCCCACCAGAACACTTCGCGTCCGTCGGCGCGCACCATGCCGCTCCGGCTGCCGAACTTGGCAAAAGCGCCGCTCAGGTCTGTCGAAACGAGGATCGTGCGCCCGGGAGGCGCCGCGGCTGGCGCTCGCAGCGCTGTCGCGTCCGGCCCCACCCGCGCCGCGGCATACGCGTCCGCAGCCCGGCCGACCGCGAGGACGGCGGCGCAGACTCCGATCAGGAGAAGACCCCTCAGCCCGCCCACAGCTCGCGATTCTCTGCGCTTGTCTACTTACTGGCCAGGAAGGCTGAACACCGGTCGCCGGGACGGCTGCCTATCACAATCGTGGCGTTCGATATCTATCGGTATATACGATATATTATCTTATATATCGCTCGAGGAGGCAGATGTGCCGCGCACAGCAGTAAAACAAGTGAAAGCCGTTCGTTTCCGGGCCGACGCTAACGGTTGTCTGTCGCGTCCCGCGTTCGAAGGCGCGCTCATCGCGGCTTTGAAGCGCGAGTCGCTGGCGACGCTCGTCCATCTGGACCTCGACGGTCTGCTGATCCTCAACGAGAAGGGCGGCCGCGAAGCCGGTGACAAGGCCATCGGCGCGGCAACGACGGTGCTCGCGAGGACCGCCGCGAAGGAAGGATGGACGTTGGGCCGCATCGGCGGCGACGAGTTCGCCTTGCTCGCGCCTGGCGCGGCGCTCGAGCCGACCTTCCTCCGCGCCGATCAACTGCGGCGCGAGCTCGACGAAGCGATCGCGACGGTGATCCCGCGCGATCAGCGGTGCACTGTGAGCATCGGCGTCGCGAACACGCCGCGTGACACGAAGTCCCGCGGCCCCGCCAGTGCCGAGGAGCTCATGCGCAAGGCCGACCTGGCGCTGCTCGCGGCGAAGGAGCAGGGCGGCGACGCCGTCGGCCTCACCCCGAGCGACGACATGGTGCTCAAGTCGTCCTATTACTCCGCCGCGCAGCTCGGCCGGCTCAAAGGGCTTGCCGAGCGCCAGAAGAAGAAGGAAGCACAACTCCTCCGGGAGGCGCTCGACGACCTGCTGCGCAAGCACGAACGCTCCTGAGGCTTAGCCTCGCCCGGTGGAGCTCTCAGCCGATACGCGGCGTGAGATCAGCGAGCTTGCGCGCCGGTACGGCGAGCCACGCCATGTCGACGCGACGATCCACGACGGCTTCCACGATCCCATCCGGCGGACGAACCGGTTCGGCGAGGTGCTGATGGCCGTGCGCCGGCCGAACGGCAAGCTGCTCGTCGCCATCAAGACCTTTTATCCGCGCGGCGCGTACCGGCTGCCGACCGGTGGCATCCATCACGGCGAATCGATCCACGCCGCGCTGCTGCGCGAGACGAAGGAGGAGACGGGGCTCGACACCGACGTGCGGCGTTTCCTCGCCACGATCGCGTATCGCGGCCGGTCCTCACCCACCGCAGCGCCACTCTTCCACACCTTCGCGTTCCTGCTCGACGAGCTCGGCGGCACGCTCGGCGCGCTCGACACGGACGAGCAGATCGAGGACTGGCGTGAGATGGCGCCCGCGGAGCTGCGCGCACATGCCGCGGTGCTCGATGGACTGGCGACCGAGGGGACCAAAAGCATCGGCGGCAGCTGGTCCGACTGGGGACGCTTCCGCGCCGTTGCGCACCGCGCCGTCGCGGACGCACTCGGCGTCTAGAAGGTCAGTCGAGGCGGAACAAGCGGTAGGCCAGGATGAACGAGAAGACGGCCCACGCGAGCAGACCGACGATCTGACCGCCCACATCGGCAAGGCTCGCTCCCGTCGTCGCGATCGAGCGGAGCGCGTCGTTCAGGAACGTGAGCGGCAGGTAGTCGGCGATCGGCTTCAGGAACGCCGGCACCGCGTCGCGCGAGAAGAAGACACCCGAGAGGAACAGCTGCGGCAGCGTGACGATCTGCGTCGCGACCGCGGCCTGGTTCTCGGTGGTCAGGAGCCCCGTCACGGCGAAGCCGAGGCACAGGAAGACGACGGCGCCGAGCACAGCGACGAGCAGCAAGGAGCCCAGCCCGCCGACGACGGTCACCTTGAACAAGAACACGGCGACCGCGAGAAGGATCAGCACCTGGACGACCGCGAGGATGAGCCGCTGGAGCACGTGCGCCGCGATGTAGTTCCGCCGCGGGATGGGCGTGGCCATGATCCGGCGGATCACGCCGCGAGAGCGCTCCGCGACGAACGCGAAGGCGACGCTCGAGATGCCGAGCTGCATGATGGTCATCCCGAGGATCCCCGGCGTGAGGAAGTCGACGTATTTCAGGTTCCGTCCGGTGATCTCTTCGCTCTTGAGGCTGACGACCGGCGCCGTCTGAGTGACCGCGAACGAGAGCTGGTCGATCACCGAGTTCAGGATCGCGCCCCCGATCGCACCCTGCTCGGCGCGCGCGCTGTTCCGGTACAGCGTCAGCGTCGGCACGCTGCCGCCCGGCGTTGCGGGCGCGATCCGGAAATTGCTCGGGATGACGAGCACGAGGTCGAGATCGCCGGCGGTCAGCTTCGCGACTTGGGCGTCGCGTTCGCCGTTCGTGATCTTGAACGTGTCGATCTTCTGCAGCGTCGCGATGAATGACGCGCTCTGATCGTTCTTCGCCTCATCGACCATGCCCAGGTTCACGCGCACCGACCCGCCGAAGTTCAGCACGCCGAACAGCACCATGAAGAGAAGCGGGAAGAGGAAACCGAAGAAGAGCGCGGTGCGATCGCGAGCGTAGGCACGGAGCAGGAGGACGGTGTAACCGACTACCTGTCCCACTATTCCTCACGCAGCGCGTGCCCCGTGACGTCGAGGAAGACGTCGTCCAGGTTCGCCTGCTGCTGGACGACCGGCTTGCGGAAACCGCGCTTCAGCAACGCGTCGATGAGCGCGGCCGGCGAATCGAGCGCGACGATCCGGCCGGCGTCCATGATCGCGACCCGATCGCACAGCGCCTCTGCCTCGTCGAGGTAGTGCGTCGTGAGGAACACGGTGGTGCCGCGCTCGCGGATGGCGCGGATGAGCTCCCACAGGTTGCGTCGCGCCTGCGGATCGAGTCCGGTGGTCGGCTCGTCGAGGAACAGCACGCGCGGCTCGTTCACGAGCGCGACGGCGATCGAGAGCCGCTGGCGCTGACCGCCCGAGAGCTTCTCCTGCTTCTGCCGCGCCTTGTCCTCGAGACCCACCGACCGGAGGATCGCCAGCGAGTCGACCCGTCTGCGGTAGAAGAGGGCGAACACGTCGACGATCTCGCGCGCGAGGAAGTTCTCGGGGAACGCGCTCTGCTGCAGCTGAACGCCGATCCGCTCCTTCACCCCGGATGGGTCCCTTCGGACATCGACGCCGGCGACGAGAGCCGTGCCGCTATCCGCCGAACGCAGACCCTCGAGGATCTCGACGGTGGTGGTCTTCCCCGCTCCGTTCGGACCGAGGAGCGCGAAGATCTCGCGCTGCTCGACATCGAAGCTCACGCCGTCCACGGCTCTGATCTGCCCGTAGCTCTTGCGGAGCTCGCGGACCGAGACGATCGGCGCCACGGTCAGGGCGGGACGGAGGATGCGCGCTGGCGAGCCGTGATCACGGTCTCACAAAAGCACGGTACGCCGCGTCGTGCAGGTAGAGCGCGACCGGCAGGAGCATGACGGCCGCGACGACGATCCGGACGACGACCGGGTGCGGCCGCCGGAGGCGCGTGTAGGTGACGACGAGCGCGACGGCGATGGCAGCGAGAAGGGGCACCGTCGTCCACCAGTGAGATGACGCTGCGTCGTCGAACACAAGCGAATAGATGGTCGCAGCGTCGAGCGAGCCGGCCGTCAACCCGATGACCGCGAAAACGCCGGCGTTCCGCGCCGGGTCCCGGAGCGCCAGAAGGAGGCCGATCCCCAGCGCCCCGAGGATCGTCCCGAGCATCCGCTCGTAGGTGCGGTGGTACGGCGCGTACAGGAAGAGGTCCGGAAAGGCGAGCGAGAGAACGACCGGCGCGAAGAAAAGCGCCGCGCAGACGATGCCGACCGCTCGGGCGCCCCGGAGGGTCGCCGTGCTCGTGTGGGACTGCCGTTCCACGGCTGGCGAGTCTCTTACGCTATGTGTTCGATGTCGAATAGGGGGAGTCGGCAGCGCCCGCTCATGCTCGCCGCGGGCCCGTCGCTCGGGTCCCCCGGCTTCGCCGCGCTCCTCTCCGCGCTCCTTCCCGGACTCGGTCAGGCCTATCAGGACCGCTGGGTCAAGGGTCTGCTCATGCTGCTCCTGCCGATCTTCGCGTTCGTCCTCGCGGGCGGGTTCGTGGTGAACGCGGATCCGCTCACAGCGTGGGTGCTACGCAACGCGGGCTACGTGACGCTTCTCGTGATCGCGACCACGCTCGTCTATCACCTGTTCGTCGTGGTCGACGCGTTCGCCGGCCGCATGCACCGAGTGCGCGGCCGCCACATCATCGATTACGCGGTCCTCGCGTTGATCGCGACCACGCTGATCGTCACCTACAGCACGATCTACAGGGAGTCGGCTCCGTGGGCGGCGCTGTTGGCGCGGACCTTCGCTCCGATCGTGCGTCCGCAGGCCGCGGTACCACCGGGCGAAGAGCCGGCCCCAGTTTGGACCGGCAAGGAGCGCCTCAACGTCCTCGTGCTGGGCATCGATACGCGCAACGGTGATCGAACGACGCAGAACACCGACACGATGATCGTCGTCTCACTCGATCCGCTCAACAAGACCGCCGCGATGCTCTCGATCCCGCGCGACGTCTACATCAACAAGCCGGGGACGTTCCAGGGAAAGATCAATGCGGCGTTCGCCTTCGGCGGGCCCGATCTCGTGCGTAGGCTCGTCAACGACCTGCTCGGGATCCGGATCCATTCGTACGCGCTGGTGAACTTCGAGGCCTTCAACCGGATCGTCGACGGCGTCGGCGGAGTGATCGTCGACGTGAAGCGGCCGCTGCGAGACGAGTCCTACCCGACCGTCGACTACGGCGTTGAGCGCGTGAACATCTCGGCCGGACCGCAGCTCATGTTCGGCGAGGAGGCCCTCACATACGCGCGATCGCGGCACGACAGCAATGACTACAGTCGCGCCAAGCGGCAGCAGGACGTCCTCGGAGCGCTCCGCGTGAAGCTGTCGCAGCCCCAGGCGCTCCGGACGCTCCCCTCGCTCATGGACGGCGTCGCGACCACGATCGAGACCGACTTCGACCCGTCGAACGTCCTGCAGCTCGCGGGCACCGCGACGGGGATCGACAACGCGAACATCGCCAGCGACGTGCTCTATCCGTGCGGTGGGGACTACCCGCACTGCGAGCTGACCTACGACAGCGACGGTGGGTTCTTCCTCATCCCGGATGTGGCCAAGATCCGCGATCTCGCGGCGTCGCTCTTCTACGATCCCAAGGTGCGGCAAGAGGGCGCGCGCGTGGAGGTGCAGAACACCGGAGCGCGCAGCGGGGTCGCGCAGCAGGTGGCGGACCGCCTCGGAGCGCGGGCGTTCGGCGTCAGCTCGGTCACGGACGGCGCCTCGGCGCGCTCCGCGGTCGTGCTCCGGAACCCCGGCAAGCGCTACACGGCGGAGCAGCTGCGCACGCAGCTGGGAGTCCCGCTGGAGACCTCCGACGGATCCGGCGGCCCCGACATCGTCGTTCGCATCGGGAACGACTTCAGGAGCTTCGCGAGCGACGCGAGCGACTCAGCTCGTTGACGTGTATATCGGTGTGAGCCAGTCCTTGTAGCGCGCGTCCTTGCCGCGCACCGCGTCGAAGTAGAGCTTCGAGATCCGCTTCGTGATCGCACCGATCTCGCCCGTTCCCACAGCGCGATGGTCCACGCTCGCGACCGGAGAGATCTGCACACCGGTCCCGCACATGAACATCTCGTCGCAGACGTAGAGCTCGGTTCGGTCGATGCTCCGAACCTCGACGGACAGGCCGAGGTCCGCGGCGATGCGCATGACGCTACCGCGCACGATGCCCTCGAGGATGTTGTCGGTGGCCGGCGGCGTGATGAGCTTGCCGCCCCGCACCAGGAAGAGGTTCGCGGCGCTTCCTTCCGACACATGGCCTTCCTGCGTCAGGACGATCGCCTCCGCAAATCCGGCTTCCTCCGCCTCGCTCTTGGCCAAAGCGGCGTTCACGTACGAGCCGGTGATCTTGGCCCGCGCGGGGATCGCGTTGTCGTCGACCCTCCGCCAGGACGACACATGGCAGGCGATGCCCTTGTCGATCTCGATGTAGTTGCCGAACGGCACGGCGAACATCGTGAGGCCGTCGTCGAGGTTGTGGAGCCGGACGCCGATGACCGGCGTGGACTTGTACGCGACGGGCCGGACGTAGGCGTCCTCGCGGTAACCGCACTTCCGCAGCAGCTCGACGGTGATGGCGACCAGCTCGTCGGCGGTGTGTGGGATGGAGATCCGCATGATCTTCCCGGAGCGCAGGAGGCGTGAGTAGTGCTCCCGCAGGTGGAGTCCGTACAGCTGCTCCTCTTCCGCGTTCCAGTAAGCCCGGATCCCCTCGAAGACGCCTGTCCCGTAGTTGAAGGCGTGCGTCATCACGGAGATCTTGGCCTCGCGGATGGGAACGAACTTGCCGTCCAGGTAGGCCCACGCGCTGTCCGGCGCGGCCCCTCTCGGTAGCTTGGCGGGTCGCACCAACTCCTGCACCATGCCGCACTCCTTGCCGGTCGCGTCAAGCGACCCTTGACCGGCCGACCGCACGCCCCGTGCCGACCTTCGTTCCCGCATTGTGACATGGCGACCGATCCGTCTCGGTGACGGTTATCGGTCAGACCGCTTACGATGCCGCCGGTCAGACCGCTGTTGAGCCATTCGCGGGCGAACGGCGTACGAGTCCGTGGAGGTGCAGGCAATGTGGCGAGTGACGGGTAGGCGTTTCGTGACGATCCTCGGCGCGGTCATGCTCGTCGCGACGGCGTGCGGAGGCGGCGCGGCCGCTCCATCGCCCAGCGCGTCGACAGCCGCCTCGGCTACCGCTGCGACGATGCAGCAACCGACCCGCAACGTGGAGTTCGTGATCAGCACCGCCGTCGGCGGTGGCTCGGACATCTACGCGCGCGCGATGCAGGCCATCATCGAGGAGCAGAAGCTCTCGCCGCAGCCGGTCCAGCCGACGAACAAGGAAGGCGGCTCCGGCGCGGTCGCGTTCACCTACGTGTTCGAGAAGAGGGGTGACATGCACTACATCATGATCACCCTCAACAGCTTCTTCACCACGATCATCACGCAGAAGCTGCCGTACAAGGCGACGGACTTCACGCCGATCGCCAACCTCGCGCTCGACCCCTTCTTCCTGTGGGTCAACGAGGACAGCCCGTGGAAGACCGCGGGCGACTTCATCGCCGCGGCGAAGGACAAGGAGCTCGTCGTCTCCGGCACCGGATCGAAGCAGGAAGACGAGGTGATGTTCCTGCGTATCCAGGAGCTCGCCGGGACCAAGGCGTTCCGCTACGTGCCGCAGTCCGGTGGCGGCGCCGTCGCGACAGCGCTGGCCGGCCACCAGGGCGGCGTCGAAGTGACCGTCAACAACCCGAGCGAGGGGCTCGGCCTGTATCAGCAGAAGAAGCTGCGCCCGCTGTGCGCCTTCATGCCCGCGAGTCCGACGACCGGGGTGTACTCGGGCCTCGCGACATGCAAGTCACAGGGTCTCGCCATCGACGATTACTTCGTCATGCGCGCGATCATGGCTCCGCCTGGATTGTCGGCGGCACAGCAGGCGTTCTGGGTCGACGTGTTCAAGAAGGTCTACGACTCCGCGAAGTGGAAGGCCTTCATGGAGACCAACGCGCTCAACCCCGACTTCCGATCCGGCATCGACTTCCGGTCATTCATCAACAACTATGAGAAGCTGCACAACGACATAGCGACGAAGAACAAGTGGGTGTGATCCCCGCGGCGTGAGGCCGTACCAGGTCGCGACGGCGGCGGTCATGATCGTGATCGCCGCCGTCGCCATGTTCGACAGCCGCGCGTCGGCACTCCCCGACCCCACCGGGAGGTTTCCCGGCGGTCTTGGCCCGGGCTTCTATCCGTTTTGGTCGGCGGCGATGATCGCCGGAGCGGCGCTCCTCGTCATCTATCGCTGGTATGGCGCAACGAACACCGGCGAGGGCGTGTTCGCAAAGCGTGAGGCGTGGACCGCGCCACTGAAGATCGCCCTCCCGATGATCGTCGCGGTCGGGCTCATCGAATGGATCGGCTTCTACTTCGTCACCGGTCTGTACATGGGGTTCTTCGCCAAGTTCATCGGCCGCTACCGCTGGATCTGGGTCATCGTCATCGCGGTCCTCTTCCCCGCGCTGATCTATCTCTCATTCGAGAAGGGCTTCCGGGTGTTCCTGCCGAAGAGCTTCCTGTACGAGCAGGGCTTCCCCCTGTAGCGCAAGGCAGCAGTGGAGATCCTCACCGGCTTCACAAGCACGCTGGGCAGCCTCGCCGGCGGATTCGGCACGGCGCTCCAGCCGTTCAACTTGTTGCTGCTCACGATCGGATGCTTCCTCGGCCTCATCATCGGCGTTCTCCCCGGACTCGGCGGCACCAGCGGCGTGGCGATCCTCCTGCCGATCACCGTTTTCATCGCGAACACCGGGCCCGGGGGCGCGACGAGCGCGGTCATCTTCCTCGCCGGCATCTACTGGGGAGCGCTGTTCGGCGGCGTCATCACCTCGATCCTGTTCAACATCCCGGGCGAGCCGTGGTCCGTCGTGCTCCTGTTCGACGGGTTCCCGCTCGCGAAGAAGCTCGGGAAGCCCGCGCTCGCGCTCTCCTCTTCGTTCTTCGCGTCGTTCATCGGGGCGTTCATCGCCACGGTCCTGTTCACGTTCTTCGCGCGCGCGCTCGCCGACGTGGCGCTCGCGTTCGGTCCAGCGGAGCTCTTCGCCGTGTTCATCATGTCGTTCGCGACGCTCATCGGTCTCGGCTCGGAATCGCCCGCGAAGAGCGTGATGATGATCGGCCTCGGCCTGCTTCTCGCGGCCGTCGGCTTCGACACGATCACCGGCGCACCACGCCTCACCTTCGGCCGCATCGAGATCCTTTCGGGCATCGGATTCGTGCCGGTCACGATCGGCCTCTTCGGCATGGGCGAGATCCTCGCGTCCGCCGAGGAGCAGGGCATCGGGTTCGTCGAACGCATGAGCGCCAAGGTCGGCCTCAAGGACATCCTCGAGACGCTGCGCGAGCTCCGAAAACGCATCTGGACGGTGGTGATCACCGCGGTCATCGGCTTCTGGTTCGGCGTTCTTCCCGGACATGGTGCGACCGCGGGCTCGTTCCTCGGCTACGGCCTCGCGCGCCAGTACTCGAAGAATAAGGCGAACTTCGGCAAGGGCGAGATCACCGGCATCATGGCGCCGCAGGCCGCCGCTGACGCGTCGGCGGTCGGATCGCTGGTCCCGATGGTCGCGCTCGGCGTGCCCGGCTCACCGACCTCGGCCGTCATCATGGCCGGCCTCTTCATCTGGGGCCTGCAGCCGGGTCCGCTGCTGTTCATCGACCACCCCGACTTCGTGTGGGGCCTGACCGCGAGCATCTACCTCGGGCACCTCATCACATTCACGATGTGCCTGCTCGCGGTGCCACTGCTCGCGAAGATCATGCACGTGCCCTACGCGATCATCACGCCGTTCATCGTCATCATCTCGATCATCGGCTCGTATTCGCTGAACAACAGCATGTTCGACGTCTTCATCACGATCGCGTTCGGGTTCGTCGGCTACTGGCTGCGCAAGATGAAGTACCCGCTGGCGCCGCTCGTCGTCGCCATCGTGCTGGGCGACTCGACCGAGCGCGAGCTGCGCAAGGCGCTCATCGCAAGTGGCGGCAGCCCGCTCATCTTCGTCGGCAGCCCGCTCGCCGCGACGTTGATGATCCTCGCGGTCATCCTTTTGCTCCTGCCGGTCGTGCGCAACATGCGCGAGCGCCGCGGGCGGCCCGCCAGCGTCGATCCCGCGGCGTGACGCCGCTCGACATCGCGCTCATCGTCCTCGCGTTCGGACTGATCCTCGTCGGGGCCGAGGTCTTCACCAATGGCATCGAGTGGCTCGGGATCAAGCTCAACATGTCCGAGGGCGCGACCGGCAGCATCCTCGCCGCGCTCGGCACGGCAACGCCGGAGACGCTCATCCCGATCGTCGCGATCCTGTTCACGAATACGAGCGACTCCGACGAGATCGGCGTGGGCGCGATCCTCGGCGCGCCGTTCATGCTCGCGACCCTGGTCATGCTCCTGATCGGCGTGACCGCGTACGTCCTGCGGAAGCGGCGCGGCCGCGACACCCTCCGCGTCGATGCGGCGCACGCCACGAGGGACATGTCGTTCTTTCTCGTGCTGTACAGCGTGGCCCTCGGTCTCGCGCTCCTGCCGCGCGACCTGCATTTCCTCAAGGGATACCTCGGGTGGATCTTCCTCCCGGCGTACGTCTTCTACCTCTTCCTCGTGCTCCGCACGCCGAGGGTGACGCCAGTGGACATCGAGGAGGAGCAGGAGGCGCACGAGGCGTTCGACGAGCTCACGTTCGCGTCACAGCTGCGGCGGTTCGGCCTGGCGGTGGTGCCGACGCGGCCACCGCTGTGGCTCGTGCTGGCGCAGACCCTCGTGTCGTTCGGGGCGATCCTCGTCGGCGCACGTTTCTTCGCGACGTTCGTCGAGGACTTCTCCCACGCGATGAACTTCAACACGCTGCTGGTCGCCCTCGTGCTCGCGCCTCTTGCGACGGAGCTGCCGGAGGCTGCGAACAGCCTGCTCTGGACGAAGGACGGGAAGGACGTCATCGCGCTCGGCAACGTCGCGGGCGCAATGGTCTTCCAGTCGACGATCCCGGTCACCATCGGCGTTCTCCTCACGCCGTGGGAGCTGGGCCGGTTCGGCACCATCGCGGCGATCTTCGCGCTCCTCTCGGGCCTCCTGATCTGGATCCAGCTGCGCGTCCGCGCACGAGACAACTCGCTCCCCCTCTCCGCTCTCATGCTCGGCGGAAGCCTGTACGTCGTCTTTCTGGTCTACGTCGTCTGGAGCGTCGTCACGGGGCTGCCAGCCTGATCCCGCGCACCTGACTAGAATCCCCGCGTCGCGCTGTGTGCAGCTTCCAGGCGCCGCGCGACGGGATTAGAGGGAGGTCGGACGGATCCATGAAGCGTTTCCTCGTGCTCGCGTTCATCTTTTCGATCATGTTCACGACCAGTTGCGACGCGCTCAGCGGACTCACGGGCTCTTCGCTCAAGATCGGTCTCGTCACCGACGTCGGCGGCTTGAACGACAAGAGCTTCAACGCGCTCGCGAACACCGGTCGCCTTGACGCCGCAAAGGACTTCGGCGTGCAGACATCGGTCATCGAGTCGAAGAAGCAGGAGGACTACGTCCCGAACCTGACCACGTTCGCTCAGCAGAATTACGACCTCGTGATCGGGGTCGGCTTCCTGATGACGAACTCCGTGTGGAAGGTCGCGAAACAGTTCCCGAACATCAAGTTCGCGATCATCGACGGCGCGCCGGCGGATGACGCCGGCAAGACCGAGAACCTGCCGAACGTGGCCAACCTGTTCTTCAAGGAGCAGGAGGCGGGCTACCTCGTCGGCGTCATCGCCGCGACGATGGCCAAGGACAAAGTCGGGAAAGCGACGCACAACACGGTCTGCTCGATGGGCGGCATCCCGATCCCGCCGGTCGACCACTACATCGCCGGCTACCAGGACGCGGTGAAGACGATCAGCCCGAGCACCACGATCCTGAACGGCTACAGCAACGACTTCGTGGACCAGGCCAAGGGCAAGGAGATCGGCCTGAACCACATCAGCAAGAACTGCGACATCCTCTTCCAGGTCGCCGGCGGTAGTGGCCTCGGCTACATCGCGGCTGCGAAGGAGAAGGGCGTATACGCGATCGGCGTCGACGCAGACCAGATCGACGTCGCTCCGGGTGTGGTCATCACGTCCGCGCTCAAGCGCGTGAACAAGGCCGTGTACAACACCGTGAAGGCGGTGAAGGACAAGGCCTACAAGGCCGGCGACAACTTCTTCAGCGTCGCCAACGACGGCATCGGCTACGGCAAGACGGACGCGGTCGTGCCGGCGAACGCGAAGGCCGCCGCAGACCAGGCACTCGCGGACATCAAGAGCGGCAAGATCACCCCCAAGGACACGGTCCAGGTCAAGGGATAACGCCTTGACCAGCGCACCGTCTCTATCACCGACGGGGCCGGCAGCGGCCCCGTCGGTGCGTCAACCGTCTTCCCAGTGGGCGCAGGGGCCGGCCGTGCCGGTCATCTCGGTCCTCGTGGCGCTCTTCATCGGCGCGATCTTCGTCCTGATCAGCGGCCACAACCCGATCCGCGCGTACGCGGCCCTGATCCTCGGGGCCTTCGGCTCGCCGTACGACATCAGCGAGACGCTGGTCATCGCGGTGCCGCTCACGCTCGCGGGTCTGTCGGTCGCGGTCGCGTTCCGCACGGGTCTCTTCAACATCGGCGCCCAGGGACAGCTCCTCGTCGGCGCGCTCGCCGCCGGTTGGACCGGCTCGCAGTTCCCCGATCTACCGGGGATCCTGCTGCTGCCGCTCACGCTCATCTCGGGCGTGCTCGCGGGCGGTGCCTACGGTGCGATCGCCGGCTGGCTGAAGGCGGCGCGCGGCGTGAACGAAGTGATCACGACCATCATGCAGAACTACATCGTCGTCTTCGTCATGCACTGGCTGCTTCAGGACGGACCGATGTCGGCGCCGAACGCGCTTGGCACACCCGCGTCGTCACCGATCGGCGCAGGAGCGATCCTGCCGATCATCATCCCGAACGAGCTCGTGCCGCTCTCGCGTCTGCATGCCGGCATCGTGCTCGCCGTGCTCGCGGTCATCCTCTTCTGGTTCCTCCTCTGGCGCACCAGCCTCGGCTACGAGCTGCGCTCGGTCGGCCTCGGCGCGCGCGCCGCCGCGCAGGCGGGCATCGACCCGAAGCGCCGCATGGTCCTCGTCATGGCGATCGCCGGCGGCTTCGCGGGCCTCGCCGGAATGATCCAGGTGAGCGGACTCTTCCACCGTGTCTTCGACGGCTTCTCGTCGGGCTTCGGCTTCGACGCGATCGCCGTGGCGCTGCTCGGGAAGAACTCGCCCATCGGGATCACGCTCGCCGCGATCCTCTTCGCGGCGTTCGCGCGTGGTGGCACGCTGATGCAGGCGAACGCGGGCATCTCGTCCCATCTGGTCGAGGTCATCGAGGCGCTGGTGCTCTTCGTCATCGCCGCTGAGACCATCGTCCGAGCCATCGCGGGCCGCCGCGGCACACCGGCGGAGGCGCTCGCATGAGCATCGAGGTCCTCCTTGGCGCCGGCGTGCTGGCCGCGACGCTGCGCCTCGCCACGCCGATCGCGCTCGCGGCGCTCGGCGGCGTCATCACGGAGCGCTCCGGCGTGACGAACATCGCGCTGGAGGGCTGCATGCTCATGGGCGCGTTCTTCGGCGTGTTCGTCGCGGACAGGACGGGCAGCCTGCCGCTCGCGATCCTGGGCGCGGTCGTCATGGGCGTGGCGCTGGCCGCGCTCCACGCGCTCGCCTCGATCACGTTCCGCGCGGATCAGATCGTGTCAGGGATGGCGCTCAACATCCTCGCGCTCGGCCTGACGTCGTATCTCGATTACGAGCTGTACGGCACGACCGGCACGCCGGCGGATCTCCCGGGCGTGCCGACGGTCGACCTCGGCTTCCTCTCCGGCATCCCGGTGCTCGGGGCGGCCCTCAGTCATCAGAGCGCGATCCTCTGGCTTACCTTCCTGCTCGTCCTGGTGCTCCAGCTGTTCCTGTTCCGGACGGTCCCGGGCCTTCGCCTTCGCGCCGTCGGCGAGCATCCCCGCGCCGCCGACACCGTCGGCATCGACGTTCGTCGCACGCGGTACTTCGCCGTGCTCGCGTCCGGCGCGCTCGCGGCGCTCGGCGGCGTCTACCTCTCGATGGCCGTGGCCGGATCGTTCACCGACGGCATGACGAACGGGAGAGGCTTCATCGGGCTCGCCGCGATGATCTTCGGCCGCTGGACGCCGGTGGGCGCGCTCGTCGCGTCGCTCATCTTCGGCTACGGCGACGCGCTGTCGGTGTCGCTGCAGGGCGTCTCGATCGGCGACCTGCGCATCCCGGTGCAGCTGCTGTCGACGATCCCGTATGTCCTCACGATCCTCGCGGTCGCGGGTTTCGTCGGCCGCTCGCGTCCGCCGGCGGCGGACGGTCTGCCGTACGAGAGCGAGGGTCACTAGTGGCCGTACTGCTCGAGATGCGCGGGATCGCGAAGCGCTTCGGAGAGCTGCAGGCGCTCGCCGGCGTCGACCTCGTGGTCAACGAGGGCGAGATCCACGCCCTCGTCGGGGAGAACGGCGCGGGCAAGACCACGCTCATGAACATCCTCTACGGCCTGTACCACCCCGATGCGGGAACGATCCGCGTCCGCGGCAAGGAAGTGCGTATCACGGGACCGCGCGATGCGATCGCGCTCGGCATCGGCATGATCCATCAGCACTTCATGCTCGTGCCTCCACTCACCGTGGCCGAAAATGTCGTCCTCGGCGAGGAGCGCATGGGTCCGGTCCTGGGCCGGCGCGCGATCGAAGCGCGCGTTCGCGAGCTCGAGGAGCGTTTCAAGATCGTGGTCGAGCCGAGCGCGCGGATCGAGGACATCCCGCTCGGCCTCCAGCAACGGGTGGAGATCCTGAAGGTCCTCTACCGCGGTTCCGAGCTGCTCATCTTCGACGAGCCCACCGCGGTCCTCACACCCCAAGAGGTCGACGAGCTCTTCGAGATCGTCCGCGAGCTCCGCAGCGAAGGCAAGACGCTGATCCTCATCACGCACAAGCTGCGCGAGGTCCTCGCGATCACGGACCGCATCACGGTCCTGCGCGCCGGCCAGAACGCCGCGGAGCTGGTGACGAAGGACACCAACGCGCGCGAGATCGCGCAGGCCATGGTGGGACGTGAGCTCCACGACATCCGTCCACGCGAGGCCACCGGGACGAGCCTGCCGATCCTCCAGATCTCACGGCTCGAGGCGCTGTCCGACCGCGGCACGAAGGCCCTGAAGGGCGTCGACCTGGTCGTGCGCGAGGGCGAGATCCTCGGCGTGGCCGGCGTGGGAGGGAACGGTCAGAGCGAGCTCGCGCAGTGCATCCTCGGTCTGCGGCGGGTGACCGAGGGGACCATCACCGTCGGCGCCGTGGACATCGCGCACGACGATCCGAAGCGGACTCGCGCGCGCGGCGTCGCGTACGTTCCCGAGGACCGGCGCGTCGAGGGTCTGGTGCTTCCGTTCACGGTCGCGGACAACTTCATCCTCGGCAAGCAGGACAGGCAGCCGTACGCGCGCCGCGGTGTTCTGCAGCGCGAGGCGATCGCGAAAGACGGCGACCGCCTCGCGAAGGAGTTCGACGTCCGCCCGCCGAATGCGCGTGCCATCGTGGGAACGCTCTCCGGGGGGAATCAGCAGAAGGTCGTGCTCGGTCGCGAGATCTCGGAGAGCCCGAGGCTGATCGTGATCAGCCAGCCCACCCGCGGCCTCGACATCGGCTCGACCGAGTACGTCCACGAGCGGCTCCTCGAGCAGCGCGCGCGTGGCTGCGGGATCCTGCTCATCTCGAGCGAGCTCGATGAGATCCGCGCGCTCTCGGACCGGATCGCGGTGATGTTCGAAGGCCGCATCGTGGCCACGCTCGACGCGAAACAGGCCACCGAGGAGCGTCTCGGCCTCCTCATGGCCGGCCAGAAGGACGTCCCGGCCCACTAGGAGCGGTCGGAGCCGGGAACCGATCGGTCACGCTGGTGTACTGGTCGTATGCGCCGGCTCGTCGCCACGCTCGTCATCGCCGCGGCATGTACGTCGACCCCGGCGCAGTCACCCCCGTCCCCCGCTCCGCCGACGGTCGGCGAGCTCGCGCTCTACGTGACGGACTCCTTCAACGGCGCCGGCCTCATGGCCGTGGACCCGCTGACGCTTCAGGACCGTTCCGCGAAGCCGCTGCTTGCGATCAGCCCCACTGCCGCGAACAGCTCATGGACGGTCGCGTCGCTCGACGGCAGCACCATCGCGGTCATGAACTACCACTACGGCACGCCGGCCGCTGCGCGTGACCTGGACGTCGGGGTATTTGATGCGGTGACGGGTGATCGACGAGCCGACTTCAACCCCCAGGTGCCGGTCATCGTCGACGGCCTCAGCGCCGACGGCGCGCGTCTCTACGCACGCAACTGGCCGCCAGCCGAAGCCACCGCGGAGCGCCTCCTCCTGGACGCCCGCAGCGGAAAGATCGTCGAGCGCGAGCCTGGATTCGCGATCGTCGGCGATCAGGTCGCGCGAACACGAGACGAACAAGGGCGCCGCCTCTATGGCCTGCTGGTGCCCAGCGATCCGAGCGCGATCATGCCGCGCCCGGTGGACCTCGCCGGCTGGGACCTTCGGACCGGAAAGGAGCTCTGGCGGCTCCGTCTGCCCTCGCTCGTCGCGGGCGAATGGAAGACCGGTCGGATCGTCGATGGTGCCGAGGTGCGCTCGCGGCTCGTGCCGGGATTGGCGCTCAGTCCCGATCGCCGCCAGCTCGCGATCGTCGGGGCCTGGGGTTGCTGCGTACCCAACGGCACGATATGGCTCGTCGACGCGGACACCGGAGCGCTGATCTCCCAGCGAACATTCGCCCGGCCTGCATCGTTCCTCGACCAGCTTTTTGCGCCATCGTTCGCGATGGCGAAGTCCCTTGATGAATCCATCGTCGTGAACGCGACCTTCGCTCCGGACGCCCAGATGCTTTACGTCCGTACACACACGGCGAAGGTCGATGACCAGGGCGAACAGAGGAATCTGTACCTCGGTATGGCCGCGGTGGCCCTGCGAGACGCAGTGGTCCGCGGCGATGACATCAAGATGGAGATCTACTGGTTCGATAACCGGATCGAGTGGGTACGCCCTTCGCCCGACGGCCGCTGGCTCTACGTCTTTCTCGAGCGAACGGGAGGTGCGAATCCGAAGGGTCACTACTTGCGCCGACTCGACGCCTCCACACTCCGCGTCCTCGCCGAGCGGCGCTTCGAGACCTACCGCGAGCCGTTCCAGCTCCTGCGGCGCTGACCTAGGCGATGCCGAGCTCGTCGAGTGAACGGTGGAGGTCGGCCGGGTCACGGTAGACGCGGAACGCGCCCGCGGAGATGAGCTCATCCCAACCGTAGCCGCCCGACAGCAGCCCGACACTCAGCATCTTCGCGCGCCGTGCGCCGAGAAGATCCCACACGGCATCGCCGACGACGTAGCACTCGTCCGGTGGCACACCTAGCCGCTGCTGGCACTTGAGGAAGAGATCCGGCTCGGGCTTCGCGCGAAGCACGTCGCCGCGGTCGACCACGACCGTTCCATCCGGCACCTCGAGCGCCGTGAGCGAGAGGTCGATCTCGGGATGCCGACCGGAGGTCGCGATGCCGTGCGGGATCCCGGAATCGCGAAGCGCGCGAAGCAGCTCGACGGCGCCCGGCAACGGGCGGCGCTCGGGAAGCAGGCTGCGGAAAAGCTCCCCGTGGCGTTTCTGGATCTGCGCGGCCTCCTCGTCGGTCAGGGCGCGTCCGACCTCTCGCGCGACGGCGCGCGCGAAGAGCCCGCCGCTCATCCCGATCCGCCGGTGGACCTTCCAGCCGTCGATGGGCAGCCCGGCTTCGTCCAGGGCGCGCTGCCAGGCGATGACGTGCCCATAGACCGTATCCACCAAGGTCCCGTCGAGGTCGAAGATCAGAGCCCGCACCGGCGGCCGGATAGTAGCCACGGGTCTCCCTTTGACGATTCCGGTGAACCGGCGTAACCTCCTCCCCGTCTGGTCAGACCACCTGACCAGCTTGTCGTGGGAGGTCTTGAGCTGGCCGTAATCGAGCCCATCCGGCGCAGCAGGCTCTACCAGAGCATCGTCGAGCAGATCGAGTCGCTCCTCGAGAAGGGCGAGCTCCGGCCCGGCGATCAGCTCCCGCCCGAGCGCGCGCTCGCCGACCAGTTCCAGGTCTCGCGCGCGTCTGTCCGGGAAGCCCTGCGCACGCTCGAGCTCCTTGGAGTCGTCGAGACGCGCGCCGGCGGCGGCACGTTCGTTCGCCAGGTCGCGCCGGACGACCTCGTGCGCCCGCTCCACAGCCTCATCGCCCGCGGCCACAGCATTCCCGACGTCATCGAGTTCCGCGGTCTCATCGAGCCCGCGCTCGCCGCGCTCGCGGCCACGCGCATGACCGACTCACAGCTTGCCGAGCTGCGCGACATCCTCGCCGCGCAGGAGCGGAAGGTCGCGGCCGGCGAGACGTACGTGGAGGAGGACACGCGCTTCCACGAGGTCATCGGCGACGCCGCGAAGAACGAGCTCCTCACCACGATGCTCGCGGTCATCTGGGACGTCCTCCGCGCATCGCGTGAGCAATGGCTGCAGACGAACCAGCGCGCACACACGTCCCTCGACGCGCATCGACGCATCTTCGACGCGCTCTCGCGCCGCGATGCCGAAGCGGCGCGCACCGCATCCGCCGAGCACATCCGCGCGGTCGGCGAGGGGATCCTGAAGCTGCTTGGAGGTCGCAATGGCTGAGGACCGCAGTGTTTCCATCGAGGTCGTCTATCGAGGCATCTTCCAAAAGACGCTCGCGCAGCGCATCTGCCGATCGGTGGTGCTCGCCGCCCGCAAGAAGGGGCACACCGGCACAGCGTTCGCCCGCTACGGTGACTCGCCCGAGCGCAACGGCGTGCCGGCGAAGCAGTTCGCGGTCGTCGCGGCCGACGAGCTCGAGCTCGAGGCATCGATGGCGAAGTACGAGCCGAGCGTGGTCGACGTGACCATCGCGGTCGACGACACGCTCGTGAAGGGCGTCGAGTCGTGGGCCTGGTACGGCCGTCAGCCGATCTGGAAGCCGGTGCGCGCGAACGGCTGGCTCCTCGTCACGTCCGACAAGAAGCCCGACGAGGTCCTCGCGCAGACCGACAAGACGGAGCGTCCATACACGCTCGGGATCGTCCCGGGCGGCGCGTCGTTCGCGGGCCTCTGGGTCTACAAGGACGACCACACGGACTTCCGGGTGCTGGGCGCGCTCGCGAAGATCCTTCCGCAGTGGATCGCGCTCGACGACGCGAAGGCCGCGTCACTCGAGCTCGCGAAGGGCGACAAGTCCGCGGTCGCGTCGGTGCAGTACGGGTATGACTCGACGACGATGCGTCCGGTGAAGGCCGGCGAGGGCACGAGCGGCCACGAGGTCCTTCAGTTCACCAAGCCCGGTTGGACCACCATGCGACCCGGGATCATCGTCGAAGCGCGCAAGCCCGGCGAGCGCAACCCCTACTACAAGAAGTACGGCGCGCGCACGATGCGACCGGTCGTGAACTTCGACACCTGCATCAAGTGCACGATGTGCTGGCTCGATTGTCCCGATGAGTGCTTCGAGGTCACGCCCGAAGGCCACTACGAGGTCGTGTACGAGGCGTGCATCGGCTGTGGCATCTGCGCGCAGGTCTGCCCGGTCAAGGATTGCATCGTCATGGTCGACGAGCTCAAGTTCACCGACAACAAGGACAAGTGGCAGCTCTGGAAGCAGGATCGTCCGAAGTACAACGCCTGGTTCGAGGACATGGCCGGCGTCTCCGCCGACCCGAAGAAGGGCGCGGCCGGCAGCGTGCCCCCGAACGCGAACCCCGCGGCGAATCCGACGACATCGGCGGGAGGTGACGAGTAATGGCGGTCGAAGTCAAGACCAAAGAAACAAGCGAGATCGAGACCGAGCAGCTCGCGACGGGCTGCGAGGCCATCGCCGAGGCCATCCGTCTCGCGGATGTCGACGTCATGGCCGCGTATCCGATCCGTCCGTACGACGGCGTCATGCAGGCCGCGGCCAAGCTCATCGCGAACGGCAAGATGGACGTCGAGTACATCGTCGCCGACGGCGAGCACAGCCAGTTCGAGATCGTGAAGCACGCATGCGCCGTCGGCGCGCGCGTCTTCGTCGGCTCGTCCGGCGTGGGCTGGTTCTACGCCTTCGAGGCGATCGCGGTGACCGCGGGCCTGCGCCTGCCGGTCGTCGCGATCTGCGGCAACCGCGCGCTCGACGACCCCGGCGCGTTCGGCACCGAGCACAACGACTCGCTCGCGGTGCGCGACCTCGGCTGGCTCCTCCCGTGGGCCGAGACCGCCCAGGAGGCCCTCGACCTCGCGCTCATGGCCTGGCGCGTCGCGGAGGACAAGCGCGTATCGCTTCCGATCGCGATCGGGCTCGACGGCGCGTTCCTCACCCACTCCCAGCACATCGTGAAGATCCCGACGCAGGCCGCGGTGGACAAGTTCCTGCCGAAGTTCGACCTCGGCGACCGTCTCCTGCATCCGGATAACCCGATCACCATCGCGCCGCAGGTCGACCAGGACTGGCTCATGGAGATCCGCCGTCAGAACGACGCCGCGATGCGCAACGCGCTCGGCGTGATCCGCGAAGCGCACGCGGACTTCAAGAAGATCTTCGGTCGCGGCGGCGACAGCCCGTTCCTCGACGAGTACATGACCGAGGACGCCGAGGTGGTCGTCATCGGTCAGGGGACCCTCTCGCTGCCGATGAAGGTCGCGATCCGGCGCCTCCGCAAGGAACGCGGTCTCAAGATCGGCCTGGTCCGCCTCAAGTGGTTCCGGCCGTTCCCGACCGAGGAGGTCGTGAAGAGCCTCCGGCGCTTCAAGGCCGTCGGCGTCATCGACCGCGACTACAGCTTCGGCTCGCCGTATTACGGCGGCGTCCTCTACAACGAGATCCGCTCCGCGTTGTACTCACTGGACAAGCGTCCGGTCATCGTCGGATTCATCGCAGGGCTCGGTGGACGCGAGATCGAGCAGCCGATGGCGACCGAGATCTTCGAGAAGACCATGGCAGCCGCCAAGGGCGACCTCGCCGCGGGCGACACCTGCCACTGGATCGGCGTACGGGAGTAAGAAGATGACGACAGAGATCATGCCCGCGCAGAACCTGCCCCAGATCAAGGGGGTCAAGGACGTCCCGTACGAGGAGCTCTTCGTCTCGGGGCACCGCACCTGTCAGGGCTGTGAGTCCGCGCTCGTCATGCGACACATGGTCAAGGCGTCGGGCCCGCGCACGATCGTGCTCGGCTCGACCGGCTGCATGTACGTCGCGAACACGACGTACTACACGACGCCGTGGGTCGTGCCGTGGATGCATACGCAGCTCGGCGCATCCGGATCCGCCGCGCTCGGCACAGCGGCCGGGCTCAAGGTCCTCATGCGCAAGGGCAAGCTCAAGAACGAGAAGATCAACGTCATCGCGTTCTGCGGTGACGGCGGCGGTGCCGACATGGGTATCGGCGCGATCTCGGCCACCCTCACGCACAAGGACTACAACTGTCTGGTCCTCCTCTACGACAACGAGTCGTACGCGAACACCGACATCCAGCTCTCGAGCCAAACACCGTACGGCGCGGTCACGACGTTCTCGCCGTCCGGCGACAAGAAGCGGCTCATGCACACGCGCTGGAAGAAGAACGTCCCCGGCATGCTCGCGGCCGGCCACCCCGAGTCGCGCTACATCGCCGCGGGCTGCGCGGCCTACGCGGTCGACCTGATGAACAAGATCCGCAAGGCGCTCGAGCTCGGCGGACCCACGTTCGTTCACACCCTCGACCCGTGCCCGAAGGGCTGGGACTACCACCCGCAGTACAGCCAGGAGCTCGGCCACCTCGCGGTGGAGACCGGGATCTGGCCGCTGTACGAGGTCGTCGACGGCGTCTGCAACCTCACGGGTCCGACGCGTCAGATCGCGGAGGGCCGCAAGAAGCGCAAGCCGGTCTACGAGTACCTCAAGCGGCAGGGCCGCTTCGCGCACTTCATCGACGAGGATGTCGAGCACTTCCAGTCGCAGGTCGACAAGATGTGGACGGACTGGCTCATCCCGGGCGTGATCCCCTTTACGGTGCCCGCAAAGGACCAGGCCATCCTCAAGATCGACAAGAAGACGAAGCCTCTCCACGAGGAAGCCAAGACCGCGTAGCGCAGGTCGCGAGTCGCTATCAAGAAGGCCGGGCGCTGCGCCCGGCCTTCTGTATTCACAGAGAGCGAGCGTATCGTCGCCCGCATGTCTCCCCTACGCGGAGTGGTCGTTCTTGCGCTTGTGGTGGCGATCACCGGTTGTCAGCTCTTCGAGCCTGCGGCGGCCGACCTGCTGTCGACCGCGAACACGAAGATGCAAACGGCGAAGTCGGTCCACCTCGACGGGAGCGGATCGCTCGCGCTGAAGGGCGGCGCCTCTTTCTCCTTCGACTTCAAGATCAGCGGCGACGTCGAAGTACCGGACAAGTCACGCCTGAACCTGAACATGGCGTTCTTCGGTCAGAACATCAACATCGAGACGATCACGGTCGGTGGGAAGTCATACACAAAGGATCCGACGTCCGGGACGTGGAACGAATCGACCAACAGCAACGCCAACAACACCAGTTCGTTTTCGACGCTCATGCCCATGGATCCTTTCAGCAGCCTTGACCTCTCCGGCGTCGCGAGCGTCGTCGAGGTCGACCGTCCCGTCATCGACGGCCAGAAGACAAGGCATTTCCGCTACTCCGCGGATCCGCACAAGCTCAAAGACGTGATGGAGAAGTCCGCCCGTGCCACGGCCCTGCCGTTCTCGAATCCGACCGGCGTCGGTGAGGTGTGGATACGCGTGGACGACTCGCAGATCGTCCGTCAGACACTCAAGGTCACGCTCGACATCGAAAACCTGGGCGGCCTGATCCCCGGTGCTCAACTCCCCGGCGCGACGGGGAGCAACACAAAGAACACGTTTGAGATGGGATTCGAGTTCAACTTCACCAAGCATGGCGAAGCGATCCCGGCGATCACCGCGCCCCCGACGAGACGATGATCGAAGCCCCGCCGCACCCATGGATACAGACCGGTAACAAGGAGCGAGCCTTTCCGCCCAAGAGCGCCGTGGCAGCGTTAACTGCGGCGTGAGCATCATCGCGGGGCTCATCGCCGGTCTGGTCATCGCCGGGCTGTACGTCCTCGCCGGGCACTTTCGCATAGAGACGCCGCAGTTCACTGTGTCCGGCAACGAGACGCTCGCACTGGCGACGGCTTCCGTCCTGGTACCTTTGGCCATCCTCTGGGGATGGACGTGGGTCTCCGATCGGTGGTCGGGCCGGAGCGGGCCGCGGCTCCTGCTCTTCAATCTCGGCCTCGTTCTCGCGGTCGCGGCCGCCTTCCCGCTCGATGCCGTAGTGAGCGCGCCCGCGCCCGACCGCATCCTGTTCGACCCACGGCTGTCGATCGACGCCATCGACGGTGTCCTCTGGGTCCTCCCGGTCGTCGCGATCGCGGGGATCCTCTACTGGCTGTTCGGCTCCGGGAAGCTGCCGGTCGGCTTGCCGATGCTCGCGATCGCGTATCTCGTCGGACTTCCGCTCGGACTGGTGTTCCCGCCGGCCGCGATGGGTGCGGTCGCGGGCACCGCCGCCGGCCACGCGTGGCGCGAACCCGGCGCACGGACGCTCATCGTGGTGCTCGTCATCTTCATCATGCTGGTCGCGGCGGTCGAGCTGCCGCTCGCGGCGGCGACGGTCGACGGTCCTCTCTTCCCCGGCCTGAGATGACGCCGGGCGGCCCAGTGCCGCCCACGACGCGTTCAGCGTTCCACCCGGATGGCGGCCCGCGTGTGCCCCAGCCTGTCGTGACGGCTGACCGCGCCGCCTACGTTCCCTCCTCAAGGAAGGAGGTTCCCATGAAGCGGATCCTCATCGCTCTGGTCCTCGGCACACTGCTCGCTCTCAACGTGGCCTCCGTCGCCGCGGCGAGAGTGAGCATCATCGGCCTGCCGAACGCGGATGTCATTCCCGACAGCGGGTCGACTCGCGCGGTCATCGAGACGGGGTCACGTTTGAGCGCTCGCCTCCGCGCGATCGACGCCGTCTTCTACCCGGACTCGTTCGGCGCTGAAGACATATGGCTATTGCGTGCCGCCGATTATTAGGCCGGGTTCGAGTCCTTACTTGATCGACAGATCCGACCGAGGCCGGTGAGCTTCGCTCCCGGCCTCGGCCTCCCGTTCTTACCCGTAGCATCCCCGGCGTGATCGCCATCGCAGTCCTTGCGGGATATCTCGCCGGCTTGATCGTCGCCCTGCTCACGGTCGGCGCCGAGAATTCCCGGATCGCGTTCGGCAACTACGCGCTCTATGGGAATGGCGCACTCGTCGTGCCGGCGATCCTCGCGCCGTTCGCGCTGTACCCCGGGTGGGCCTGGCTCCTGGCACACGACGGCGATCGCCGTCTCGAGGCCGCGCTCTACACCCTCGGGCTCCATTTCGGCGTGGGCATGGTGAGCGTGATCGAAGCGGTGCTGTTCCCGCAATCGGTCGACGTGACGCTCCTCAGCGCGCTGCCCGGATTCGTGCTGACCGGCGTGCTGTTCGTGATCCCCGCGGCCTTGTTCGGCGCGGCGACGCTGTGGCTCGTCCGCTCCGGGCACGTCCCGATCACGCCGCTGACGGCCTCCTTCGGGATCGTCATCGCCACGCTGACCGCGCTCCTATTCGGCGCCGGCCTGGGGATCCTGAGCGGCGGCGCGGTCGCGCTCGCGCTCGAGCGACCCGCGCGCAGGGTGACGATCGGGATCGCCCTGCTCGTCCTGCTCATCATCGTCGGCAACGCGCCGCTCGTTGCGGCGCTCGTGATGCCGACGCGCTGACGACGACGGACTAGGAGCTCGGCGCTTCTCCTTCGGGGCGGCGCGGCGCGGCCGCCGGCTGCGGCGCCGCAGGCTGCGGAGCCGCCGACTGCGGTGCAGGCGGCGCCGCCTGGGGCGCAGGCGCACCCGGCGCGGCACCGACGGGACGCGGCGGTGCGGGTCGGAAGTCGCCGGTCGGACGGAACTCGCCCGCGGGTCGGAACTCGCCGGCCGGCCGCCAGGGACCGCGCTCGGGCTTCGGCGGCGGCGGGCCACCCGCCATGGCGCGCGCCTGCGGCGACATGAGGCCGCGCACGTGCTCCGCGGTATACGGAAGCAGCGCCATGAAACGGGCGCGCTTCAGGGCGGTCGTGAGCATCCGCTGATGCTTCGCGCACGAGCCGCTCTTGCGGCGCGGATCGATCTTGCCCCGCTCGCTGATGTAGCGGCGGATGCGGCCGACATCCTTGTAGTCGATCTTCTGCACCTTCTCGACGCAGAAGGAGCACACCTTGCGGCGTGGACGCCGCGGACCACCCGGTCCGCCAGACCCGCGATCGCCGCCGCCACCACCACCACCGTACGACGGCCGACCGCCGCCGTAGGACGGCCGCGGTCCGCGCGGCGCCATCGGCGCCGGCGGGCGTGGCACGCCGCCTTCGACGGCGGCCTCCGGCTGCGGCTGCGGACTAGGAGAGTGCTCTGACGTCATCTGCATCTGCTCCTAGAACGGGATCTCGTCGGGATCGAAGCCGGCCGACTTCTCGCCGTCGGAGGCGCGCTCCCCACCCACGGGTGCGGGCACGCCACCCTCGCGGCCAGGCCGCGGGTCGAGCATCTGGAAATCGTTCGCGCTGATGTCGAGGCTGTACCGCTCCTTGCCCTCGCGATCGGTGTACGAGCGCGGCGTGAAGCGGCCCTCGACCAGCACGAGGCGACCCTTGGTGATCATCTGCTGCGCGCGCTCTGCGAGGAGCGACCAACAGCTGACGCGATACCAGTCGGTCTGCTCCACACGCTCCTCGCCACGCCCGCTCACGCGGTTCACGGCGACGCTGAACTCGCAGACCGGCTTGCCGTTCGGGGTCATCTTGAGCTCGGGGTCGCGGCCAACGTTCCCGACGATGATGATCTTGCTGAATGAAGCCATTCCTATTCGTCCCTTCTCACAACGATGTGGCGCAGGATGTCCTCGGTGAGACGGATCGTGCGCTCGAACTCGCGCGCCTGCTCCGGCGGCAGCGAGAACTCGAGCACACCGTAGTGGCCGTCGCGGTGGTGCGCGAGCTCGTATGCGAGCCGGCGGCGCGTCGGGGGGTTCACCTTGTCGACCTTCCCGCCGAGCGTCGTGATCGTGTGCTGGAGCCGGTCGCTCACAGCGTTCAGCCGTTCCTCGTCGGCGGTCGGGGGAAGGAGATACATCATTTCGTAGGGGCGCATTCGGTCCGACGTCCTTTCCACGGGTTTGCCGCGGACCTTTGGCCCGGGGCGAAAAGGCGCCGTGGCACACATCCACGGCGGTCACGAACATTGTACGGGATGAGCCGGTCGAAGGCATCACGCTTGAGCGTTCGGCGCGGCCTTGCGAGCCGCACGTGACGCTACGGCCCGACGCGACCGTTGAGTGCGTGGGGTGCGGGCTGCCGATGACCCCGATCAGCGAGACCTCGGAGACGGTGACGCTCGAGTGCGCGAACCGTCATCGGGTCGTCACGGCCCTGCCGGCCGACCGGACGACGCGTGCGCTCATCGACAACTGGATCGCGAAGAGAGGTGCCCAGCTGCACGTGCAGCACGAGCGCTGGGAGCAGGAAGAGGAGGACGAGGAGTGAACGCGAAGGTCGTGAGGGCCAGCGAGCGCCACGCGCAGACCAGCCAGACGACTGGCATGGTCCGCGAGGAGGCCTTCAAGAGCGACACGATGTGGGCCGGTGTCGCGCACAACGCGCCAAAGGCGTTCTCCGGGTGGCACCACCACGGTGACTACGAGTCCGCGATCTATGTCCTGAACGGTCACGTCCGCATCGAATGCGGTCCGGGCGGCCGCACGGTGCTGGACGGCGGCCCCGGCGACTTCCTACTCATCCCCGCGCACGAGGTCCACCGGGAGGGCAATCCCACCGACGGCACGACCGAGATCGTGCTCGTGCGTGCGGGTCAGGGCGAGGTGGTGTTCAACGTCGACGGGCCGCGCGACTGACCGCGAAGGACGAGCAGGAAGGCGATGATCGCGACCGCGATCACGACCGCGCCGCCGATCATGAGCGCGGTGTAGTCGGTCGGCGGCGACGGAGGCACGACCGTACCGGCCCCGAAGAATGCGACTTCCGCGAACGACGGCTGGCCCGCGTGACTTCCGCTGCAGGCATCGGTCTGCCAGCTCCCATCGCCCGCGGAGCGCAGGTAGAGCGTGTGCCCTTGCCCGCGCGTGACCGCCTCGTAGTC
>DASYUC010000074.1:0-27647 GCA_036001645.1 Candidatus Limnocylindria bacterium
CGGCGGCACCGCCGGTGGCGGCAAGACCACCACGGTGAGCGGTGGTCCCAGCACGTACAGCGTGGCGGTGAGCGGCATGACCACCAGCGGCACGGTGACCGCGAGCATCGCCGCGGGTGCGGCCCAGGATGCGGCCGGCAATGCCAGCACCGCCTCCACCAGTACGGACAACAGCGTCAGCTTCGACGCTGCGGCTCCGACGGTGAGCATCAACTCTCCCGCATCGGGAGACACCGTGTCCGGCACGATCACCGTGACCGTCAGCGCCGGCGACGACATCGCTGTCACCGGCGTGCAGTACTTCCTGGACGGGAGCCCAGGAACCGATGTCACCACCGCGCCGTTCTCGGCGCCCTGGAACACCAATGCCACGACCAACGGCTCGCACACCCTGACCGCGGTGGCGCGCGACGCCGCGGGCAACCACAGCACCTCGGCACCGGTGACCGTGACGGTTGCGAACGACACGACCCCGCCGACGGTGACCATCAGCTCTCCGGCCTCTGGAGACACCGTGTCCGGCACGATCACCGTGACGGTCAGCGTCGCCGACGACATCGCTGTCACCGGCGTGCAGTTCTTCCTGGACGGGAGCCCAGGAACCGATGTGACGACCGCGCCGTACTCCGCGCCCTGGAACACGACCACCACGACCAACGGCTCGCACACGCTGACCGCCGTGGCACGCGATGCCGCCGGCAACCGCACCACCTCGGCGCCCGTGACCGTGACGGTGGCCAATGACACGACCCCGCCCACGGTGACCATCAGCTCTCCGGCCTCGGGCGACACGGTGTCCGGCACGATCACCGTCACCGTCAGCGTCGCCGACGACACCGCCGTCACCGGCGTGCAGTACTTCCTCGACGGCACCGCCGGAACCGATGTGACGACCGCGCCGTTCTCGGCGCCGTGGAACACCAGCTCCACGACCAACGGCTCGCACACACTGACCGCGGTGGCACGCGATGCCGCCGGCAACAGCACCACCTCGGCGCCGGTCACTGTGACGGTGGCCAATGGCACGACCCCGCCAGGCGGAACGACTCGCTTTGAAGAGACGAGCTCCGCGATCAGTGCCGGCCCCGCCGGTGCTTGGGCACTGCGCGGCCAAGAAGTTGCGACCTTCAGCGGTGGATCTGCCGGAAGCTCCAACGTGACCGAGGCCACCGCGACACTCACCTTCACGGGCACGGCGGTCAGCTGGATCGGCCTCAAGTGCAACGTCTGCGGAATCGCCAGCGTGTCTATCGACGGCGGGGCGGCGATCTCGGTCAATACTGCCGGGCCCGCAGAGGTAGGTAGTCCAGGACTCACATCAGAGATCGTTTTCACGGCCACCGATCTCCCAGCCGGCAGCCACACGCTGACCATCACGGTGACCGGGACCACCACCTCGGGCGGCGCCCACATCGTTGTCGATGCGTTCGATGTAACGTCCTGAGGACCCAACGCTGGGGGTAGCCCGATGTCGCAGACGAACGCGATCATCCTTCGCATCAAGGCCGACCGTGCGAAAGAGTTCGAACGGCTCTTCAAGAAACATCAGTACCCGAACTGGGTGAAGCACCACGAGAAGGGCGGGATGCTCGCGGCGTCATTGACGCGGGTCGAGTACGGCGTCGAGGAAGAGGACGCGAAGCAGGGCGGCTACGTGAACTACATCGTGTTCGCGAAGCTCACGGGCATGCGAGCGCACACCGCGCATGACAACGATCCGGATTTCAAGGCCTGGGACGAGATGGCGGAGCAGTTCCAGGTAGAAGGCCCCTCTGTCTGGGGCGGAAGGACGCTCCTAGAGATCGGCTAAGGTACGCCGCCGAAACAGCTCAATTCCCGTGGTCGATAAGTGAGTCGAACCACGTCGGCCACGACGATCCCGGGTTGCAGCCGGGACCGATCTGTGACCCTGACTCACCATCCGCGGGAAATATCACCAGCCCCGAGAGGCACGGTGGCGGCGGCGCGGGCGTTCCGTTCAGACGGAACCCCGGACCGAAGTTCTGCTGATGGATCCCCGTTCCCGCGTACACGACGACCCAGGCCAGCGCGTCCGGATCGCTCCACCACTCCGTGCCGAACTGCTTCGTAGCCTCAAGCTCCTTGCGAAGCACGAGCTTCGCTTCGATACGGGTGAGGACGAGCTCTGCTCGCGACGTCACGCGCGCGATCGCCGCCGCTCGACTCACGGTCGGGACGAAGTTGATCGGGGTCGGCTGGAAGAAGCGAAGGCTCGCGACGATCCGTTCTCCCTCTGCGCGCAGCGCCGCATCCGGCCGGGCGAGCGAGACGCGAACCATGCGGTCTGCGAAGAACGGCGACCTGAGGTACCAGAACAGGGTCGTCTCTGGCTGATCCGGACTCGAAGGTGGAATGTTCCCCACCTCGTACAGCTCAGCGGGCTGGCCCGCGATCGTCACCTGCTTTTGGTCGCGGACTTTTTCCCAGATGCCACCGAACGGCGTGGCGGCGAATGCCGCCGGGGCGAGGCCGGTCGGGTTCTGGACCATCTGTAGCCGGACGAGGATCTGCTCGCGTCCCGGGACCCCGCCGCTGCTCTCCGTCCTGGCGGGGTCGTAGCTCATGATCTCGCGGCCGTGCTGCTGCGAGGGCCGCTCGAACCACGCCTGAGGCACCACCATGCTCCAGCCGCCGGCCAGGTCACATACGGTGATGTCGCCCGAACCGAGGTTCGGTGTCGCGGGTTCGTAGGCGACGCCCGTGGTCCGCGGCCGGAGGCGGTCACACGACGGCGCCGGTGCGGGAGTCGATTCCGATGTAACAAGTGCCGTCCCCGACAGCGCCCCGCTCTCCTGCTCGCTTTGGGGCGTGGCACACGCCGTCAGGAGCAACGCGACAGCAGCTGCCACCATACGACGGGTCACGTCATGAATGACGCACGACGTAGCGCGATGTTTCGCTCTCAGCTCCGGAACTCGCGCTCGATCGTCTTCCCGCTCTCGCCGCCTGGCGCGAGCGACAGCGCGATATCCACCGCCTCGGCGGGCGTCTTCGCGAAGCGGATCTCGCTCGTGCCGGCCTCGTCGAGATGTTTTCCCTGATACGCGATCTCGCGGATGCGGTCGGACCAGCCACCGGTGCCCTCGAGGACCACCGTGGGTTTGTCCTCGTACGCGACGGTGAGCTCGTTCAGCGTGCCGATGCCGCCGCTGATCATGATCACGGCGTCGGCGGCACGGACGACGAGCGTGTTGCGCATCCAGCCCATCCCCGTCGTGATCGCGACGTCGACGTAGGCGTTCGCGTCGCGCTTGTCGACGCCGGGCAGGATCCCGATCACGAGCCCGCCGGCGTTCTTCGCGCCGCGGCTCACGGCTTCCATCACGCCCGAGAGGCCGCCGGTCACGACGACGGCGCCGCGCTGCGCCAGGAGCTTCCCCACCTCCTCGCCGGCGCGCAGAGCGCGCGCGGGCACGGGGTCCGACGGGTTGCGTGCGCTCTTGCCGATGACCGTGATGACCGGCGCGCGTGTCATGCGCTCAGCTCAGCCGCCAGAACTCCGGATCGAGACCGAGATCGTCGAAGAGCACCTCGGCCTCGTCGGTCGTGAAGCGGCGCCAGTCGGGCTTGAGCTTGTTCTTGTACCAGGCGTGCGCGAGTCCGGTCGCCTGCTCGATGGTGAGGATCGCGGAGGCGGGTGGCTTCGCTTTCTCGCGCCACCGTTCGGCGTGCTCCTCCGACCGGAAGAGATGGATCGTCGATCAGGTGAAGTAGATGTCCTTCCAGAAGTCGCGGGCAGGAACGCCGACCTGCATCACGGTCCACGTCTGGAGCTCGGTGCCGCCGTCCGCGTCGACCTCGACCACGAGCGATTCGTTGCAGTCGGCGCAGTGCGTCTCGACGAGGCCCGGCTCGCCGAGCGCGGCGGGAATGCCGAGGGCGTCCCAGGCGCAGATCCCGAACCACACGCGCCCGGCCGCGGTCACGAAGAAGTCGGTGGGGCCGACGCAGAACGGGTCATACGCGTAGATCTCGTGCGAGTCCTTGCGCGGGATGAAGACGTGGCCGTCGGCCATGCGCGCGAACGAGGCGTCCACGGTGGCGCGGTCCCTGCCGATGTCCGACGCCACGGCCGCGATCGTCGGGATCCGCCCCCGGGTCTTGATCGAACGCGCGACCGCGATGCGGACCTCGCGATCGAAGTCAGCGTCGGTCATGCGCGACGTACTTCACCAGATCGAGCTCGTAGTAGCGGGCGGGGCCGACGTAGCGCATGCCCGCCTTCTCCATCACCCGGCGCGACGCGACGTGATCCGGGTAGCAGATCGCGATGATCTCGCGCAGGCCGAGCTCGCGGAAGCCGTAGTCGAGACAGGCGCGCGCGGCCTCAGTGGCAAGACCGCGACCCCACCACTGCTTCGCGAGGTGGTACGCGACCTCGACCTCCGGCCCTCTGCCCTCGACATATACGAGTCCGCAGTCGCCGATGAACTCTCCGGTGGCACGGAGCTCGACGGCCCACAGACCGAAGCCGTGGTCGCGCTCGTGACGGATGAAGCGCTCGACCGCGCCGCGCGTGCGCTCGACCGAAGGCGACGCGCCACGTGGGATGAAGCGCATCGTCTCCTCGTCCCCGAAGACGCGCTCGTGCAGGAGCTCGGCGTCGCCGATCTCGAAGGAGCGGATGACCAGACGCGGCGTTTCGATCGGGAACGCCGTCGCATGCCTGACGCGATCGGACGTCGGTTCTACGGTCACGGTGCCCTGAGCATAGGGTCGAGAGCCAGCAGGGCGCGCAGCGCCGCGGGCCAGGCAAACCAGTGACGCGACGCGACCGCGCCGGTGTTCTCGTCGTACGCCTCGGGCAGCATGCCGTCCCACGTCTCGACGGCATCGAGCCGCTCCCAGCCACGACGCTCGCGCTCTCCGTCGCCGAGCACGCGCGCCAGGACGATCTCCTGCAGATCGCCCAGCGGCCAGGGATGCCGTGTGTGCAGCGAGCCGAGCCCTCCGAGCCGTCCTGCGAAGTGGCCTTCGTTCGCGTCGCTCCACGCGAAGTCGATCGTCGCGCGCCAGATCGGATCGTCGGCACGGCAGAAGCCCCATCCGGGAGCGAACACCGTCGGCAGATCGTTCGCATCGTGATAATGGCGCGCGCCCGCGCCGCGCTCGCCACTCACGGCGTACGCGAAGCGACCCGAGGACGTGAATCCGCTGCGCGTGGCCTCATGCACCTCGGCCGCGGAGCGCGGATCCAGCTCCCGCAGCACGCGCCACAGCAGCACGTGGCTCGAGAAGTGGAAGGGTTGGTCGCTCGGGTCGTCGGCGGGCGTCTCGTCGGCGGCGATGAGACCGAAGGCGGTGCGCCGCGCGAGCAGCACGCTCAGGATCTCATCGCGCGCCGTCGCGTACCGATCGGTCACGCCGCGTTCGCCCGTGATCCGCGCGTGGTCCTCGAGCAGCAGGAACGGGTAGAGCTGCTGGTCGAGCTGGAACACCGGGTCCTTCGCCGTGCCGTTCGCCAGCGATGCGCGCGGCCACCAGCCCGCCGGTCGCTCTGCCGCTTCGAATAGCCAGCGCAGGAATCCATCGACGACGGCGCGCACCCGCTCGTCGCGCGGCGCCAGCTCGAGCAGCATGCGGCAGACGTAATACGCGTCGCGCGTCCAGACCAGCGGAAGGATCTCGTGGTCCGCGAGGACGGCAACGAGATCGTCTCCGGCCCGTGCGGCGGCGCAGTCCAGCGCGTACGCCGTCGCGCGACGGATCGGCCGATCGGATTCCGCCTCCCTCTTGATCCCCACCCACCACGCCCGCCGCTCGCGCACCTCGGCGCCGACCAGGTCGTGGCCATCGCCGGCGAGCCGCACGGCCTCGCGGACCGCATCCGCGAGCGTGTCGCCGAAGGCGATGGCGACGACGAACGGCAGACTCATGTCCGCGGGCACCTCGGTGCCGCTCGGGACCGCGATCGCGGCCGCGGCGCCGAGCTCGCGGTCGTCGATCCAGAGCACTCTTCCGTCCTCGCCGAACACCGTGCGCTCCGGCGCCGGCGGCAAGGCACCGCCGGGAGTCAGCTGCGTATACGCAGCTCGCGCGAGGCGCATCGTGCCTTGCCAATCGAGGTGCGCGTAGGTCGGCTTGTCGCGGGCGGCGACGCGGATGATCTGCAGCGCTCCAGGGCGGCCGCGCGGCGCGAGCGTGAGCACTTCGATCCGCTCGTCTGCGGACTCCAGCACGGCGAGCGGCAGCGAGTCCTCGACGAGGAACGCGTCCGCTTGGCCCGACAGTATCGAGAGGCCGAAGCCGTGGCGCGACGCCGAGGCGAGGTCGGCACGGTAGCGCCGCGCGGCCGGTTGATCGCCGCGGCTCGCATCGGGGAACGCGGGCGTATCGGTCAGCACGACGCGGCCGTGGATCGGATGTGTGACACCGAGCGAGAGCCAGCGCCCATTCGGCGTGAGCGTGCCGGCGACGATCCCGTTTCCCACGTCGAGTGGCTTGTACGGCTTGCGCGGGTCGAGCGGAGTCGGTCGCACCGATCAGCGCGGCGCGCGCGGACCTAGGCTTACGGCGTGGACGTGCTGCACGCCGTAAACGTAGCGGAAGCACGGACCCGTTCTCGCGCCAACGCAGGCTGATGCCGTACGAGCTCCAGCCACACTACCCGCTCGTCGGTGGCGAGCTCGAGATCGGCTACGCGGCGCTCGCCGCCGACGCCGCGCGCGCGTCGCCTGGCGTCCTGGCCATCGATGGCCCCGGTGCGCTCGACTGGACGCGCTTCGCCGCGGCACTCGTCGCGGCGCTCGGATCTCGAAGAGTGCACGCGCGGCAGGTCGACGTCCGCAGCCGCATGAGAACGTGGTCCGAGATCGAGCGGCGCACCGAGACCGCGACGCTGCGCGAGGATCCCATCTTCGCGAAGGTACCGGCCGGCACGCTCGCGGAGCTGTTCGCATCGTCACCGGACACTGGTCCGCTCGAGAACAACGGCCTCACGATCGTGTTCGGACCCGGCGCAGCACTCGCTCGGCACGATGTGCTCTGGTACGCCGATCTACCGAAACGACTCGGTCTGCGCGCGGTCGAGCACGGCCGCGCGCCGAACCTCGGCCAAGGATCCGGTCAAGCCGGCACCGCGCGGCGGCTCATGTTCGTGGACTGGCCGCTCGAGGATCGGCACCGGCGAGCGCTGGTGTCCCGACTTCACCGGTACGTGGACCTCAGCGCCCCCGGGCAGCCGCGGTCCGTGACCGGCGACGTGTTGCGCAGCTCGCTGGCCGCGCTCGTTGGTGGACCATTCCGCACCCGGCCGACGTTCCTGCCGCAGCCCTGGGGTGGGCGCTGGGCGCGCGACGTGCTCGGCGCGGTCGAGTCGGAGCCGAACGCTGGTCTTGGCTACGAGCTCATCGCCCCCGAGAGCGGCGTGCTCTTCGGTGAGCGCGAGCGCATGGAGGTCGGCCTCGAGCTCATCCTCGCCGAGCACGCCGACGAACTACTCGGTCAAGAGATCGCGCGCCGCTTCGCGGGATCGTTCCCAATTCGCTTCGATTATCTGGATACCGTCGGCGGCGAAGATCTCTCGGTGCACTGCCACCCACGCGACACGTACATGCGCGAGGTGTTCGGTCTCCCATACGCGCAGGACGAGAGCTACTACGTGATGGTCACGCGACCGGGCGCCCGCATCCATCTCGGCCTGCGCGACGATGCGGACCTGGAGACGTTCCGTGAGGCCGCGGAACGCTCGCAATCCGACGGTGCTCCCTTCGCGATCGAACGATTCGTGAACGCTCTGCCCGCCGAGCTCCACCAGCTCTATCTCATCCCCGCCGGGACGCCGCACGGAAGCGGCGAGGGCAACGTCGTGCTCGAGATCAGCGCGACACCATACGTGTACAGCCTCCGCCTCTACGACTGGATGCGCGCCGGCCTCGGTGGAACGCCGCGCGCGGTGCAGCTCGGCCACGCGTTCGCGAACCTCGACCCTCGGCGCCGTCGCGCCAACGTCGCGAGCGAGCTCGTTCCTGCCGCGACACCCGTTCGCAACGGAGCGGGATTCACGGAGTACGCGCTCGGGCGTCACCCTGAGCTCTTCTTCGCGGTGCACCGGCTCGATGTCGATGACACTGCGGAGGAGGAGACGAACGGACGCTTCCACGTCCTGAATCTGGTCGAAGGCAATGAGGTCCTGCTGCGGACGGCATCTGGCCGCGAGCACCGGCTCACGTACGCGGAGACGATCGTCGTGCCCGCGGTCGTCGGCTCCTATTCGCTCGTGCGCACCGGACGTTCGCCCGCGAAGATCGTGAAGGCCTTCGTCGCGTGACGCGCGAGGAGCTCATCGGCGCGCTCGAGATCGGCGGCACACACGTGACGGCGGCGCTCGTATCGATCGCAGGGCGCGGGGTCGTCGCTGGGAGCATGCAGCGACAGGAGATCGCGCCGGACGGCACGCGCGAAGAGCTGGTGCGCTCGGTGATCGACGCCGCGAGCCGGGTCGCTCGCCCTGCGGTGCCGCGCTGGGGTGTGGCGACGCCGGGACCGTTCGACTACGCACGCGGGATCTCGCTGATCCGCGGCGTCGCGAAGCTCGAGGCGCTGTACGGCGTCGACCTGCGCACCGAGCTCAGCAAGACGCTGTCGGTCAGACCGCAGGACGTGTCGTTCCTCAACGACGCGGATGCGTTCCTCATCGGCGAGTGGTGGGCGGGCGCGGCGCGCGGCCATGGACGCGCGATCGGCGTGACGCTCGGCACCGGGCTGGGCTCGGCCTTCATCGCGGGCGGGCAGATCGTCGAGACGGACCCGGACGTACCGCCAGAGGGCCGGCTCGACCTCATCCCGTTCCGTGGCGCGCCGGTCGAAGAGACGCTGTCACGGCGTGGACTCAGCGCGGCGTATGGCGACCGCAGCACCGACATCGCCGAGATCGCGCGGAGAGCCGCGCTGGGGGAGGCACGCGCGGCGGAGGTGCTCCGTCGCTTCGGTGCCGCGCTCGGCGAATTCCTCGCGCCCTGGACCCGGCGATTCGCACCGACGTGCGTCGTGCTGGGCGGCTCCATCGCGCGTTCGTGGGATCTCTGGTCGGAGGACTTCCGTGCGGCGGGCCCGCGCGACATGGACCTCACCTGGTATGGCGTCGCCGAGCATCTCGACGAGGCGCCGCTCCTCGGCGCCGCATATCACGCCGCTCGCGCCCGCTGAGCTACCCGGCCGCGAGCCAATCGAGCGTGACGGCGGCGGTCCACGACTGGTCGGGGGAGCCGAGCGGCTCGGCCGTGAACGGCTCGAAGTACTCGGCGAAGTTGGCCTCGGGACGGGCGAGCAGAGCGAGGTTGGCCTCGCGCAGCCGCGTCGCCTCGAGCATGAGGTCGTGCGCGCGCAATCCGCACCACAGGAGCCAGTTGATCACCGGCCACGCCGGTCCCCGCCAGTACGCGCGCGGTCGGAACTCCGCCGAGCGCGCGCCGGTGCTGAGGACGACGGGGTACGCGAGACCCTCCGCGCCGGCGAAGTCGGGGCCGAAGATGCGACGTGAGAAGCGCCGAGCCTCGTCGCGGCTCAGGCTCGGCACCAGCAGCGGACAGAGGCCGGCGCTCGTCACGCAGCGGATCGGACCACCGGTGCGCAGGTCGAGATCGAGCGCCAGCTCGAGCGTGTAATCCCACCGCGCTCTCACCGCCTGGGCCGAGCGCGCCGACCATTCGGCGATCGCGGCGCGCTCGCTCGCGGGCGCGCCGGCGAGCTCCGCGATCTGCGCGAGTGCGTCGTTCGCCGCGACGAAGATCGCGCTGCACTGCACGTCCTTGATGAGGAACGGATGGGCGCGCTGCACGACCTCGTCGTCGTAGCTCGCGATGCGCAGCAGCGAGACGAGCCAGAGGTAGCGGTCGTATTCCGCCTTGCTGGGCCGCTCCGCGGCGTCGATGAGGCTCACGTCGGTGCGGGGATACGGCGGCAGCTCGCCGACGACGATCCGCGCCAGGGCGGCGTCCCACCGCGGCGTGTTATCCGTGCCCTCCCACGGGTGGTAGATCGTGATGAGGCCGGAGCGCTCGGCATCGCGGCGCTCGACGAGATAGCGATGCCAGGCCAGCAGCTTCGGGAACAGCGCGCAGGCGCGCGCGACGAGCTCGCGGCGCGCGTCCGCGCCGACGTGCTCCTCACGAGCGATCGCGAGGATCCGCCACACCGCGATGGCGTGCATCGGCGGCTGGATGATCCCGCTGGTCGCGACGGCCTTGGGCGCCGCGTCGATCTCGCGCGAGCTCCAGAGGTCGGGCCCCGGCCAGTAGTCGGGGACGCTCGGGTCGAAGACGATGTGCGGCACCCGGCCGTCCGACCACTGCGCCGCGAAGAGGTGCTCGAGCTCCTGCATCGCGCGTGCGGGATCCAGGTGCGCGAGACCGATCGCGATGAACGCGCTGTCCCAGCTCCACTGATGCGGATACAGGCGTGGAGCGGGCTTGGTCCATCCACCGAGGTCGTTCGCACGCAGCACCGCGGCCGCGTCGTTCCACAGCTGCGCGTCGCGCGGCGACGTGAAAGTTTGTGCGGTCAGGCTCAGTGGGGCGCGGTGACGGCTCGGCCGGTCGCCTCGTCCATCCAGCGGATCTTGTGCGCCTCGGGTCCGAGCTGGAGCATCTGGTCGGGCTGGAAGACGTCGTCCGCCGGGGCGACGACCTTGAGCGAGTCCTCGCCGACCTTCACCGTGAGCAGCGTGTGCGAACCGAGCGGCTCGGACACCACGACGCGCCCGCGGAACGGCCCCTCACCGAGGCGGATGTTCTCGGGCCGGATGCCCAGGAGCATCGCCTTCCCGTCCATGCCCGGCGGACCGGGGACCTGCCAGCCGTCGCCCACCGCGGTGCCGTTCTTCGCGACGGCTTTCATGAAGTTCATCGGCGGGGAGCCGATGAACGACCCGACGAACACGCTGGCGGGCCGGTCGTACAGCACGGTCGGCGTGTCCACCTGGACGATCTCGCCGTCCTTCATCACGGCGATGCGGTCCCCCATCGAGAGCGCCTCGATCTGGTCGTGCGTCACGTAGACGGTCGTGCGCTTCACGTCGGTGTGCAGCCGCTTCAGCTCCGCGCGAGCGTGCAGGCGGAGGAGCGCGTCGAGGTTCGACAGCGGCTCGTCCATGAGCAGGACCGGGGCATCGGTCACGACCGCCCGCGCGACCGCAACGCGCTGCCGCTGACCGCCGGAGAGCTGCGCGGGATAACGGTCGAGGAACGGCTCGAGCTGCAGCAGGGCCGCTCCCTCTTGGACGCGCCTCTCGATCTCCGGCTTCGGCTTCTTCCGCATGCGCAGACCGAACGCGATGTTGTCGTACACCTTCATGTGCGGGAACACCGCGTACGACTGGAACACCATCGCGATGTTGCGGTCGCGCGGTGGCAGATCTGAGACCTCGCGGTCGCCGATGCGCACGGTGCCGCCGTCGATGCGCTCGAGCCCGGCGAGGCAGCGGAGCAGCGTGGTCTTGCCGCACCCCGACGGTCCGAGCAGGACCATGAACTCCCCGTCGCGTACCAGGAGGTCGATGTCCTTCAGCGCGGTGGTCTTGCCGAACACCTTGCGGACGGCCTCGAAGGCGACACTTGCCATCAGCTCACCGCCCCGGACCCCAGAGATTGAACAGGTACTTGCGCATGAAGAAGATGAAGAAGAGCGACGGGATGATCATGAAGAAGCCGCCGGCGAACCGGAAGTAGAGCGGCGATTGGTTGAGGGTCGCGAGGATGTGCGCCGGCAGGGTCCGCTCGCGCACGGTGAGGATCGTCGCCGCGAAGACCTCGTTCCAGCTGCTCACGAAGGCGAAGATCGCGGCCGCCGCAAGGCCCGGCAGCGCGAGCGGCAACGCGACGCGCATGAACGCGCCGAACCGCGAGGTGCCGAGCGTCATCGCGGCCTCCTCGAGCTCTCGCGAGACGCTGTAGAAGACGCCGGCCGTGACGATGACCACGAACGGCAGGACCATCGCCGAGTGGATGATCACGACGCCGAGCAGCGTGTCGTAGAGGCCGAGGGTGATGAACGCGACCGCGAGCGGGATCGACAGGATCGCGATCGGGAACATCTTCGACGACAGCACGGCGAGATGGAACATGTCGCGGCCGGGGAAACGGAAGCGCGCGAGGGCGTACCCGGCGGGTGCGCCGATCGACAGACTGAGGACGATCGTTCCGAGGGCGACGATGATGCTGTTCTTCACCGATGGGAGCACGCCCGTGGAGTTCACGAAGAACGACATCGTCTCGGTGGAGAACTGTGTCGGCAGGAACGACTTGGGGAACTCGTACACGGCTGCGCTCTTGCTGAACGCGGCCAGGGCGATGAGGTAGATCGGCACGAGCGTCCAGAGCGCGAGCAGGATGGCCACCCCGTACAGGAGGACGCGGTCGATCACCGTGCGGCGCGTGAGGCTCGCGCGCCGGGCCGGAGCGGATGCCGCGGTCATCGCTGGATCTCCGCGTCTTTGACGCGCAGCACACGCAGGTAGAAGAAGACGACCGTCATCGTCATGAGCAGGATGAGCGCGGCGAACGCGGCTGCGATGAACTCGTTGCGGTTGTTGTAGTACCAGTCGTAGGCCTCGTACGAGAGCACGGGTAATTGCCGGCCCGCGAGGGCGAGGACCACGGCGAACGTCTGGAACGCGAAGATCGTGCGGATGATGAGCGCCGACTGCAGGCTCGGGCGGAGCATCGGCAGGACGATGAGCAGCGTCCGCTTCACCCGTGACGCTCCGAACAGATCGGCGGCCTCGAAGTACTCGCGCGGTATGAGCTGCAGGCCGGCGAGCAGGATCACGAGCACGATCGCGGTCGCGCGCCACGACTCGGCGACGATGACCGTGCCGAGCACGAGGTGCAGGTTCTCGTACGACAGGAAATTGATCGGATCGGTCGTGAGGCCGAGGCCGTTGAGCGCGCTGTTGAGGTAGCCCGTGTCGGCGAAGATCGAGAGCCACACGATCCCCGCCGCGAGGTCCGAGATCGCGAGCGGCAGCGCGAAGATGTACAGGAAGGCGCCATGGCCTGGGAACCGCGAGTGGATCAGCAGGGCCATCGCGAGCGCGAGGACCAGCTGCACCGGCACGACGAGAACGAGAAGCAGCAGCGTGTTCTTCAGCGAGTCGACGAAGGCGACGTCGGCGATCATGCGCCGGTAGGCCTCGAGTCCGAGCGTGCCCGGCACCATCTGGAACGACAGCAGGATCGCCTGCGCGACCGGGATGAGGATGAGCAGGGTCAGAAAGATGATCGTCGGTGCGAGAAGGCCGAGCGGGAGGGCGGCTTCCGACCGCGCGATGCGCGCGGGGAATGGCAACGCCCTCCCGGCTCGGACCGCCATCTAGATCACTTGACCTGGCAGGGGCCCGTGCTCGGCGGATCCGGCTTCCAGCACGGCGCCTTCGTGTCGTTCATGACCGTTTGAAGGATCGCGGCCTGCTCGTTCAGGACCTTCTGGATGTCCTCGTTCTTGATCACGATGCGCTGGAACGTGTCGAGCTGGACCTTGTTGAACTCGCCGCCCTTCGCGCCGAGTCCGATCGGCAGCAGCGCGACCTTCGCGTCGGGATGCTTCGCCTGCTTCGCGACCCCGTCGGCCTCGATCTTCAGATGCGCCGGAAGATCTGCGGGCAGCGTCTGGCCGATCACCGGGAAGAACGCCACCGTGGTGAGCGTCTTGCTCTGCACCGCCGGCGTCGTCATGTAGTCGATGAAGGCTTCCGCGCCGGACTTGTTCGGCGTGCTCTTCGGGATGCCGAGCCCCGCGAGGACCGACATGTAGTAGAGGCCCTTCGGGCCCTTGGGCGCCGGCGCGGCGACGAAGTCGTTCGGCTTGCCCTCGAACGCCTTCACCAGGCGCGCGACGTGGTCGAAGCCGACCCAGACCTCGCCGGACAGCATCGACTCCTGCATGAAGTCGATCTGCAGCGACTGCGGGTTGGTGTACTGCCACAGGTTCTTGAGGTCCTGCCAGAGCGTGGCCGCCTCGGCCGACTTGTAGGTCGTGACGAGACCACCGGTGTACGCGGGATACATGTAGCCCTGGATCAGGCGGTGGAGGAGCGACATCGGACCGGCGGGAAGACCGCAGCGCTTGCGGCCGGTCTGGTCCGAGATGTTCTTGCACCACTGCGTCAACTGCTGGTAGGTGATGTTGTCGACGCTGACTCCCGACGGGAGGTACTGCAGCGCCTGCTTGTTGACACCGAGGATGTACGTGGCCTGCATCCACGGGATGTAGATCTGCCGCGTCGTCCCGAGCTTGCCGAGCTCCATGAACTCAGCCGGGAATCCGCGGTCCTTGAGCTTCGTGGCGAGCGGGGTCAGATCCTCGAACAGGTTCAGGTCCAGCGCGCCGAAGTCGCCGTGCAGGCCGCCGATGACGCCGACGGTGCCCTTCGTCTTGGACTCGGCGACGATCCGATCGGCGAACGGACCCGCGGTCTCGCCGCGGAACTCCACCTTCGCGGCCGTGAAGCCGGACAGGATCTGGGTCCGCAGTGCCTCCGACTCGGTGACGGTGTTCAGCTGCGTCGAGAGCATCACGAACGGCTCGCTCGACACGGCAGCGCCGGTGGCGCCGGGGCTGGTGGGCGTGGTACCGGGGCCGCCGCCACAAGCACTGGCGATGAGGCCGAGCGCAAGGGCGAACGCCGCTGGTGCTCGCAGGTATCTCATGGTCCTCCCCCTTACTAGTCGAACGTCCCGCGACTATAGGCTTGCACGCGGACTCGATACAGCGAGCGCCAACGAGGGGTTCAGCCGAGCGGCGCGTTCAGTAGGAGAGCGCCGCCTGAAGTAGGGCGGCCGGGCGCTGCAGCGCGACGAATGCCTCGGCTGCCTGCTCGACCGGGAACGCGATCCGCGGCAGGCCGCCCAGAACGACGGCGCCTCGCCGCGCGAGATCGATGCCGAACGCGCGGAGTGCGCCGATCTCCCAGCGCGGATGGAGATTGCCGATCTGGCCCGATCGCACCTCGACGCCGTTGTGGTGGAACTCGTCACCGAGGAACAGGCCGGCGGCCTCGCCCTGATAGAAGCCGACGGCGACAACTGTGCCGCGCCGTCGTACCACGCGGATCGCCTCGTGCAGCGCGCGTGCGCTGCCCGAACACTCGAACGCCACGGGAATGCCGTCCGCGCCGTGCGCACGTTTTAGCCGCAGCGGAACATCCTCGCCCGCCGCGTCGAGCGGCACGAGACCCAGCGTCTTCGCGATCGCGAGGCGCCGCGGGAGGCGATCGACGGCGTACACCGTCGTCGCGCCCGTTGCGCGCGCGACCTGCGCGATGATCAACCCCACCGGTCCGCACCCGAAGACGACGGCGGGCGCGTTCGCGTGTCGCTCCTCGGCGTACGCCACGGCGTTCAACGCGATCGGCAGCATCTGCGCCAGATCCGCTCCGTCGTCGAGCGACAGCTCATCCGGCAGGCGCTGCGCGCGAGCGTCGGCGACCGAGAGCGTCGTGAACTCCGTATGGCGCCACCTGCCGAAGACGCGCGTGCCGGGCGGCAAATCCGCGTCGCCGCTCGCGGCGATCGTCCCGGCCGCGCGGTAGCCGAATACGATCGGATAGTCCTGGGTCGGCGCGCCTGGGCTGAAGAGGCGAAGCTCCGGATCCCACGTCTTGTGCAGGTAGGGATTGCTGGCGTCGCGCCCGATGTACGTCATCTCGGTCCCGGGGCTGATCACCGACACCTCGGTCCGCACGCGCACCATCCCGGGCGCCAGCGGACCGAGCGGATAGTCGTGGCACTCGACGGCGCCGTTCTCCATGATGCGGACGGTCCGTCCGCCGATCTCACCACGCTCCGCGAGACGATCGGCCAGGCTCACGCCAGCCCCGCTTCGCTCATCCTGGATCGCACGTACGCGACGGAGGCCGGCAGCACCGCGTCCGCCTCCCCGGACAGCGCAGCCAGCTCGAATGACGCGTAGCCGCGGTATCCCAGTCGCGCCAGCGCGGCGAAGACCGGTGCGAGGTCGAGATGGCCGCGGCCGGGCTCGTGGCGCTGCGAATCCGCGAGGTGGACGTACGCGAGCCAGCCGCCCGCCGACTCGAGGGCCGCGCCGAGGTCGGCCTCTTCGATGTTCATGTGGAACACGTCACCCATGACGAAGACGGACGCGCTCCCGATCCGTTCGCGCAGGCGCAGCGCGTCGGCGATCGTGACGCAGAGGTCGTTCTGATAGCGGTTGATCGGCTCGACGTAGAGCTTCGCGCCGCTGCGCTCGGCCCGCGACGCGAGGCCTCTCATACCTTCCACGAAGATCAGCTCGTCCGCATCGCGCGCGCGGCCGGTGCCGATGTTCGGGAGATTGCGCGTGCGGCCCCAGATCGGGACCACGACGCAACCGGTCCCGAGCTCGCCGGCGAGGCCGATGAGGTGTGCCAGATCCTTCCGCGCGAGGCGGATGTTCTCCGGATCGGGATCGATGAGCCAGCCGCGATAGCCACCGCAGATCGCCGAGATCGGGATGTGCTCGCGCAGCGCGATCTCGGCGTCCTCGAACGGCTGCTGCGAGAGCTCGATGGCCTCGAACCCGTAGCGCCTGGCGTTGTCGTAGCGCTCGCGCAGCGAAGCGCCTGGCAGGAGCCGGTCCTGGATCGAGAGCCGCATGTGCTCTTTCTCCGTCACGCCACGCTCACCCACTTCTCGCGCGCCGCGCTTTCGAGCGCCGCCGCGGCGAAACGCGCATGCCGGAGCCCGTCCTCGAAGGTCGCGAGCGGCGCCGCGGGCGCGTCCTCCTCGCCAGAGAGTCGGGCGTAGACCGCTGCGAGAAGGTTGCGCCGCGCTTCATTCGGCCCGGCGGGCAGGGCCGCGAGCCCGCGCGCCGCCTCCGAGAGAAGGTCGTCGCCGCGACGGGCGACGACGGCGTCTCCGCCGCGCGAACCGAGCCACAGCTCGTTGGGGCGCTCGTGCCGCCAGGTCGCCGATCCGGTCGCGCCGTCGAGCGACAGCTCCATGTCGTTGCGATGACCAGCCGCGGCCTGCGAAAGCATGAGCGTGCCGATCATGCCGTCGGAGAAACGAAGCAGCAGGCCGGCGTGGTCCTCGGTGCCGCGCCCGTGCAGCCGGCCCAGCTGCGCGGCGACCGCGACGATCCGCTTGCCGCTCACGACCTCGGCAAGATCGAGCCAGTGCGCACCGATATCCGCGATCGCGCGCGACGCGCCGCCGCGTGCCTCCTCGACCCGCCAGTTCGCGTCCGTCGCGAGCAGCAGCCAGTCCTGCAGGAACGAGCCGCGCGCAGTGTGAAGCGGACCGAGGAACGCGACGCGCGCCGCGAGCTCCACGACGAGCGGATGGAAACGGTAGTTGTACGCGAGCACCGCGAGGCGTCCGGTCTTGTGCGCGAGCGCGACGAGCTCCTCGGCACCGCGCACGTCGACCGCGAGCGGCTTCTCGCAGACCACGTCCTTTCCCGCACGCAGAGCGCGGCCGGCCAGCGCCACGTGCAGGTCATTCGCCGCGCAGACATGAACGACGCTCACCGCGGGATCGTCGAGCGCGCGCGGGTCTTCCATCACGCGCCGAGCGCTCAGCGGACCGGTGTACGGGATGCCGAGCTCGTCGAGCGCTTCCGCGTGCTTCACGCCGGCATAGCCGGAGCCGACGACCAGCGCGCGGCGCTCCCCGTCCACGACATCATTGTGAGCGCGGCCCCAGAATCGAGACGTGGCCGAGTTCATACCGTTCCGCGGAATTCGCTACGACACGTCCAAGTGGATCACGCCGCTGCCTCTCTCGGATCTGATCTGCCCGCCATACGACGTGATCGATGAGGCTGAGCGCGAGCGCCTCTACGCGCGCAGCGAGTACAACTTCGTGCGCATCGAGTTCCCGAAGGGCGGCCCGCACGACAAATACGTGCGGGCGGCGACCGACCTCGCTCAGTGGATCGGAAAGGTCCTGCAACGCGACGGGCGCGATTCGTTCTACCTTCACGAGCACGCGTTCGAGGTCGCGGGCCGGCGTCTGGTGCGGCGTGGCATCTTCGGCGCGCTGCGTCTCTACCCGCAGAGCAAGGGTGTGGTGCTGCCACACGAGCTCACATTCCCGAAGGCGAAAGCCGACCGCCTCGAGCTGCTCCGCGCGACGCGCGCGAACACCAGCCCGGTCTTCGGGATGTTCGCCGACGACGCCGGGCTGATGCGCTCGCTCGGCGAGGCCACGCGCGAGCCCGCGGGCGAGGCCACGGTCGGCACCGAACGCCACCGCCTCGAGCGCATCGAGGACGATGCGACCGTCGATCGCATCGTCGCCGCGCTTCGCGACAAGCGCGTGTACATCGCGGACGGACATCACCGGTACGAGACCGCGCTCAACTATCTCGCGGAGTACGAGGGCGTGGGGCCGAAGGCGCCCGAGCGCTACACGCTGGTGTACCTCTGCGCGCTCGACGATCCCGGCCTGCGCATCTTCGCGACGCATCGCATCGTGCGTGGCGCCGATGCCGCCCTCGAGTCCGCCATCGCGCGGTCGTTCGACGTGGGCGAGATCGACCGCGGCGCGCTTGGCGACATCCAGCCCGGCATCGTCGTCGCGCAGGGCGGCAAGTTCCGCGCTCTCGAGCTGCGCGCGAGCGCCGATGTGTCAGCGCTGCCTGACGCGTGGCGGACGCTCCCCGTCGCGCTCGCTGAGGAATTCCTCGTGAAACCCGCGCGCGAGGCCGGCGCGGAGATCACCTACGAGCACGACACCGAGCGCGCGATCGCGGCGGGCACCGCGATCCTCCTACGCGCGGTCGATCCGCCCACGCTCCGGCGGATCGCGGACGCCGGCGAACGCCTGCCCCAGAAGACGACGTACTTCTATCCCAAGGTCCCCGCCGGCCTGGTGGTGCGGACGCTCTACCCCTAACGGCGCGTTCAGCGATATGCGAAGCGCGGGCGGCCGATGTCGGCGACGAAGCTCAGCAGCGCGAAGAGCGTGACGAGCACGAGCGCGCTCGCCGTGAGCGCCGCGGCATCGCGATTCGCGATGGATTGCAGCGCAACATAGCCGATGCCGTTCCAGTTGAAGATGTATTCGACGATCGGCAAGCTCGCGATCGAGACGCGCAGCCCGGAGCCGAGCCCTTCGAGCACGACCGGCAACGCGTGAGGAAGTACGTGCACCCGGACGATCCAGCTCTGGAACAGGCCCTTCGCGTTCGCGGTGGTCACGAACTCTGCCTCCATCACGTCGCTCACACGCGTCGCGGTCAGCTGCGCGGTGATAGCCACGGCCGGGATGGCGACCGCCAGGAGCGGCAGGACGATGTGCTCGTCGTAGCCGAAGCCATAGACCGGGAGGAAACGGCTGCCCGTCGCGCTGCTCCCGAACACGATCACGGCGATCTGCAGGAAATACGCGACGAAGAACGACGGGATCGCGGCGGTGAGGCCGGTGGCCGCGAGCACCGCGCCGCTCGCCAGTGCGCGCCGGCGCACGATCGCGGCGAGCGCGCCGATGAACACTCCGAGCGTGAGCGCGATCGCGGCGGCGCCCACGAGCAGGACGAGACTGCGTAGCGCTGCCTCCGCGATGAGTCCCGGCAGCGACTGCTCGTACAGGACGGTGAGCGCCTGCCCGCAGCTCCGGACCAGGCCGGCTCTGCACCCCGTTCCGGGACCGCGGCCCATCTCATACGCCGCGTACTGGGTCATCGCGGTCGGGACGACCGCGGCGAAAAGCGCCCAGAGCACGATCGCGACGGCAGGGATGCGCGCGGCGCGGACGGCAATGCTCATCGGCGCAGCTCGGGAGCGCCAAGCGCGTCGCGCCCGGCGATGTAGCCGAGGAGCGCGGCCGCATCGGCCCGGAGGTCGCCCGCGCCGCCCGCTCCGGTAACGACGACCGAACGCGATCTCGGGAACGCCTGGATGCCCGGCCACGTGAAGTCATCGCCCGCGGTCGCGCGCGTGACCTGGGCGCGCGCGCCCGAGCGCTGCGCGTACTCATCGAACGCCGGGATCAGATCCGCCGAGGGCGTGTCGAAGCGAAGGCGTTCGCCCTCGAGGTCATCGAGAACGACGATGAGGTCCCAACTCGTTCGGCCCAGATGCTCGGCGACCTGTCGCGCATTGCCCGACGGGTCCGCGGTGCGATCGAACACCACGAACGCGACCTCCTCGCCGCTCCGGTCCGCGAGCACGCGAATGGTGGCGGCAAGCACATCGAGGGCAGGCCGCGAGCTGAGGCGCGTCCCCGGCGTGACCGCCCAGACCAGGATCCGCGGCGCGTCACCGGTCGTGCCCACGAGACTTCGCGGCGACGCCGTCACCCGCTCGACCGGCAGCTCGAGATGCGCCGTCGCGCCCAGATCGCGCGCGAGCGAGCGCTGCCATCTCGGGTCGTCGCTCTCGACGATCCCGGTCAAGGTCGTCGGCGCGCCGGTCACTCCGACGTGCGGGAGCCCTTCCCAGATCTTGGTCGGTGAGACGCCGAGAGGGCCGAGGATCCGCTCGGCCGCGGGCAGGCTCAGCACGATCACCGGCGGTCGGTCGGCTCGCTCGAGCGGCGTCGCCTCGCCGAGACGCTTGTATGGATTGATCCGCCCAAGGTTGTTCGTCGTGAGTGGCAGCAACGGTAGAAATGGATCGATGTAGAGCACCGCGCGTGCGCCGCGCTTCAGCGCGTTCGTCACGGTCGTCTCGAAGTCCTGTGTCGCCGTCGAAAAGCGCGACCCGGTCTTGACGTTCGGCGTCTTGAAGATGACCGCGATCTTCCCGCGCACGTCGACGGCCCGATAGTCGTCGGCCCAGTCCTCGATGACCTTGCCGAAGCTCGGAGCGGCGAAGATCTGTGTCGTGACCGCGGGGTGATCCGACGGCGACAGCCCCCACCCCGCGAAGACGATCGGCGCGTCGAACACGCCGCCGCCCGACGCGAAGTAGAGGACCGGAAGGAAGTCGGTCGGGCCGTCGGCCTCCTCGCTCAGCTCACCCGCGCCACGCACGGTGACGCTCGCGGGGCGGGTCTGCGCCAGCGTGCTGATCTGCCGCTCCACCACGAAGCTCGGCCCGATCGGTCGCAGGCCGGCGTCGGCGAACACGCTCTCGACCGGCGCGCCGATCGTGACGCGCGCCCGCGCCGCGCCGGCCCACTCACGCGCGGCCGCATAGCGCTCCGGAACGAGGATCGAGGCGAGGACCGCCACCGCACAAACGAGCGCCACCGCCGCGGCACCGCGCGAGCGGAGGTCGTAGAAGGCGTTCCGCCGCTGGTATTGGCGCGCGATGCCGAGGCCGATCGCCGACATGGCCATCGCCGCGAGCGCGAACGCGACGCCCGGAACGAGGATGACCCAGCGTGTGGTCCAGAGGTTCTCGAGGCTCCGGCTGTTCGCGAGGATCCCGCCCCATTCCGGGATCGTCGAGATGAACTGGTCGAAGAGCCGCCGCGTCGCGCCGATCGTGTAGCCGAGGACTCCGAGCTCGGCGACGGCGACCAGTGACGCCACGGACTGCTGCGCCGTGGACACCGCGAGCACCGGGACGAGATGCGGCAGATGGTGGCGACCGAAGAGTGGCGCACGGCGAACACCGAGCGCGGCAGCGCTTTCGCTGAACAGTGAGCGGCGGAGGCGATCGAGCTCGGCGCGGGCGATCCGATATGGGCCTGCCCAGCCCGTCAGCAGCAACGCGCCGACGAACGTGAGGATCTGCGGATCGCCGCGGACGAACACGAGGACGACGAGCAGCGCAACGAGCGTCGCGGGCACCGCCGAGACGATCTCGGCGAGCGAGTCCGCGATCACGCGCATCGGACGCCACCAGCTCGCCGCCGTCGCGATGACGAGTCCGGAAAGGACTCGGGCGAGACCCGCGATCGTCGCGATCACGATGGTCGCGCGCGCACCGGCGAGCACGACGCTGAGCAGATCGCGCCCGAGATTGTCGGACCCGAACGGATAGATCTCACCGGGGGCGTACGGTGGCCGCAGCCTGGGTGGTTCGACGACCATGTAGATCGGCTCGTATGGCGCGATGCGCTCACCGAAGAGCGCGACGAAGAGCAGCGAGAAGAACGCGACGAGAGCGATGGCGAACCACGGATCGATGCGGCGCATCCAGACGACCCTACCGGCTGGGCGCCCTCGACGTTCGCTGGATCGCCGCTAGATTGGCGGGAAATGCCCGAAGTGCCGGTCGCCTACCCGAATGACGAGACCACCGCGGAGGTCATTGCCTCCCGACTCCGTGCGGCCGGGATTGCCGCGCGCGTCGATCGCGGGCTGTTTGGAACGGGGCAAGTGTCGGCGCATGGCCAGATGACCGTCTTCGTCAACGAGGAGGAGTCCGCGCGTGCGCGCAAGCTTGTCGGAACGACGAGGCGTAGGAGCGTTCACTCCGTTGCGATCCTCCGGCTTGCCGTTGCGTTCGCGCTGGGCGCGCTTCTAGTGGGCATCGTCGCAATCGCGGCAGCGGTTGCGGCTCAGTAGGGATGCGCCATCCGACGGCCCCTTACGCTGCGCGCCCCAGTGCGCGGTACCGCAGCAGGGCGTCGCGCGCCTGGGCGCGCTTGACGGGCCCAAGCCATCGCCACAGCACCGCTGTAGCGAACTGGACGTCCTCGAAGGATCTCACCGTCCAAACATATTGCGGCAGCTTCGACCACTCGTTAGGCAGCATCCGCGGGCCGCGCAACGTGCCGACGCCAAGCACGAGAGCGACTCGCGCGAGCGTGACCGGCATGGCGACGGCGCTCGCCTGCCCGATAGACATTTCGATCGTTCGCTTTCCCAGCGAACCGCCGGCGCCAATGTAGCCCTCGCCATCGAAGAAACCAGCGACCCAAGCCAGCTCGGTAGAGCGCGCTTGAGACGCGTCGGCACGCTCCACGCATGCGGGTGGCATCACGCGACCAGCAGTCTCGGTCGCCCTCCGAAGCTGCGTACGCTTCCCTTCACACAGCCAGGGCCACATCAGCGTCATGACCTCATCGAACGCCGAGTTCTTCTTCGTGCTCCAGTGAAACAGTCGATCGCGATACGGACCCGTGATGTTGCCTCGTCCGCCAACAGCTCGCTGGAAACGAAGAAGCACCTCGGGAATCGCCTCGCGTCCGCCCTGATAGACCGCCATCTGACGCTCACGGCTGGGTCGATCAAGACGCTGCGAGGAGCATGCCGTCCCTTCGGCATCAAAGAAACCAGCTGCCCATGCGATCTCGTGGTCATCCACTACAGAACGGATTTCGGATCTGCCTTGCGGGGAGGGAGGGATTCGAACCCTCGAAGGCGCCTTACGGCATCCTTACAGGTTTAGCAAACCTGGGCACTCAGCCACTATGCGACCTCCCCGAGGGTCACGACACAAGTCTATTGGTTAGCGTCCTCGCTAGCATCACTTCATGTCCGACGATCGCATCCTCGCGATCGACATCGGCGCGGGAACGATGGACGTCCTCCTCTACGACCCCGCGCAGCCGATAGAGAACGCCGTCCAGCTTGTCCTGCCGTCCGCGACGGCGATCGCCGGCAAGAAGATCGCGGCTGCCCGCGAGGCCGGGCGCGACGTGTTCCTCCACGGCAATCTCATGGGCGGCTATCACACGACGAACGCGGTCTGGCGCCACCTCGAGGCCGGCCTCCGGGTCTATGCCACCGAACGCGCCGCCGGGACCATCCACGACGACCTCGACCTGCTCCGCAGCCGCGGCATCGTGATCACCGAGGATGCGCCCGCCAGCGCCGAACGCATCGAGCTGCGCGACCTCGATCTGGCTCGCCTCGCCGGCGCGCTCGCGCCGTATGACGTCACCCTGCCGCCGACCATCGCCGTCGCCGCGCAGGATCACGGCTTCTCGCCGAAGCACTCCAACCGCCTCTTCCGCTTCGAGCACTGGCGCCGTCTTCTCACGCCGGGCAGCACGCTCGCCGATCACATCTGGCGCGAGCCACCCGAGTACATGACTCGGCTGCGCGCGATACAGGCCGATGCGCCTGGCGCGATCGTCGCCGACACCGGGCCCGCCGCCGTGCTCGGCGCGCTCGAGGACGAGCTCGTCGGTCAGGCGTCGCAGCTCGGCGCGTGCATCGTCAATGTCGGGAACCAGCACACGCTCGGCCTGCTCGTTCGCGGCGAGGAGCTCTTCGGCGTCATGGAGCACCACACCGAATCCATGGACACCAAGAAGCTCGACAAGCTGATAGCCCGCCTCGTGACCGGCACGATCACGCACGACGAGGTCTTCAACGACGACGGCCACGGCGCGCTCGTGCTCGACGAGCGTTACCGCGCCGCCGGTCCGTTCTCGTTCGTCGCGGTCACCGGTCCGAACCGCGCGATGGCCGCCCCGCTCGGCTGGTATTTCGCGGCACCGCACGGCGCGATGATGCTGTCGGGCTGCTTCGGACTCGTGCGCGGCGTGCGCGCGCTCAGGGTCGAAGGGGCGCAGTCCCTGCGATGAACAGACAGGAGCCCCGCACTGGGCGGGGCTCCTGTGTTGTCCGAAAGGTGCCGGACGGATCAGATCACTTGGGCAGGAACTGACGTAGCCACGGGTCGGCGAAGTAGATCGCGAACGCGATCGTCGCGGCCCACATCGGCATGCTGACGTCCTTGCTCTTGCCGCCAGCGACTTTGAGCAGCGAGTACGCGATGAAGCCGGCGCCCACACCGTTCGTGATCGAATAGGTCAGAGGCATCACGAACAGGGTGAGGAGCACGGCGAAACCGGTCGCGAAGTCGATGTTCCCGATCTTGTTGAGATCGAGGATCGGCTTGAACATGAACCAGCCGACGAGCATCAATGCGGGTGCCGTCGCCTGCGGCGGCACGATGCCCGCGATCGGCGCGAGAAAGATCGACACGAGGAAGAGCGCGGCGGTCACGAGGCTCGCGAGCCCCGTCTTCGCGCCTTCGGCGACGCCCGCGCCCGATTCGATGTACGTGGTGTTGCTCGACGTGCCGAAGATGCCGCCGAACAGCGCGCCGAGCGAGTCGACCCAGAAGACGCGGTCGGCGCGCTCGATGGTCCCGTCCTTCTTCAGCCAGCCACCTTCGGACGCGACGGACACGACGGTGCCGGCGGTGTCGAAGAAGTCGGACAGCATGAGTGAGAAGACGGTGAGGATCGCTACGAAGAAGCCGAGCCGGAAGACCTCGAGGAGTGCGAAGCCGTTCGCCCCGCTGGTGAACACCGCGCCGATCGTCGAGAAGTCAGGCGTGGAGAACAGCGTCGTCGGCATGACCGCGACGCCCTGGAGGTTGCCGTAGGTCGCGCCGCCGGTCGCGGCGTTCACGAGGACGCCGATCGCGGTCGCGCCGATGATCCCGAGGATGAGCGCGCCCTTCACGTTGCGTGAGTACAGGAACGACGTGAGCAGCAGGCCGCCGACCGTGACGATCGCGGTGCCGCTGTTGAGGTTGCCGAGCGCGACCGGGTCCGCGGGATTGCCGGTGCCGACCGCAAGGCCACCGTTGAAGAAACCGATCGCGAAGATGAAGGCGCCGATGCCGGCGCCGATGCCAAGCTTGATCGGAACGGGCACGGCGTCCAGCAACGTGCGGCGGACGCCGAGCGCCATCGCAATGCAGATGGCGAGACCTTCGAGCGCGACCACGCCCATGGCGCCCTGCCACGAGAGACCGGCGCCCTTGACGAGACCGAAGGCCACGACGGCATTGATGCCGAGACCGGCCGCGCCGGCATACGGGTAGTTCGCGTAGAGCGCCATGCCGCCGGTGAAGAGCGCGGCCATGAGCGCCGTCGCCGCGACCACCGCGGGAAACGGGATGCCGGCGTTCGAAAGGATGACGGCGTTCACGACGAGGATGTAGGACATGACGAGGTAGTTCGTGACGCCACCTCGGATCTCAGTACCGATCGTGGACCCAGACGCGCGGACTTTGAATTGCCGCTCGATCCAGTCCTGGCCGCCTGATGCGGCGGCCGCACGTGCTGCCATGAAAATCCCCCTCCCTAAATCCGCTGACGCTGCGCGCGTGCTGGGCGACGCACCTCCTCAGTGCACTCGCTCACACCGGCGCGTTCTCATGCCGCCATCGGGAGGAAGCGGGCGGCGCTAGCTACCGCGGCGGATTCTAGCCCCGTGTCATCCAGCCGTTACCGGCACATCAACGGCGCTGACAAGGCCCTTCATGAGCGCGGACGGCGCCAAGCCGAACTGCGCGCGGATGAGGTCGCAATAGCGCCGGAACTGGCGCAAAGCCTCGGAGGGATTCCCCTCGGCCAGGTGCACCGAGATGACCGCGCGATGGGCGCTCTCGCGGAGCGGCTCGCTTCGGATGGACACGAGCGCGACCTCCATCGCTTCGCCGTAGCGGCCCGCGACGACCAGCCGCTGGCTCAGGATCTCCAGAGCGTGGAGACGCAGCTGGCGAAGCCGTTCGCGCTCGAGCAGGATCCAGTCGTCATACCAGTCGGCGAGGAGCTCCCCGCCGGTGAAAGCCTCGCGCACGTCGGCGTCCTCGATCACGTGCGACGCGTCGCCGACACGTCGCGCCCACGCGATCGTCTCCCGAACGTCGACGCCCACCGTGGGCGATAGCCGGAGACCGCGCTGCGTGACCTCGACGATCGATCCACCGCGCCGTCGGATCCGCCACAGCGCCGACCGCAGACTGCCGGCCGCGTGATCCTCGTTCGAGTCGAGCCAGAGGACGCCGGCGACATGGTTGCGGCGGACAGGCTGCTCGTGCAGAGCGAGGAACGCCAGAACGCGTTGTGCCGGAGTCGCCAGCTCGATGCTCTCACCGTTGCGGCTGAGCTCGAAGGCGCCCGCCGACCCCTTCCGCGACATGTCGAACGCAATTCGACCGCGGCGAGAGTATCTGTGCAGGGAGGAGGTTTCGCTCTGCCACCGTATCTGCAGAGTTTCAGTAAACGGAGTGACATAGCCGAGCGGCCCACGATGGACCGGGGCCGCACCCGGTAAGAGATAGGCCTGCGTCTGTTAAGGCTGCCGTCCCGCCAGGCTGAGCCATAGGGCGACGCGGTCCTGCACGCGGCGCAGGTCGGGCGCGGGAGTCGAGCTGCCGCGTACGTGCGCGCCACAGGCGATCACATCGGCAACGAGCGTCGGGTCGACCTGCACGAAGAGGTGGCGGCACTCGTAGCTGCCCGACGCGTTCGTGTCGAACCAGCCCGCGAAGGCCGTGACAGCGACGGCGGCCCGCGTACGGCCACTTTCGCTGAGCGTGATGTCCTTCAGATCGCCCTGCGGTCGCTCGCTCTCGAACTGCGTCTTCGCGAGAGCGCTCGCTGTGGCGTCGCGCCAGGTCATGAAGGTGAGCGCCTCGGCACCGGACGGTTCCTTGAAAACGATCCAGGCACGCGGACCCGCTGAGTCGCGCGCGGGAAGGACTTCCGGTCCGAGCCACGCGGTCGGGGCCGCGATCCGGAGTCCGGCCGCTTCGCGGATCGACCAGTCCGGTGGCAACGTGGGCGAACTTTCTGAAGCGAGGCTGGTAGGTGCGCAGGCCGACAGCAGCAGGCACGCAACCAGGGCGAACTTCACACCAGCACTACATCTAGGCTCTGCGCGCGGTTCCATGGCGGAGGGGCTGGGATTCGAACCCAGGGAGACCCGAAAGCCTCAGCGGTTTTCAAGACCGCCGCATTCGACCACTCTGCCACCCCTCCGGAACAATGAAGATAGGACGTCGAGGGCTTCTAAGTTGCCCCCCTTGGTGGCTCGTACCC
>DASYUC010000075.1:0-3981 GCA_036001645.1 Candidatus Limnocylindria bacterium
TCGACGTCGGCGAGGTCGACGATGCGCAGCTCGTTCTCCTCGCCACTCTGCCGTTTGCCGAGGAACTCACCCGCGCCGCGTATCTGCAGATCGCGCTTCGCGAGGTCGAAGCCGTCAAGCGGGATGTCGGTGCCGGGCTTCTTCTCGGTCATCGCGGCGAGACGCTCCGATTCGTCCGCCGCCTCGCTCACGAGGATGCAGAACGCGCGCTGCCCGCGACGACCGACGCGACCGCGCAGCTGGTGCAGCTGTGCGAGCCCGAAGCGCTCCGCGCCGAGGATGATCATCACCGTCGCGTTCGGGACATCGATGCCGACCTCCACGACCGTCGTGGCGACGAGGACGTCGAGCTCGCGCGCCGCGAAACGCCGCATGACGTCGTCGCGCTCGCGCGCCGGCATGCGTCCGTGCAGCAGCCCGACGCGCACGCCCGCGAGCTCCTTTCCCTTGAGATCGCGGAACGTCGCCTCGGCGCTCGGGATGTCGTCCTCCGGGTCCTCCTCGATCCGCGGCGTCACGACGAACACCTGCTCCCCCGCTGCGACCCGCTCGTTGACCCACGGCCAGACCTTCGGCAGTGCCTCGTGCGAGCGCACCTCGGTGCGGATCGACTGACGGCCCGATGGCATCTCGTCGAGCTCCGAGATGTCGAGATCGCGGTACACGGTCTGCGACAGCGTCTGCGGGATCGGGGTCGCCGTCGTCAGCAGCAGGTGCGGGTCGATGCCCTTCTCGCGGAAGGTGGCGCGTTGCCGGACGCCGAAGCGATGCTGTTCGTCGACGATCGCGAGGCCGAGGCGCTTGAACGCGACTCCTTCTTCGACGAGCGCGTGTGTGCCGACCACGACCTCGACCTCGCCGGACGCGAGTCCTGCGAGGATCTCCTGGCGGGCCGCACCGGTGACGCTCGAGGTGAGCAGCGCGTGACGCGGGCCGTCGGCGAACAGTGTCGCGAGCGAACGGTGGTGCTGCTCGGCCAGCAGCTCGGTCGGCGCCATGAGCGCGGCCTGCGAGCCGGAGGCGACCGCGATGCGCGCCGCGAGGGCCGCAACGACGGTCTTTCCGGACCCCACGTCGCCCTCCAGCAGACGCGACATCGGCACGCGCCGGCCGAGATCCTCGCGGATCTTGTCGAAGGCGCGGCGCTGCCCCGCGGTGAGCGCGAACGGGAGCGCGGCGATCCAGCGCGCGACCTCCGCGTCGTCGGCGCGCAGCGGCAGCGCCTTCGCGTCCTTCGTCCAGCGCGCGCGCCGCTGGCCGAGCGCGAGCTGTAGCACCAGGAGCTCGTCGAACGCGAGGCGACGCCGGGCGCTGAAGAGGTCCTTCCACTCCGATGGGAAATGCACCTCGCGGAGCGCGTCCTGTATCGGCACCAGCGAGCGCCGCACGCGCACCGCTTCCGGCAGCGGATCGGCGACCTCGCGCACGACCGGCGTTCGCTTTGCGCCGCCCATCACCGCGGTGTGCAGCCAGCGCCGCAGGTGACCCTCCTTGAGCCCCTCGGTGAGCCGGTACATCGGCACGATGCGGCCGGTGTGCACCGCTTCCGCGGCGGCGTTCTCCATCTTCGGATTCGAGAACTGCAACGAGCGGCCGAAGAACTTCACCTTGCCGGAGAGCCGCACGAGCTGTCCCTCGGGGTAACGCTCCTTGATGAACTGACGGCCGAACCAGGTGGCTCGCACGTTCGTCGGCGAGCGGTCCTCCGGGTCCAGGAGCTCGACCTCGGTCATGAGCTGCCCACGCGCCGTGCGCCGCTGGCTGATGCGCCCGAGGATCGCCTCGACGGTCTGCTCCTGCTCGGCGCGCACGCTCTTCAGGGGCGTGAACTTCGAAAAGTCCGCGTACGTCCGCGGCAGATGCCAGAGAAGATCCCCGATCGTGCGGATCTCGATGCGCTCGAGCAGCTTCGCCGAGTCGTCTCCGATCCCCGGGAGCGCCGTGACCGGGAGCTCGAGCGAGGTTCGCGGTCCATGCAGCGGTGGGGCGGTGGGTATCACGACAGGCAATGGTGCCGCGAGCCGCGCCGTCTGCAACGCAGTCGACACAAATATGTTTGGCAGCGTGGCAGATGTCTTATCAGCCGAACTTACCATCCAGCGCCGAGCGGAGGGCGCTCAAGGGGGGTAGTCGCCTATCGCGCGACCGCGGCTTTGTTGTCTCTATCGATCAAGCCTCCGAAATGGCGCAATTGAAGGAAGGAAACGGGGATGTTCCGACGCATCAGCGCGGCCCTGATCTCGATCCTCATGCTCACCTCGGCGAGCGCGCTCGCCGCACCGGTCGATCCGCCGACCGTGACCGACAGCCTCGACCCGGGGGAAAGCCTCACGGTCGCGAAGACCGTCCACACGCCGGCGATCCCGCCCCGGCCCGACATCATGTTCCTCGCCGACACGACGTTCTCGATGAACGCGGCGCTCGGGAACGTGAAGACGAACGCGACGAGCATCATGAACACCGTGCGCCTGGCGCAGGCGGACTCGCAGTTCGGCGCAGCGAACTACCAGGACTTCAACTGCGATCCCGCGCCGTACACCCTCAACCAGGCGATCACCGCGAGCATCCCGGCCGCCCAGGCGGGCATCAACGCCTGGACGCTTGGCAACGGCTGCGACACACCCGAAGCCCAGGTCAACGCGCTCTACCAGCTCGCGACCAGCCCGGCGACGGGATGGCGCACCGGCTCCACCCGCATCATCGCGTGGTTCGGTGACGCGACCGGCCACGACCCGAGCAACGGGCACACGCTCCTTCAGGCCATCGCTGCCCTCCAGGCCGAGCACATCGCTGTGATCGCGGTGCCCGTGTCCGGAGGCGGAGACGGCCTCGACAACACCGGCCAGGCGACAGCGGTAACGACCGCCACCGGCGGCGTGCTCCTGCCCGCGGCCACGCCCGCCCAAGTATCGAACGCGATCCTCACCGGGCTCAGCAACCTGCCGGTGACCGTGACCTGGACCGCGTCGTGCGACGCCGGTCTCAGTGCGACATTGTCACCCGCAAGCGTCACCGTCACGAGCGGCACCGACGCGAGCTTCACCGAGACGATCACCGTCGCCTCGTCGGCCACTCAAGGCGCGACGCTCCACTGCACCGTGCAGTTCCTGCTCAACGGCCAGCCCGCGACGGGCTTTACCGAGTCGATCACGATCGGCGTGAACGACGTCACGCTGCCCAAGGCGATGTGCGAAGCGACGAACAACCCATCCGGCAACAACGTGCCGACCGCCGGAGCGAACCCGAAGAGCGGACAGAACCCGGACGGCTTCTACGTCTTGTCGGCGAGCGACAACGTGACCGGCAGTCCCAGGATCTTCGTTCGCGATAGCGGTAGCAGCTTCGTCGCCGGCCCGTATACATCCGGAACAACGATCAAGCTCGTGCAAGCACCAGGCGCGACACCGAACGTCAAGCCGGGTGCGGGCGTCATCGACTGGAAGATCACCCTGAACGGCGACGCGATCATCACCGCCGTCGATGGGTCTGGGAACATCTCGGCGGCAGCGACATGCAACGTGCCGCCTCCGCCCAAGTAGCGAACGCGAGGGGTGGGGTCAGATCGACCCCACCCCTCAGGACGGCGACTACTCCGCGGCGACGATGAACGGGTAATGCGGCTGACCGCCGTCGATCACCTCGACCTCGACGCGGGGACACGCGGCGCGGAGCCGCTGAGCGGCGTGCTGCACGCGCGACGCGTCGACGTCGGCGCCGGAGTACAGCGTGAAAAGCTCGGCATCGGTAAGACGCTTGGCCGCATCGACCAGAACGGTCACCTCGTCCTCACCGTGCGCGACAACGCGGCCATCCAGCAGGGCGATCGCCTCGCCCGCTCGCACGTCCTGCCCGTCCACCGTCGTCGAGCGGCTCGCGCGCGTCACCTCGATGCCGTGCGCGCGCTCGGCGACCTCGCGCATCTCTTCGGCGACCTGCGTCGGCTCCTTCGTCGCGTCGAACGCGACGAGCGCGGCCATGCCC
>DASYUC010000076.1:0-2501 GCA_036001645.1 Candidatus Limnocylindria bacterium
GCGCGACAACTACTACACCGTTGCCGACGCGATTGTGGGGGAGTGGCATGGTCGACTCGCCGAGGCGTGGGGACTTACGGGAGAGGTGCAGGACCAGGCGATGGACCGACTGGCGGAGGGCCGCCACCCGATCAGCGGCGACGTGGTGGTGCAGTCGCAACGTGCCCGCACGTACACCAACGCGGATGGGGAGCACGTTCGCACGATGGAGCACCGGGCCGCGTGGGACGCGACCTTTTCCGCACCGAAGAGTGTCTCGGTGACGGCGTTGGTCGGCGGCGATGCGCGAGTGGCCGCGGCGCATCGCGCGAGTGTCCGCACGGCACTGGACGAGATGGAGCGGTACGTCCAGGCGCGCATCGGCGGCACGCAGGCCCCTGAGACGACCCGCCGCTGGATCGCCGCGACCTTTGAGCACGACAGCGCACGCCCGGTGGAGGGGTACGCCGCCCCGCAACTCCATACCCATGTGGTGATCTTCAACGTCACCGAGCGCACGAACGGCGAGACACGGGCGCTTCAGCCGCGCGAACTCTATCGCACCCAGGCGTACGCCACCGCGCTGTACCGGTCGGACCTGGCCGCGCGCCTGAGCGCGCTCGGCTATGAGATCGAGCGCGGCGCGAGCGGTCAACCGGAGATCCGCGGGTACACGGCCGCGTACCTCGAGGCGTCAAGTCCCCGCCGGCGGCAGATTCAGGACCACCTCGCGAAGGTCGAGCAACACGGCGCCGCGGCGGCGCAGATTGCCGCTCATCAGACCCGCGAATCGAAGCGCCAGATCTCGCATGCCGAGATGCAGCGACGGCATCGCGAGCTGGCCGCACGGTTCGGCGATGAGCCGGCGCGGGTCGTCGAAGCGGCGCGGGCGCGAAGTCCGCGTATTGAGCCGCGAGGGTCCGACATGTCGGCGACCGTGGCGCTGACGTTCGCGAAGAACCGGAATTTCGAGCGCGCGGCCGTCGTGGACGAGCGCGCGCTACTGCGCGACGCGTTGAAGCGATCGATGGGGGATGTCTCCGTCCGTGCCGTCCGGACTGAATTGGAGGCACGCCTCGCGACGGGGGAGTTCCTCGCCGCGGCACAGCCCCCCAGTGCGCCAGGGCGCGCGTTGACGACACGCGACATGATCGCGTTGGAACGCGAGACGATCGCCAAGATGCGCGTCGGCCAGGAGACACAGCCCTCGCTCGGGCGCGCCGTGACGCGTCACGAAGTCGCCGCTCTGTATCCGCGGCTGAACGAATCGCAGCGGGCGGCGGTGCTGCACATCCTCGAGAACCGCGATAGGGTGGTTGCGTTAGAGGGTGTCGCCGGCTCCGGGAAAACGACGGCGCTGGCCGCGGTTCGCGAGGTGGCCCAGCGAGACGGGTACATCGTCGAGGGCCTTGCGCCCGCCTCTCGCGCCGCCCAGAAGCTGGCCGACGCAGGTATTCCGTCCACGACCTTGCAACGCTACCTCGCGCGCGGTCAGCAGTCCCCCGACGGGCACACACGGCTGTACGTCCTCGATGAATCCAGTCTCGCGAGCACGACGCAGATGCATCAATTCCTCCAGCGTCTCGGATCGCAGGATCGTGTGCTGCTGGTGGGAGATGTACGGCAGCATCAGGCCGTCGAGGCCGGTCGACCGTACCAACAGTTGCAGGAAGCGGGCATTCGGACCATCCGGCTCGACATCATCGTGCGCCAGCAGGATCCGTCGTTAAAACAGGTCGTCGAGGAGCTGTCGCGCGGCGACGTACCCAGCGCGATCCGTCATCTTGACGGTCAAGGTCGCGTGCATCAGATTGCCAACCGTGACGAGCGGTTCGCCACCATCGCGCGCGAGTATGCGAGAGACCCGGATGGCACGCTGGTCGTCTCGGCGGATAACCAAACGCGCGAGGAGATTAACCAGACGATTCACCGGCTCATGCAAGGGGATTGTCTCGTCGACCAGCGCGACCACCGCCTGCGAGTCCTTGTGCCTCGCTCAGAGATGACCGGCGCAGACCGCCAGTGGGCCCAGCGCTACGAGGTGGGCGACGTCGTGCGATATACGACAGGAAGCAAAGCGGTCGACATTCAGTCGGGCGAGTCCGCGCGCGTCGAGGCGGTCCATGCGGACGAGAACCTCGTCACGGTCAGACGGGACATCGGTGAACGGATCACCTACGACCCGAGACGATTGCAGGGAGTGACGGTGTATCGGGAGGTCGAACGCGCATTTGCGGTTGACGAACGGGTGCAGACCACCGCCCCATGCGCCAGACACCGCGTCGCCAATCGCGAGCTCGGACGCATCGACCAGATCGACCCAAGCGGTCACGTTCGTGTGCAACTCGATTCGGGCCGGAACGTTCGGTTCGACATCCGCGCGTATCCACACCTGGACTATGGCTACGCCGTGACGAGCCACAGCAGTCAGGGACAGACCGCCGATCGCGTGCTCGTGCACGTCGACACGGCACGCGCTGGAGAGCAACTCGTCAATCGGCGCTTGGCGTACGTCGCCGTCT
>DASYUC010000077.1:0-13626 GCA_036001645.1 Candidatus Limnocylindria bacterium
GCGAAGAAACCTTCCAATTACCCTTCTCGTCCTGGGGGAGGATGCCCCACCCTTCCCCACTACTCACCACGCAGTGGGCATTCTCCACCACTCGGTCGCTCTGTCAATAGGTCAATCCGATCCGCGACACCGCTGAGACCATCCCGTTGGACGAGACGCGCCGATGACGGGGAGTGATGCGGCGAAGTTCGATGGCGGTCACCCGTGCTCGAGCGCACGTAGCGCAGGACGCGCAGTCAAAACGGCGTCCAGGTCAAGCCCGGAGACAGCGGGCGCATCGCGAACGAGAGTCGAGCCCGCGATAGGAAGCTCGCGAAGCAGAGAGCGAGCCGAGCGGGCCCGTTTCGAGAGAGCGATGCGCCGCTGTCTCCACCGAGCGGGCCCGTTTCGAGAGAGCGCTGCGCCTGCTGGCTCCTGCGCGCGGCGACAGCTAGACCGGTCGCACCCGCTCGACCACATCTTCGATCGCGCCGCGCGCGCGCTCGAGCGGGCCCGGCGGTCGCACCCCGTCGTGCGCCCCGAACCACTCGAGGACCGACGCGCCCCAGGTGAATCCCCCACCGAACGCCACGAGGAGCACCTTGTCTCCACGGCGCAGCCGTCCGGTCGCTTCCGCCTCGCAGATCGCGATCGGGATCGACGCGGCCGAGGTGTTGCCGTAGCGCTGGATGTTCACGAAGACGCGCTCCATCGGAAAGTGCAGGCGCTTCGCGACCTGCTCGATGATCCGGATATTCGCCTGGTGCGGGATCATCAGCGCGATGTCGTCGAGGCCGAGCCCGGCCTCTGCCAGCGCTTCTTCCGCGGCGTCGGCCATCGATTTCACGGCGAGCTTGAACACATCGCCACCCTGCATCGTGATGAGGTGCTGACCCCGGTCGAGCGTCGCCTGAGTGGCCGGGATGCGGGCGCCACCGGCGGGGATCATGAGCTTGTCGCCCTGCGAACCGTCGCTGTGCAAGATCACCGACTCGACCCCGACGGACGCATTCGTGGCCTCGAGGACGACCGCGCCCGCGCCGTCGCCGAATAGCACGCAGGTCGTGCGGTCCTTCCAGTTCAAGAACCGCGACAGGGTCTCGGCGCCGATGACGAGCGCGTTCGTGATCGCGCCCGACACGATCATGCCGCGCGCGACAGCGAGCGCGGACACGAAGCTCGTGCATGCGGCCTCGATGTCGAACGCACCCGCTCTCGCCGCTCCGAGCTCGTTCTGCACGAAGCACGCGGTCGCGGGGAACACATAGTCCGGCGAGCAGGTGCCGACGATGATCATCTGCACGTCCTGTGGCCGGAGCCGCGCGCGGTCGAGCGCGATACGCGCCGCCCGCGTGGACATCGATGAGGTGGTCTCGCCATCCGACGCGATGCGCCGCTCCCGGATGCCGGTCCGCGTCGCGATCCACTCGTCCGAGGTGTCGACGATCCGCTCGAGCTCGGCGTTGGTCATGATGCGCGAGGGTACGTAGAACCCCCAACCGGTGATGACCGCGTTCTTCGCCATTTGCTAGGTCTCGGTCGAGCCGACGGCCTTTCCCTTACCGGCGAATAGCGCGCGCACGTCGCCGTCGAAGCGCTCGAGGAACTCGTGCGCATCGATGACCTCGTCGAGCGAGACCGGAGGACGCTTGCCACGCACGGGCCGCTCGTTCATCGGCGCGAGTGAGGCGCGTTCCCGGTCGACGTAGACGAGGAGCTTGAACGCGGTCTCGCAACGCGAGCACGTGACGCGGACGATCCACGCGGCTTCGAGCCTGCCCAGAAGGCGGATCTCGGAGCGCGCGTGATTGGCGCCGCAGACGCTGCAGTCGTATTCCTTCGCTTGCTCGCGTAGGCGCCGGAGGATGTTCACCTGGGATCGAGCATAGCCGAGCGTCCCGGCTCCAGGCCGAGCCGCCATGCGAGGAACGAATACTGGTCCGCCAGATCGTCCACCTGTTTGTCGAGCGGCTTCCCGATCCCATGGCCGGCATCGCGATCGACGCGCAGTAGCACGGTCGCGTCGGGATCTTCGGCCGATTGCGCCTGGAGCAACGCCGCCATCTTGCGCGCGTGCATCGGATCGACGCGACTGTCGCCCTCGGCGGTCGTGAACAGCACCGCCGGATAGCGGATGCCTTCGCGCACATGGTGGTATGGCGAGTAGGCGCGGAGCCACCGGTACTGCTCGGCATCCTCCGCGCTGCCGTACTCGGCGATCCAGAGCCGCGCGATGAGGAAGTTCTGATAGCGGAGCATGTCGAGCAGCGGCACGGCGCAATAGACGGCGCCGAAGAGCTCTGGCCGCTGGGTGAGCGCCACACCGGTGAGCAGGCCGCCGTTCGATCCGCCGGAAACTCCGATGCGCTCCGGCCGCGTCCAACCTCGCGCGACCAGCGCCTCAGCCGCGGCATGGAAGTCATCAAAGACGTTCTGCTTGCGCTCGAGCATTCCATCCCGGTGCCAGCGCTCGCCGTACTCGCCGCCGCCGCGCAGGTTCGGAAACGCGAAGAGGCCGCCGGCCTCGGCCCACGCTGCCGCGCCCGCGATGTACTGCGGCGTCCGCGAGACATTGAATCCGCCGTAGCCGTTCAGGACCGTCGGCACGGCGCCGTTCGGCGTGACGTCTCGGCGATGCACCAGGAACATCGAGACCTCGGTCCCGTCTTTCGACGGGTAGGTGACCTGCTCCACCGCGAACGCGTCGGGGTCGAGCCCGGTGGGCGCCGGCAGACGCACGAGCTCGCGGACCGTGCCGCTGCGCGCGTCGGCGACGAAGGCGATGGGGGGCGTCGTGAACGATTGATACGTGAGGCCAACGAGGCCGCCGGTCGGATCGCCGTAGACGAACTCCACCATCCCGAGACCAGGGAGGGCGACCTCGCGGTCGTGGCGACCGTCCTTGGTCCAGAGATCCACACGGGAGGTGGCGCGCGCGAGCGTGACGACGGCGACGTGGTCGCGTGTCACGTGGAACGTCTCGAGCGCGTTCTCGCTCTCGGGCACGATGGTGCGCCAGTGCGAAGGCTCCGGGCTGTCGAACTCGGCGCGCACCACGCGGTAGTTCGGGGCACCGAGGTTCGTGCGGATCCACATCGCGTCGTCGCGCGGGAATCCCTCGCTGATCGCCTGCGCTCCTTCGGTCACGACACGCAGGCCGCGTTCCGGTGCGCGACGATCGAGGAGATAGAGATCGCTGCGGGTCCAACCCTTGAAGGCATGGAACAGGACCCGTCGTCCGTCGGGCGATGTGCGCGCCCAGACGATGTCCTCCTTCGGACGGCCCTCTCCGAAAACGGTCTCGTCGCGAGCGGGATCGTCCCCCAGGCGATGGAACCGCACGCGGCGGTAGTAGTGCTCGTCACCGGGCGCGACCGACCCGGGTGCCGGACTCGCCGAGTAGTAGAAGCCGTCGCCCGCCCACGCCACGGTCGAGCGCTGCGTGTGAGGTATCCGCTCGGTGAGCTCGCGGCCGGTCGCGACCTCGTTCACGTGCAGCGTCGACATCTCGTCGCCGCCACGCGACAACCCGTACGCGACGAAGCGCGCGTCGTGCGATGGGAAGTACCAGTCGATGGTCACCAGACCCGCCGCGTCCATTGCGTTCGGATCGACGAGCGCGCGATCCGTCCCGTCCGCCGCGTCGCGCACATAGAGGACCGCTTGACGCTGTGAACCGGAGCGCCGCGTGTGGAAGATGCGGCCGCTGATCGGGCGGGGCGTGTCCAGGAGCCCGACGGCGAGCAGATCGCGGATCCGCCTCGCGAAGTACGGCCGCTGGGGCACCGCGTCGATGACGGCGTGCGTGCGTGCGTTCTGGGCCTCCGTCCATACGCGCGTGCGCTCGCTGTCGGTGTCCTCGAGCCAGCGGTACGGGTCGATGACCCGCTCGCCGTGCCACACATCCGCCGCCTCCTCGCGCGGGGTCAGAGGCGGCGGTGGCGGACGCATCCGCTGAGGTTACCCGCGGTCATGGGGACCCCGCAAAGCGGTTCGCCGCGACAGCGCGATTGGCGCATGCTGCGTCTGTGTTCGACCTGAACTCGATCTTCTTCCTCTTCTTCATCGCGCAGTTCTTCATCCCGGTGCTGCAGAAGCGGATGCTCGAGCTGCGCCGCCAAGCGGCGATCCGGGCGGTCGAGCAATCGCGGCACTCACGCCTCATCACGATGATCCATCGCCAGGAGACCATGAGCTTCCTCGGCTTCCCGATCGCGCGCTACATCGACATCGAGGACTCCGAGGACGTGCTGCGAGCGATCAGGTTCACGCCGCCGGACATGCCCGTCGATCTCCTGCTCCATACCCCTGGCGGGCTCGTCCTCGCGTCGGAGCAGATCGCCTTCGCGCTCAAGCGGCGGCAGGGCAAGGTGACCGTGTTCGTGCCGCACTACGCGATGTCGGGCGGCACGCTCGTCGCCCTCGCGGCGGACGAGATCGTGATGGATCAGAACGCCGTGCTCGGCCCCGTCGACCCACAGCTGGGCACGGCCCAGTCGTCGTTCGCCGCGGCCTCGGTGCTGAAGGCGCTCGAGCAGCCGAATCCGAACCGCGACGACACGACGCTCATCCTGGGTGATCTCGCGAAAAAAGCGCTTCGTCAGGTGCACGAGACCGTCCGAAAGCTTCTGCTCGAGCACCACACCGAGGCTGACGCGGAGCGGATCGCCACAGCGATCGCCAGCGGACAGTGGACGCACGACTACCCGCTCGACGTCGACGAGCTGCGCGAGCTTGGCATCAAGGTCAGCACCGAGCTCCCGCGCCCGGTCTACGACCTGATGGACCTCTACCCGCAGGCGACCCAGCGGCGTCCGGGCGTCGAGTACATCCCGATCCCGTATCCGCAGCGCAGTCCCGAGCCAAGCAAGACGGAGCGCTAACCGCTCCGCGCGGCGTCCTTCAGGTAGTTGACGCTCCCGACCCATGGGCGGTAACCCATCGTCGCGTTGATGTGCAGGATCGGATCGTTCGCCGCGTCGTTGCCGGTGCGCACCCGGTCGATGCCGAGCGCCATCGCCTGCATCAGGGTCTCGCACTTGAGTGCGCGCGCGACACCGCGGCCGCGCACGCGCCGCGCCGTCGCGGTCCAGGCGGTGCCAACGATCCCGCGAACGGGCGGATAGTCGAGCACCGACACGCCGACGATGTCGCCGCCCTCGCGCGCGAGCCAGAAGCGGTCCTCGCGGATGTCCGGCGCCCTGAACCACTGCATGTAGTCCTCGAGCGTCTCCTCGGGATGCGGCAGCGTCGTGGGAACGTCCTTCTGCGCCTCGAGGCTCAGCCTCCACACCTTTGCGTGCTTCTCCGGATCGGCGTCCTCCGCCATGGTGAGCAGCTCTACGCCCTCGGCGCGCATGCGCTTGCGGCTCTCGTTCGCCATCGCCTCGATGCGCGCGCGGTTCTCCACGAGATCGAGGAGCCACCGTTTGCCGCGGCGGTCCTCCCGGAAGCCGCGGCGGAGGATCGCGGCGATGCGTAGCTCGTCGTCTTCATTCGCGCGTACAGCGATCCGCTCGGCCCCATCGGAGGCGAGACGCCGCTCCATCTCGGCGAAGATCGCTTCGAGCGTGGCCCCGTCCCGCAGCTCGGGCAGGACCTCGCCACCGATGTAGCCGTGCCGATCCGGCACGCTGTCCCACGAGGGCCGATCGAAGTCCGCCACTCCGATGGCGCGGCCCGCGCGGCTCACGACGAACCGCCGCGTCAGGTATGTGATCTCGGGCTGGGCCCACCAGTAGCGCTCGACGACCGGATCCGTCGGTCGCTCCGGATACACGGCCGAGAGGACATCGGAGTAGAAGGCCGCATCGTCGAGCGTCGTCGGACGGAACTCGAGCTCGCCCATCATCCGCTCCGCTTCAGGCGACCGGTGCGCTTCGCGTAGCGTTCGACCTCGACGAAGAGGCGCAGACCGAGCGGTACCGAGAGCACGCCGACGACGAGCGCCGGCCATACCTTCGGCCACAGCGTGACGAGATCTGCGCCATCGAGCAGTGCCATACGCATGCCCTCGATCACGTAGGTGGCCGGCGAGATCGTCGAGAGCGCCTGCATCCACGCGGGCAGCACCTCGACCGGGTAATAGACGCCCGACACCAGGAGCACGACGGCCTGGACGATGTAGGCCATCTGCAGCCCCTTCTCCGTCCACAGCAGGGGGAACGATGCCGATGCGATGCCGAGTCCGACGAACGCCAGCGCGCCAACGGCGAGCAGGGCGATCGCGGAGAGCGCGTTCGCGTGTGACAGGTCGACCGGCACGAACAGCGTGACCGCGCCGAGGATGGCGATGCTGAACGCAGTCGCGCGCACCAGCGTCGCGCCGCACATGCCGATAAGGTGCGTGAAGCGCGGGACGGGCGACATGAACGTGTACTCGATGGTTCCCTCCCAGCGCTCCCAGGCGATCACCTCGCCGATGTTCTCGAAGATGATCCCGAGGAAGCGCCAGGCGATGGTGCCGACGAGCAGGTACAGGACGGTCCGCGACACGACCGCCGGATCGACCGCGCCGCCACTGATGGCCGGCAGGGCGAGGCCGATGTACGCGACCGAGAGCGACGTCACGATGCCGTAGACGAGCCAGACCAGCTCCCACGCCCAATAACGCTTCGAGAGCGCGATCTCGCGCTCGACGAAGGCGTAGGCGAGTCCGAGCTGACCGCCCATCTGGGTCATCACTTCGTCTTCTCCTCGGCCGCCGCATCGGCCTCGTCCAGCCGCCGGCCGGTCACCGACATGAAGACATCCTCGAGCGCCGTGGCGCCGTGTCGCGCCCGGAGCTCGTCGGCCGTGCCTTCGGCCACGAGACGTCCGTCGTGCAGGATCCCGATGCGGTCCGAAAGACGCTCGGCCTCATCGAGGTCGTGCGTCGTCAACACGATGGTGGCGTCGTGCTCGTCGCGGAGGTCTCGCACGAACGTTTGCACCTCGCGCTTGCTGCGGATGTCGAGCCCCGTCGTCGGCTCGTCGAGGAGCAGCAGGGTCGGAGCGGTCAGGAACGCGCGCGCGATCGCGACCTTCTGCTGCATCCCACGCGAGAGCTTCTCGAGCGGCTCGTCGACCCGATCCATGTCAACGCCGAGTCGGCGAAGGATCGCCAGCGCCTTACCGCGCGACTCATCCGGCCCGACGCCATAGAGACGCGCGGAGTAGACGAGGTTCTCCATCGCCGAGAGCTTCTTGAAGAACGACGCCTCGACGGAGACGCGGTTGATCAGCCGCTTCACCGCGTCCTCATCGTGACCGATGTCGAGACCGAACACGCGCACCTCACCCTCGTCGGGCGTGAGGAGCGTCGAGAACATGCGGATGAGCGTCGACTTCCCGGAGCCGTTGGCGCCGAGCAGGCCGTAGATCTCGCCGCGCACGACGCGCAGCGAGACGTTGTCGACCGCACGACGGACGCCTTCGCGGGAGGTCTTGAACGTTTTCGTGACCGCCCGGGCCACGAGCGCGTCGCGGCCGGGCGTTCGTATGACTACTGGTCTGGTCGCTGTCAGCGTGGCCACTTCGTTCTCCCGTCGTTTCTTGGAAACCAAAAGACCGTGGGTCCTTGCCCACGGTCCGAAGGTCACGAAGCGGGAGTCGAGTCCCTAGACCAAACGGAGAGTGGGCAGGCTCCGCCGAGGCATTGCCCCGACGGCACCAGAGCGCGCATTTGGGGTGATGAGCACTGCGCCACTTCCTTTCAGCGAGTCACGCGCGAGCGTGCGAGTGCGCACGATACCAAGCGAGTCCGGTCGCCGTCAACGGTCGCGAACGGCCAGAGAGAACGGGCGAGGTCTCCCCTCGCCCGTTCAATGCGGCGCTAGAGCGCTACGCGTCGCCCGCTGAGCAACTGCAGGATGAGCACGACGAGCGCGAGCACGAGCAGGATGTGGATGAGCGCACCGACCGTCGGCAGTGCTACGACGCCGAGCAGCCAGAGGACGAGAAGGACCAGAACAATGGTCCACAGCATTGCCCGCACCTCCTTTTCGGCCAGCTGGCTCGCAAGGTGCATGCCATAGCCGATGCGGCGGTCGCTCGCTTGCGCCACGTACCCTGCATCGCGTGCGACACCCCAGACCCTGGCTGCGAACGCTCGGTGTCCTCGTCGCCGCGGGGCTGCTCGCTCTCATCGCGATCAACGTCTCGATCCGCATCGAGCTGCGCGACCATCTCTTCGCCCACGCGTCGAGCGCGCCCGACGCACCGGTCGCACTCATCCTCGGCGCCGAGGTGTACGCGGACGGGAGACCGAGTCCGGCTCTCGCGAACCGTCTCGACGTCGGCATGGAGCTGCTGCGACTCGGGCGCGTGCGCACGCTGCTCATGAGCGGTGGCAACGGCACCTTCGAGATCGGCGCGATGCGCGCATACGCGATCGGGCATGGCGTGAATCCGAGCGCGATCCTCCTCGACGCCGGCGGCGAGCGCACGCTCGCGAGCTGCGTGCAGGCGCGCGACGCGTTCCAGGTGCGTCGGTTGATCGTGGTGAGTCAGGAGGAGCACCTGGCGCGAGCCGTGTACACGTGCCGGCGCATCGGCATCGATGCGGACGGCGTCGTCGCTCCCGAGTTCACGGGATATCGCGTCGTCATCTATCAGGTGCGCGAGCGCTTCGCGATGGTGTTCGCGTGGCTCGAGGTGAACGTCGGCGCGCTCGTCGGCCGCGCCTGAAACGCGAACGCCCCTCGGCCGAGACCGAGGGGCGTTCCAGCGGAGGACGGACGGTCGGTTACATCTTGACGAGCTGACCTCGGATGACCCCACCCGGAGCCAGCGTCGAGTGCCAGTTCATGTAGTAGTTCGCCGGATTGGCGATGATGTCGGCCGCGAGAGCGGCGTCGACAGTCGGCTGCGTCTTGTTGATCTTCCCGGCGCCGGCGGTGAGCGTGAGCTCACCCGCCGTGAGCCCCGAGTTGACGACGACACTGCCATTGACGCCGGCAGCTGCCTTGTGGATGTGCCCGATGTTGATCTTGGTCTCGGCCGGGCAGCCGGTGACGTCGGTCTCGAACAGCGCGTTGGCTGCCGTGATGACTCCGGCGGCGTCCTTGGTAGTGGTCAGAGTGAACGTGCCCTTGCCGGAACACGTCGCCTCCGGCCCGGTGATCGGTGGCACTTCATTCGAGGGCTTGAGGTCGGCGGTGAAGACGAACTTGGTCTGCGGGGTTGGAGCCGGGGTCGCGGTCGGTGTGGCCGCGACAGTGGGGGACGCGGTCGGAGCAACGGCTGCGGGCCCGCAGGCGCCCAATACGAGCACCGCGGCTGTCAGCCCAGCAAGAAGACGCATAGACACCTCCTCGTGTACTGCCGTAGTACGCGCTCGGGGCCGTTCCGGATGAGCGCCCCCTTCCCAAGTGTCCCGGCGATCCAATAATGACGTGCTAGCGTGGGTGCCACCACGAAAGGGAGGCGCACTCGAATGACAGCTATCGACCGTGCGCCGCTCCGCGTCCGCTCCTAGCCCGGACCACGCGAGCCTCCGCGTGAGCTGACGCGACCCCGCGGCGCACTCCTCCGCCGCATCCCAGTTTGCGCATGAGGAGATGTCGTTGTTCGCTGATCGTCTTGGCCTGTCTGCGCGGGCGGTCTATCTGCTGTTCGGGACCTGGGGCGGCTTCGCGTGGTCGCTCATCAACGCTGCCTGGTTCCTCTATTACGTCACAGTCGCGCATCTCGATCCGCTCCAGCTCGTGCTGGTCGGGACCGCGCTCGAAGCGTCGTACTTCGTCTGGGAGATCCCAACGGGTGTGCTCGCGGACACCTTCAGCCGACGCCTGTCGGTCATCGCGGGCACCGCCATCATCGGGGTCGCCTGGATGGGGCAGGGCCTCATCCCCGTCTTCATCGCCATCGCCGGCTTCGAGGTCCTGCGCGGGCTCGGCGAGGCGTTCACGCAGGGCGCGGTAGAAGCCTGGGTCGCCAGCGAGTGCGACGACGACGGTCTCGAAGCGCTCTTCCTCCGAGAGACGCAGCTCACACAAGCCGCGAGCTTCGTCGGACTGCCGATCGGCGTCCTGCTCGCGCTGATCGACCTACGTATCCCGATCGTCCTGGGCGGCGCGCTCGGAGTCTCCCTCGCGGTCCTGCTGGTGCTCGTCATGCCCGAGCGGCATCACCCGCGACGCGACGCGGCGCGCAGCTGGGGCGCGACCGTCGGCACCGCGCGTCGCGGGCTGATGGCGATCCGCACCAGCGCGCTCCTCGTCGCTCTGTTAGGTGCGCAGTTCTTCTGGGGCGCCGCGAGCGAAGGCTGGGACCGCCTGTCCGACGCGCGCCTGCTGCTCAACTTGGGCTTCCCGCCGTTCGGCATCACACCGGTCGTCGCGTTCGGCGTGCTGTCGCTCGTCTTCACGATCCTGATCATGGCCACGGCACAGGTGGTGCGTCGTGCGGTGCGGAACCTCGACGAGCGAGCCGTGTCTCGCGTGCTCGTGGCGTTGCAGCTCGTTCGCGTCGCATGCCAAACCCTCTTCGCGCTCGCACCCTGGTGGGCGCTCGCCCTGGTGCCGTATGCGATCAACGCGATGCTCCGAGCATCCTTCTATCCTCTGTTCACCGCCTGGCTCATCCGGCGCACCGAGGGGGACGTTCGCGCCACGGTGCTCTCGACCACAAGCGTGGCGAGCTCGATGGGCCAGGTTGGCGGCGGCCCGATCTCGGGCGCGATCGGCAATACGTACGGCATCGCGCTGGGCCTCTTGTCGAGCGCGGCGATGCTGTTGCCGGGGACGCTCTTCCTCGCGCGCGCGATCGGCCTGGGGGTGAGTTCCGAGCAGGCCAATAAGCCGGATCCCGTCGTGGACGGTCATCTCTCTGCGACGGAGGTCACCCTCCGCCTCTAGCGGCGCACCCGGGGACGGCGCGGGCCACGCCATCGCCCCCATACATCGCCTTGCTCCGGGAAGAGCTTGCCTCGTTTCACCCGCTTTCGCGGATCGTCACTGTGGCGCTGGTCCTCGCCTCGCGGCGGACGGGTGTTACCCGCTTCCCTGCCCTGTGGAGTCCGGACTTTCCTCGACGGCTTTCGCCGCCGCGACCGTCTGGCCTGCTCGGACGTCCATTCTACCGGCGGCGTGCCTCGCGAACCAGGGCATCCATGCGCTTCGCGGCGCGCACGAGCGCGTCGTCGGTCGGCCCGCCGCTCTCGGCGACGTAGACGTCGATGACCACGTCGGCATCGCGCGCCCGGCCCCGTGCGCGCAGATCGGACTCGAGGCGGACGGCATCGAGCAGACCACAGCCGAGGTGCGCCGACGACCAGCGGATGAGCACGACGCCGCGGTCGGTGCGTCGCGCCCGCTCGCAGATGAGGTCGCCGTGGACGAGCGTGACCGGCCACGCGGCGAGCTCGCGCGCGGCCTCCTCCGCGCTCGCGTCGCCGCGTTCCTCTCGCACGATGTCCAGCGGTGTGCGCACCGGCACGCGAAGCGCGCGCAGCGCGGGAGCGTCCGCGAGGACAGCGCGCTCGACCGCGATCTTCGCCCTGATGATGTCGCCCGCGTCCCCGTCGCACGCGTTCGCGGCTTCGCTGAGATCCTCCAGCAGGAGCCACGGGCCGAGCGACGTGTGCGGTGGCGGGATCCCGCGCGAGTGCACGCGGGGCACGTGCTCCGTCTTGCGCGCGAGGAACGGCACGAGCTGCGCCTCGATCACGGTGCCTCTGGCGCTACGCTCGAACAGCACGGTCGTCACGCGACCGTCCTTCGTGAAATGCAGCCGCTTTCGCTCGATGCCGTCTTCCACCGCGAGCTCTTCGGCGCGCACGTCCCGAACGTCACCGCCCACGCTGCGCGCGACGAGTGAGCCGAGCGGATCCTCGTCGCCCGTCATCTGGATTCGTCGATCGCGCGGTTCGCGAGCAGGTCGGCGACCGCGTTCTCGTCGCGCGGGATGTGCCGGATGCGCCACCTCGGGAAGTGCGCCAGCAGCTCGCCCGCGCGGATCGCGAGCGGGCGCAGGTTCGGGTGCCGGATCCGCCATTTCCCGTTCATCTGCTCGACGACGAGCTTGGAGTCCATGCGCACCTCGAGGTCCTCGACGTCATGCTTGCGCGCCTCCTCGAGACCGATGATCAGCGCGGTGTACTCGGCCACATTGTTGGTCGCGTGGCCGAGATGGCGCATCGCCTCGGCGACCACGTGGCCGTTCTCATCCACCAGCGCCGCGCCCGAACCGGCGGGACCGGGATTGCCGCGCGCGGCCCCGTCGGTGTACAGGACGGCCCGCCTCACGCGCTGAGGAACTCGGCCAGGCGCAAAAGGTCGACGTTGCCGCCGGACACGATCGCGACGACGTTCTCGCCGGGCCTCGCGGCGACGCGCCCGGCGAGGAGCGCCCCAACGGCAGCTCCGCCCGCGGGCTCCGCGACCAGCCGCGCGCGGGAGGCGAGGAACCGCACACCCTCGAGGATCACCTCATCCGGCACGACGACCACGTCCGCGACGTGCCGGCGGATGATCTCGAGGTTGCGGACACCCGCGATCGGCGCCGCCAGGCCGTCGGCGACGGTCTGAACGCGCTCCAGCGGGACCGGCGAGCCGGCGTCGAGCGCGCGCCGCACCGCATTCGCACCCTCCGGCTCGACCCCGATCACGCGAGCACCCGGGCGTCTCGCCGCCACCGCGACGGCGATGCCGGAGATGAGTCCGCCACCGCCGACACCGACCACGAACAGATCCGCGTCCGGAAGGTCGTCGAGCACCTCGAGCGCGCACGTTCCATGACCCGCGATCATGCCGTCGTCGTCGTACGGGTGGAGGAAGTAGGAGCCCTGCCGCTCCTGTATCTCCTTGACCAGGGCACGCAGACCCAACATGTCCGGCGCGAAGACGATCTCCGCGCCGTAACCACGTGTGGCTTCGACCTTCGTCTTTGGCGCGGATTGCGGCATCGCGACCGTCACTTTCGCGCCCACCGCGCGTCCGGCGTATGCGATCGCCTGCGCCGCATTACCGGCGCTCATGGTCACGATGCCGTTCGCGCGCTGGGCGTCGCTGAGCCCCAGGATCGCGTTGACCGCGCCGCGCGGCTTGAACGAACCCGTCCGTTGGAGGTTCTCGGCCTTGAGGAAGGCCTTGGCGCCGATGCGCTCGCCGAGCGACCGGCTCGTCAGAAGTGGGGTCCGGGTGATGTGAGTGGCGACGACGGCGCGGGCGCGCTCGACGTCCGCGAGGGAAACGGTCAGGACATCCTCCGAGGGCGTTGGCCCGTCGTCCGCACTGGTGGGCCCGCTTGGATTCGAACCAAGGACCAGCAGATTATGAGTCCGCCGCTCTAGACCACTGAGCTACGGGCCCTGGGAGCGCCGCCGTGCGAGTTTGCTCGCCACATGCGGCCGACGACGGGCCCGTGCGTATCGCGCCGAGGTCCGCCACGGCGATGGTACGGCGGCGGCGCGACCCGCAACGGGCCCCCTTATTGGCCGGCCGAACGTGAGGCCCGCGAACCGATTCCCGCTGTCTGTACGTTGTCTTTGCAGAAGTCGGGCTATGCTAGGTCGGGCGCCGCGAGGGGAGTCACGTGCACCGCTTCCGCACGTGCGCGTCGTTCCGGGGACGGAAACGACGGGAGGAAGCGCGTGGGAACGGTCATCGCGGTCGCGAACCAAAAGGGTGGCGTCGGTAAAACGACGTGCACGATCAACTTGGGCGG
>DASYUC010000078.1:0-2686 GCA_036001645.1 Candidatus Limnocylindria bacterium
CCTCGTCCCAGACCTTCCGCGCCGCGGACAGGAGCGCCGGCTGCACGAGGTCGGACGCGATCCGGTACGCCGCCTCGCGGTGCTTGTGCATGACGCGGTCGTGCCCGGCCTTGTTCTTCGCGTACGCGTCGTAGGGGCCGACGACCGCGGCGATGCGCGCCGACTGCGCGTACGCCTCGCCGGTCATCACGGCGGTGATCGCCGCCGAGACCGCACGGCCCTCGGCCGAGTCGTACGGGAGCCCGCGCGACATGAGGAAGGCGCCGAGGTTCGCGTAGCCGAGGCCCAGCTGGCGCATCGCCTTCGCGTTCCGCGTGATCTTCTCGGTCGGGTACTCCGTGAAGCCCACGAGGATCTCCTGCGCCGTGAACACGACGTCGACGGCGCGCTTGAACCGCTCGACGTCGAGATCGCCGCGCTCGTCGACGAACCGCATGAGGTTGAGGCTCGCGAGGTTGCAGGCGCTGTCGTCGACGCTCATGTACTCACTGCAGTTCGCCACGACGAATCCGTCGACCAGATATGAGTGGTGGATCGGCTCTGTCAGGTTGTAGACGACGGCCTGACCATCCTCTTCGCGCGCGACCAATGTCGTGCCCGGCTTCGTCTCGTACCGGCCGCACTCGCGGATCAGCGCCTCCAGCTGCGCCCGCTTCCGCGGACTCGAGAAGCCGATCCACTCCTCGAACCGCACAAGGTCCGATCCAGTGATCCGCAGGTCGAACCCCTGACCCGACTCATATTCGACGGCGGTGCCGTCCGTTCGCACGTAGCCGAAACGAGTCGGCTCTTTCGCGGTCACGCGATAGATGCGCGCCCGAACACCGAACGCGTTCAGGAGCTTCTGGACATCCTTGAGGAGGGCCTCGCTGTGACTCCCGAGTCCGACGTAGCGGCTGGCCTTGCCATTCTCTTGGCGCGCGACGCAGCCGTCTGCGCCGAACAAGCCTCGCAGGAACGCGGTCTGGATCTCGGTCGGCGCGAGGAAAACGCTCGCCGGCACACGCTTGTATGGAGCGCGCGCAGACGTCACGCCGAGACCGGTGAAGAACCCACGAACAGCGGTGCTTCCGACCCGGAGCTGGACAGTGCCGTTGTCCATGTTCTGGCGTGAGACGCCACCTACGAGCTCGGTCAGCAGACCAACGTGCGAGTCGAGAAGGCCGTTCGTGATGTCGTCTGCGCCGTAGACCCACTCGGTGCGGGCATCGGTCAAGTCGCCGTCTCCGATCAGATGACCGAGAAGCTCTCCGAGTCCTTCACTCCATCGCGACGGCAACTCGGCATATGCGACGTGACCGCCACGAGTGAATGACTTCGCCTGCGTGCCGACCGTCACGGGAAGCTCCCAGGCCGCTTCGCTGGCGAGCGTCGGGGAGTCGTTGATCAGTAGGCGGTCGGCGAACGAGAGATCCTTCGCCTCGACCCAACCTCGGTTCAACGTCCAGATCCGGTGTTCCGGAGTGCAGCGCAGTTCGGCCCCGTTCCGGAATCGCAGGCGTACGACGGGCGAGGTCCCGTTCCGCATCACCGCCGTCGGAAGTGAGGTCAGCACGCCCTGCGCGCCGGCGCCGGCTGTGGCCCGATGCGTGTACACGGCGATCTCTTCGCCGGCCTTGGTTCGCTCGAAGAGGTCGTCGATCCGCATCAGCCCGCGGGTCGTGTGTACGCGCGCGTCGGCCGGGAAACACGGATTGCTGCCGTTGATCCGACCGGAGGCCGGCAGCGTGTGCCAGTCGTTGATCGTCGTGTCGAACTGCATCCCGGGGTCGCCGCACTGCCACGCGGCTTCCGAGATCTCGCGCAGGAGCTGCCGCGCCTTGAGCGTCTCGAGCGCGTCGCCGGTCGTCACCGCGCGGAGCGTCCACTCGCGATCCGACTCGGCCGCGTTCATGAACTCGTCCGTGGCGCGCACGGAGTTGTTGGCGTTCTGGAACTGGATCGAGTGCCACGCCTCGCCGTTCAGGCTCATGTCGTACCCCTGCTCGCCGAGGGCCCAGGCCTTCTTCTCTTCCTTCGCCTTGCACCAGATGAACTCGCGCACGTCGGGGTGGTCCGTGTTGAGGACGACCATCTTCGCCGCGCGCCTCGTGGTGCCGCCGGACTTGATCGAGCCCGCGACCGAGTCGGCGCCGCGCATGAACGAGACGGGCCCCGACGCGAGGCCGCCGCCGGAGAGCTGCTCGCGGCTCGAGCGGATCGACGACACGTTGATCCCGCTGCCGGATCCGCCCTTGAAGATGACCCCTTCGGTCTTGAACCAGTCGAGGATCGAGTCCATCGAATCGTCGACCGACAGGATGAAGCACGCCGAGGCCTGCTGGCGCGCGCCCTCCACACCGATGTTGAACCAGACCGGCGAGTTGAACGACGCGTGCTGGTGCAGCAGCAGCCACGTGAGCTCGTCCGCGAAGACGCGCGCGTCCGCGTCGCCGGCGAAGTAGCCGCCCTCGCGTCCCCACGCCGCGATCGTGCCGACGACGCGGTCGATCATCTGGCGCACGCTGCGCTCGCGCTTCGCCGAGCCCAGCTTGCCGCGGAAGTACTTGGACGCGACGACGTTCGTGGCGGTCTGGGACCAGAACGCGGGGACCTCGACGCCCTTCTGCTCGAACACGTTGCCGCCGTCGCCCGGGATGACCGCGTCGCGCAGCTCCCACTCGACCGCGTCGTACGGGTGCACGCC
>DASYUC010000079.1:0-20878 GCA_036001645.1 Candidatus Limnocylindria bacterium
GAGACAAAGCCCGACGCGGGGAGGGGTAACGCGAGCGCCTCAGATCTGCGAAAGCGATCGACGCCGCGCTCGCGTGTGGAGCGCGCGACCGTCGTCGCGTCTCGACCGTGAACACTTCGTTGTCCGATCGCGACCAAGCGAGCCGTAACGTCGCGCCGCCAGGACTACCGACCGGTAGGTAGAATCGCGCGCATGCCGCAGCGGAAGCGCGGGCCCGCGGGGTCAACGCGGGAGCGCGTGCTCCAGGCGGCCGATCGCCTCTGGGGCGAGCGCGGCGTGCGGGGGGCGTCGCTCGACGACATCGCGCGCGAGGCCACGGTCACGAAGCCGACGGTCTACTACTACTTCGCCGACAAGAGCGCTCTCTTCACGGCTGTCGTGTGCAGCGTTCTGGAAGAGCACGGCGGGGCTCTGAAGACGGCGGCGCGGCGCGGGGGCCACGCACGCGAACGGTTGATCTCGGCGCTGGCATACCTCATCGGCGCGCGCTGCAGCGCTCCGCGCCTGCTGCGGGACGGCGGCGTGGCGCTCACCGTCGACCAGAACAGCCAGGCGCGTAGCGCCTTCTTCCGACACTTCTTCGCACCGCTGCAGCAGATCCTCGACGACGGCGCTGCGGCCGGCGAGCTCCGCGAGATGGACACGGCCTTCGCCGCGCAGGCGCTGCTCAATCTCCTGGACCCCTGGACGGGACGCGACCCCCTGCCTGGTGGCCGCGAGCCGCAGGAGCTCGCCACCGACATCGTCGGGCTCATCGTTGATGGGATCGGGGTCTAGGCTTACCTACCGGTAGGTATGGAGGGGACGTACCCGTCATGCCGCTGGATTCGCGTTCGGCTCACGCAGTTGGGACGGCGGCGCTCTTCCCCGATCGCACCCAGTCTCGGATGCGCTCGACGGCGAGGCTCAGGTTCTCGAGCGAGTTCGCGTAGGAGAGGCGCAGATGTCCCTCGCCCACCGGACCGAAGGCGGTCCCCGCGAGCGCCGCGACCCCGGCCTCGCTCAGCACGCGGTTCGCGACGGTCGCGGCATCGCCGAGTCCAAGACCGGTGATGTTCGGGAACACGTAGAACGCGCCGTGCGGCAGACGGCAGGTGATCCCTTCGATGCGGTTCAGCCCGGCGACGATCGCATCGCGACGTCGGCGGAACTCCGCGAGCATCGTGTCGACCTCCGCGGGTCGCTGCGAGATCGCGACGACGCCGGCGCGCTGCGTGAACGTCGCGGTGCAGGAGACCGAGTTCGTCACGAGCTTCGCGACCGGATCGACCAGTGCTTTGGGGAACGCGCCGTAGCCGAGACGCCACCCGGTCATCGCGAACGTCTTGCTGAAGCCGTCGAGAAGGATCGTGCGCTCGGCCATGCCCTCCTCGGCCATGATCGAGCGGTGCTCGCCCTCGTAGATGATCTCGGCGTAGATCTCGTCCGACAGCACCCAGAGGTCGTGCTCGCGCGCGATCTGCGCGATCTCACGGATCGCCTGCGGCGATAGGACTCCGCCGGTCGGGTTGTGCGGGCTGTTGAGGATGAGCAGCTTCGTGCGCGGCGTGATCCGCCGTCGCAGCTCGTCGATGTCCGGGACGTAGTCGTTCTCCTCGCGGAGCGCCAGCGGCACGCCGGTCGCGCCGGCGAACGAGATCATCGAGGCGTAGATCGGGAAGCCGGGGTCTGGATAGATGGCCTCGTCGCCCGATTCGAGAAGCGCGAGGATCGCGTAGAACATGATCGGCTTCGCGCCGGGCGTGACGATGATCTGCCCCGGCTCGACCCGCAGCCCGCGCGCGCGGTTCAGGTAGCTCGCGACCGCCTCGCGGAGCTCGGGGATGCCCGCCGACGGTGTGTAGTGCGTCTCACCGCGCTCGATGGACGCGACGCCGGCGGCGACGACGGACCGCGGCGAGTCGAAGTCGGGCTCGCCGATCTCGAGATGGATGATGCTGCGGCCCTTCGCCTCGAGGGCGCGCGCACGCGCGAGGACCTCGAACGCTGTCTCGGTGCCGAGCCGCCCCATCCGGCGCGCGAGCGGGCGCATGACCGCGAGTTTAGACCTTGCCCTCGACGCAGGCGCAGCCTTCGGGGCCGACGAGCGCCGCGTGTTTCGTACCCGACGGAAGCACCATGCGATCGCCGGGCCGCAGCGTCAGCGTGCGCCCGTCGCCGAGGATGAAGTCGATCGAGCCGCGCGTGCAGTAGAGCAGCTTGTGGTACGCGTGGACGTGCGGCTCGTAGCGGTCACGCGGACCGTTCGACCATCCGTACACGTCACGCGCTTCCGTACGCAGCTGTTTCTCGATCTGCCACGCATCTGGCGGCGCGCCACTGTGGCGGTCGACTTGCACATCCACCTCTTCGACAATTGTGGCGTGATGACCGATCTCAGGGAACGCGGTTTCCTCCGAGAGCGCGTGGTCGTCCCCGCGATCACCTTTGCCCTGCGATCAGACCAGCCCTCGGAACAGCCGGAGCGCGTCGAGATGCTCATCCAGCGAGCGAAAACCGGCGCCCATCGTGTTGAGCTCGACGCTCGTCATGCCCATCTGCCGGAACGCCGCGAGGCCGCGCTTCCATTCGTCCGGACCGCCACGCGCCGGGAGCCGCCCCTCGACGGGCACCTTCGCCGGATCGCGTCCAGCCTCCTCCACGAAACGGCGGAACGCTTCCATCCCGGCGCGGCCGTCCTCGTTGGCCGGAAGGTGTGTGAACCAGCCATCCGCGATCCTCGCGATGCGTCGTAGCGCCGGCTCGATGACCGTCCGCTTCTGCCTGTCCCAACCTCCTCCCATCCAGAGCGGGATCGGACGCTGCACCGGCAGCGGACTCAGGCCCGCGCGATCGATGCGGTGCCAGCGTCCTGTGAAGTCCGCGACCTCCTGCGTCCACAGCGCGCGCAGAACGGCGATCTGCTCCTCGATCCTCCTGCCGCGGTCCGTGAAGCGCATGCCGAGTGCCTCGTACTCCACCCGATTCCAGCCGATGCCCACGCCGAGGATCAGGCGGCCGCGAGAGAGCACGTCCACCTCCGCGGCCTGCTTCGCGACGAGCGCGGTCTGCCGCTGCCCCAACACGATCACGGCGGTCGCGAGCTTCAACCGACTTGTGATCGCCGCGAGGTAGCCGTAGAGGACGAAGGGCTCGTGGAACATCGAGCGGTGGTCGTACACGCCGGTCCAGCCCCCCGGCCGGTCGGAGTCCGCGCCGAGGACGTGGTCGAAGATGACGATGTGGTCGTAGCCAAGCTCCTCGACCGTCCGGGCGAATTTCGCGATCGCGTCGGGATCCGTGCCGATCTCGAGCTGCGGGAAGACCGCGCCGACCTGCATCGCGTCTGAGTATCGGCCCGAATCCGATTAGCCTGCTGGCGGTGTTCAGGATCGTCGCCCATCGTGGAGTGACCTCGGCGGCGCCGGAGAACACGATCGCGGCATTCGAGAGAGCGCTGGACCTCGGCATCGACGCGGTCGAGCTCGATGTGCGGTTGACGCGCGATCGACGACCGGCCGTGTACCACTACTACTACCTTGATGACTTCACCACCGGCTCCGGACCGATCTTCGGGCGGACTGCCGACGACCTCGACGCCCTCCGGGTGCGGGGTCGCGATCGTGCTGGGACTCACCGCATCCCGATGCTCGAGGAGGTACTCGATGCGTTCGCCGGACGGCTGGGGCTTGAGATCGAGTTGAAGGGCCCAGAACCGGAGGCGGCGGAGATCGTCGGAAAGCTCCTTGCTCGGTTCCGATCCAGCTGGGACAAGATCGAGGTCACGTCGTTCGAACCCGCGGTGCTCGCGAGGCTCCGCGCCGAGTGCGGCGACATCGCCGCCGCACTGCTGTTCCCACGCTCGGAGGAATGGATGCGCTCGGACGTCGTCGCCTACGCAGCGCTGCAACGCGCCCGTCTCGGCGGTGCGCAAGCGGTGCACCTGCACCCAAGTCAGCTCGGCGACGACGTGGTCGCCACGATCCGCGCCGGCGGTGTCGAGGTCCACGCGCACAGCGTCAACGACGAGCGCAGTCTCGAGCTCGCGGTGGCGCTCGCGATCCCGTGGATCTGCACCGATGAACCCGAACAGGCGATGGCCTTTCGGGGAGAGCGCGACCCGGCCTAGCGACTACGGCTTGGTGATGCTCACCGGCACGCCGAGGCCGCTCACGCGGACGAGCGCACCGCCCGACAGCTGGCGCGCGTAGAGGCCACCGCTCGTCGCGACGTAGAACCACGCGCCGTCCGGCGACCAGCCCGCGAAGCGACCGTCGACCTCCGCGACGACCGCGCCGTTCGCGGCGTCGCGGATCGTCGCGACCGGCTTCGGCTCGGTCGGCGTGCCCGGGATGCCCTGGCCGCCCAGGGTCAGCGTGTAACCGATCAGCGGACGCGTCGGCGACCAGGCCTCGTCGCCGAAGCGATCCGCGAGGACGTACTGCGTGGCCGCTCCGTCGGACGCGCGCAGCAGCACCAGGAACGGAGTCGCGGTCGTCCCGAGGAAGGCGACGCGCACCGCCGCGTACGTTCCGTCCGCCGCGGCGGTGACGTTGCTCACGGACGTGATGCCCTTCGTCGTGGATGGCGAGAGAGCGCGGGGATCGCCGATGATGCGCGCGACCGTGGTGACGGTGCGCTTCTGCGTGCCGGTCCACAGCTCGAGCGTCTGCTCGTCGCGCGCGCGGTCGTTGGCCCGGATCGTCCCGTTCGTCAGCACGAACATCCCCGGACCCGCCCAAGCGACCTCGCGGCCAGGGATGGACTGGCCGAGCGCGCCTTCAAGACTCACGATCCTCACGTTCAGCTCGCTGAGCAGGATCGACGGATCCTGCGGCGACGCGGGCAGCGCCACGGCGGCGATCTGCGAACCGTCTGGCGACCACGCGACGGCGGGCGCAACGGAGGAGAGCGCGGTGAGGCGCATGACCCTTCCGGTACGGTCGATCGTCACCGGGATGAGCTGCAGCGCCGCCGCTCCGGTGCCGAGGCTCTCCACGGTCAGGATGCGGTCTCCGGTGGGCGACCACTTCGGGAGCGGGATGGTGAAGCGCCGCTGGGTCTGTGCGTTGCTCGCGCCCGTGCGGAGCACCGAGGCGACCCCATCGGGGCCCATCGTCCAGATGTTGCCGCCGAGCGCGAATGTGTACCGGCCGGCGGGCGCGTCCGCGCGCGGAGCGGGCGCTGCCCGCGCCAGCGGGGTGGCGCGCGGGAACCAGACGTCGCCGGCATCGATGGAGCCGAGGAGGAGGATCGCGCTCGGCGCGAGGCCGGCGGGGGTGATGTCGACGCGGACGACGGTCGGTCCGGCGAAGCCGATCGCGTAGCGCTTGTCGGGGGCGACCGCGATGCGCTCGATGAGCCCCGCGTTCGACGGCAGCAGGATCGGGATGGAGCCGATGACGAGCTGCGCCGGATTCGTGCCGCGGTGATAGAGATACCCGCTGGCCCACGTGCCATCGAGACGCAGGCTGTCCTGGTCGGGAGGAGTGACCTCGCGCCGGACGTCGGTCCCGTCCGCGGTCATGCTCCACACGTTCGCCGCCGCCGCGAACACGAACGTCTCGCTCGCGCCCGCGAACTGCGTGACACGCCCGGCAAGGAAATGGATCCGGCCGTCGCTGCCGATCACCGGTGAGGACGATTGCAGGCCGGTGAGCGGGCGGAACTGATTCGTCCCGCTCGCGCGGACCGCGGAGATCACACCGCCCGTCGTCTGCACGAGCAGCTCGTCCTCGTCGAGCCAGTCGCCGGCGATCGCGTCCTCCACCGTCGTGATCCGCGTCCACGTGCCGTTCGCCGCGGCGACGTAGATGTCGCTCTGGCTGCCCGTCTGCCGCTGCACGGTCGCCGCGATGCGCGCGCCGCTCGGGGAGAAGCGATGATCGACGATGCGAAAAGCGTCGGCCCGCAGCTCGGGCGCGAGCGTGTACGACGTCGTCGCGCCGTCGATCCGCACGACGACCAAGCGGATGCCACCTTCGACATACGCGACCCTGCCGCCATCGACGGACCACTTCGTCTTCGTGATCGTGTTGGGCGTGTCGGTCTTTGCGACGGAGCGGCGACGCGAGTTGTCGGTGTTCGCGAGCCAGAGCTGGTGATCGCCGTTCGGCTCCGCGCGCCAGTACGCCAGACGGCCAGACGTCGAGAGGTCCGTGACGGCCTGTCGCGAAGCGCTCGCGGCCGCGGTGGGGGAGGCTGAGGCGGCAACACCCGGGTCGGCCGGGCCGCCGGTGGTGGAGACCACGATCGCGACGACCGAGGCGACAACGACCAGTGCGGAGACCAAGACATACGGCAGAAGCCCACGCAGTTGCCGCACGTCCTGAATAATCCTCCCTATGCCCGATCCGTTGGAAGCCGCCAAGACATTCATGGACGCGCTCGAGGCGCGCGACCCCGAGCGTGCGGCCGCGGTCTGTTCAGAAAACGTGCAGATCGAGCTGCCCGGGGGCGACCCCCAGCTGGAAGGTCGCGACGGTGCACGACGCCTCGTCCGCATCGCTCCGGCGTTCATCCGGCGCATCCGGGAGCACCAGATCGACGGGACGACCGTGACACTGCGCGGTCTGACGCGCGCGCCGGGCCACTTCGCGAACTACACGACCTGGACCTTCGAAACGGACGGTCAGCTCATCACGCACGTGACGTTCGCCTGGCGGCCGGCGAACTAGTCTCGCCGCGCGACCTTATTTCGCCACGTATCTGAAACTCCGCGGCGTCTTCGCGAGCCCGAAGTCCGCCAGTGGTCGGGCCTTCCGGTACCGGCGCGGCTTGGTCACGGGCAATGTCCAGCCTTTGGCGGTGCGGCCATCGCGCTCGCCGAGCACGCACTCGCCGACCACCGTTCCGGTCCCGACGACCGCGAGATAGGCGCGCGCCGGCAGCCGCGTCGGCGGCAGCGCGCGGTGATCCGCGGTGCGCTTGCCATCGAGAAGCGCGTCGGCGTTCTCCTGGGAAACCGCTAGGACGATCGCATCCATCGCTCCCTCCCGACCATTTTCGTCAGGAGCGACATCGGCGCCGCCTTGCGCGGCGGGCCGGCGTGCTCTAGCGCGAGATCCCCGCCGCAACGCGCTCGAGCGCGGCGGTGATGACGTCGATCTCGCGATCGGTCAGATGATCGGCGAAGTTGCGCGCGATGGAGCGAAAGTGCTCCGGCGCGGAGCGTCGGAGGACGCGCCGGCCCTGCGCGGTCATGACGATGAGCTGGCCCCGCGCGTCGGACGGGCACGCACGCCGCTCGATGAGGCGCTGCTCCTCGAGCCGGTCGATCGCGCGGGTGAGACCGCTCTTCGTGAGCGCCGACCGCTCCGCCAGCTCGGTGGGCCGGATCCCTTCCGGCGGACCCTCGCTCAGCGCCGCGAGGATGTGATGCTCGGAGAACAACAGGCGGCCGGTGGCCTCGGCGTCGCGGTCCATCGCGCGGGTCATCGCGAGCCCCGCGCGCATGAATGCCAGCCACGCCCGCAGCTCTCGCGGGGCGAGCTTCCGCTTGGCGCGCACTTGAGGAATAGATTGTGTAGTCAACTAGTTCATTGTATCAACAACTATCGGCGCTCGGCGAGCGCCCAGGAAGAGGCACACACAATGGTCTGGTACATCGACCCGCATCACACGCAGGCGACGTTCTCGGTCAAGCACATGATGGTCAGCACGGTCCGCGGGCGGCTCGGCAAGCTCCGTGGCGAGCTCGACCTCGATCCGGAGAACCTGCATCGCGCCAGCTTCGAGATCGGGGCTGACGTGACCGCGATCGATACCGGCGACGCGCGCCGCGACGGGCACCTCCGCTCGGCGGACTTCTTCGACGCCGAGGAGTACCCCGAGATCGTGTTCAAGAGCTCGGCGGTATTCCCCAAGGGCGAGGGCAAGTACGCGGTGAGCGGCGACCTCACGATCCGCGAGGTGACGCGCCCGGTCACGTTCGACGTCGAGCTCGAAGGCATCGGTGTCGACGGCAAGGGCGGCCAGCACCTGGGCGCGTCCGCGACGATCACCATCGACCGGAAGGACTTCGGCCTGGTGTGGAACCAGCCGATCCAGAACGGCATGCTCGTCGGCGACAAGGTCAAAGTCGATGTCGGCCTGGAGGCCGTCGACGCGGCCAGCGCGAAGGCGATGGGCCTCGCCGCCTAACACGGCCCCGCTCTAATGGCGGCTGCGTAGCTTCGCGATCATCAGCGCGACCTCGCCGGGAGCGATCCCGGCGAGGAAGGCGCGCGTCTGCATCAAGAATCTCGGCTCGTGCTTCGCGCGCTCCGCGTCATCAGGCGCGGGCGCGCTCGCGACGCCCTCGATCGGCCACGACGGCCCAAGGACGAGGCGAAACGTCTCGAGCGAGCGTTCGAGATGGAACGGCGACGTGACGATGTACACCGGTCGCGGCGGGAGCGCGCCGAGGTAACGCTCGGCGACGTGTACGGCGTTGCCGATCGTGTCGCGCGACTGGTCCTCGAGGAAGATCCGCTCGCGGTCGATGCCGGCCGCGACGATGAGGTCGGCCATCGACGCCGCTTCGCTGCGCCGCGGCTTGCGACCCACACCGTGGCTGCCCGAGCAGATGATCGCGGCCTCGGGATGAGCTCGCGCGAGATCCGCCGCCGCCGTGCCGCGCGCGAGCGTCGCCGGGGCGGGCGATCCGTCGGGCCGCACCCCGCCTCCGAGCACGACGATGACCTCGGGATGCGCGGCGACTTCGGCAGGCGCGGGCGCGCTCACGCGCGCAGGTCGGCGATCGCGACGGGTCGCTTCGTCTCGGCCGAGCGGTAGGCCGCGATCGCGACCTCGAGCGCTCGCAGTCCGTCCTCCCCGCCTATCGGGACCGGTCGTCCGGCGAGGATCGCGCGTGCGAAGTCCCCGACCATTCGCGCGGTGAGGTCGTCACCCCACCCGACGAGCCGCGCGCGGCCCGCGGTGTCGTCGTAATGGGTGAGCGCCTGTCGGAACACGTCGATGTCGATCGTCGCCTTCTCGCCGACGACGTGCAGCGTCACGCCCCCCCAGGTGGGGAAGGTCTGGGGACGCGACCAGCTGCAGTCGATCGACGCGAACGCACCACCGGCGAGGTCGCACGTCAGGACGCCGCAGTCCTCGACCTCGAGCCCGTAGATGAAGGAGCCGAGCTCCGCCTGCACGCGCGCGAACTCGTCTTCGAGAAGCCAGCGGATGGCATCGGCCGCGTGGACGGTGTGGTCCATCACCGCGCCACCACCGGCGCGCTGCTTGTCGCCGAACCACAGGCCGGGGTACTGACCGGGATTCGTCGCGCGCACCGCGCGGACCCGACCGAGAACGCCGGTGGCGATCGCCTCCTTGAGCGCGATGACCGCCGTGCTGCTTCTCACCGGAAATGCGACGCCGAGCTGAACGCCGGCGCGCCGGCACGCATCGATCATCGCGCGCCCGTCCGCGACCGTGGTCGCGAGCGGCTTCTCGCTCAGGACGTGCACGCCTTTCGCCGCGGCCGCCTCGGTGTAGCGGCGGTGGTCGACGTTCGTGGAGGCGATGACGACCGCTTCGCTGGCCGCGAGGAGGCCGTCGAGCGTCTCGTGCCACACGGCGCCGTGCTCGCGCGCAGCGGCGCGCCCCCGTGCGGGGTCCTCGTCGTGAAGGCCGGTGAACTCGACCTCCTCGAGCGAACGCAGCGTGCTCGCGAGGCCTGGCGCGTGAACGTGCGCGAAGGAGACCAGGCCGACGCGCAGCCGGCGACTCATGCGGGCGCCTTCCACTCGATGACCTTGCCGCTGTCGGCGGACTCGATCACCGCCAGGCCGAGGGCGAGCGAGCGGAGGCCCTCGTGTCCATCGACGAGCGGACGCTCGCCGCGACGCAGCCGCGCGAAGAGATCGCGGAGCTGCCGGCGGTAGGGTGATTCGCGGAGGGTCGGTGTGGCCATCATCGCCGGGCCCGCCGGGCCCGCAGGCGACTGCACCGTCAGCGGAGACGCCGCGCGACTGTCGTGCACGAGCATCCCACGATCGCCGCGCAGCTCGAAGCCCGTGCGGAACCCGGAGTGCTCGGCCCAGCTTCCTTCGATCTGCACGATCGGGCGGTCGTCGTAGCGGATCGTCGCGAGCGCGTAGTCCAGCGCGCCGCCGCCGGCGGTGAGGCGCTTCGCGTAGATCCGCGACGGCTCGCCGAACCACCAGCGAACGGTGTCGAGGTCGTGGAGCATCAGGTCCAGGACGACGCCACCGCTCTTCGCGGCGTCGAGATACCACTCGCGCGCCGACCCGACCGAGAAGTTGCCGCGCACCAGTGTCGCGATCGCCGGTCGGCCGAGCGTGCCGTCGTCGAGCATCTGCTTCGCGCGCTGGTACTCGGGGAAGTAGCGCACGACGTGTCCGACCGCCAGGCTGACGCCCGCGTCGTCGCACGCGCGCACCATCGCCTCCGCCTGTTCGCGCGTTCGCGCGATCGGCTTCTCGCAGAACACGTGCTTGCCCGCCTTCGCGGCGGCGATGGTGTACTCGGCATGGAGGTGCGTGGGCGTCGCGACGACGACGAGATCCACGTCGTCCGCGGCGCAGACCTCCTCGGCGCTGGCGACGCGTGCGTCGCAGTCCTTCGCGAGTGCGGCGGCATGATCGAGCGGGAGTGCCGCGACGGCGACGACCTGTACGTCTTCGAGGCCGAGCGCGCTGTGCGCGTGCATCGCACCGGCGAATCCCGCGCCGAGGACGCCGACCCGCAGTGGCACGAACGCAGGCTAGCGCGAAAAAGAGAGGGCGCTCCTTTCGGAGCGCCCTCGCGATCGGGTCGGAGGTTGGGCTTAGACCTTGTGCAGCGTTCCGTCCATGAGCATGACGATGGTGAAGTTGTCGCCACCGCCCTGGTTGTAGATCGGGTCACCCTCCGGCTTCCAGCCCGCGACACGCGCCTTGTCGTTGACGGGGTTGTTGTTGAGGCGTTCGTAGATCGGGATGATCGGCAGCAGCTCGTTGAACGCGAGCGCGATCTTGGTGATCGGGTCCTTCTGCTTGGCCGTGTCGTAACCGGTGATCGCGTCGTCGAGCAGCGTGTCGAAGTTGATCGACCCGCCCGTGTAGGTCTGCGTGAGCGGGTACTTCATGCCGCCGCCGGTCGCGTCCTTGCTGAACTCGCGGAACGGCCGCACGAGCGACGCCTGCGGGTGCGGGTTCCCGATGCCCCACGGGTTCAGTCCGATCTGGAACTTGCCGTTGTTGAGGTCCGGCAGCTGCGTCGAGCGGATCGCGCCCCGCGGTGTGATCTTGATGCCGAACTTGTTGAGGGCGTCGGACGCGTATGTCGCCGCCGCGGCCCAGTCCTGGAAGTCGCTCGGGAAGTACAGCTCGAACGAGAGCGCCTTGCCGCCCTTCGCGTAGATGCCGTCGCCGCCCTTGGCGTAGCCGGCCTCCTTCATGAGCTGGTCGGCCTTCGCCGTGTCGAAGGCGTAGGCGTTGAGCTTGGAGACGTCGCCCGAGTTGATCCAGTTGGGGACGAGGCTGTCCGGGAAGCCCGCCATGTACTTCGGTGCGCGTGCCGATGTGCCGTAGAAGATCTTGCCGGCCTCCTCACGGTTGAAGGCCATCGCGATCGCCTGACGCAGACGCTTGTCCTGCAGCTCAGGAGTGGTCTCCCAGTTGAAGTACAGCGCCGGTCCGGTGAAGATCGGGCCGCGGATGATGCGGTAGCCCTTGTCCTGGAACGCCTTGTCCGTCGCGAGCGGGAAGCCGTGCGTCGCGTAGTCGACGTCGCCGTTCAGCACGAGCGGCGTGATCTCGGCCGTCTCGCCCTGGTAGACGACGATCTTGTCGAAGTTCACCTTGTCGGCGAAGAGGCCGCCGGTGTTCCGCACCATCGTGAGCTGCGCGGCGGTCACGCTCGCCGTGTCGATCTTGTACGGACCGACCGAGGACGGCTTGTCCGGGCGGAAGTCGTTCATCTCCTTGATGAGCGCCTTGCCCGCGTCGGTGGAGTTCGTCCCGCCGCCGGCGTAGAAGTCCTGAGCCTTCTTGGCCAGCGGTCCGTAGATCGCGTCGGGCTTGATGCCGTTGGTGTTGCGGAGGATCAGACGCTCGCCGAGGCTCGTCGGCTTGGAGAAGTGGAAACGGACGGTGAGGTCGTCCGGCGTCTCGATCTTGTCGATGAAGTTCCAGATGCCGTACGCGGCGAGCCGGCCGACCCAGAAGGTCGTCGCGACGTCCTTGGACGTGAACGCCTTCCCGTCGTCCCACTTGATCCCGGAGCGGAGCTTGACCTCGAAGTTGTCGCCCGTCTGCTTGCCGGATTCGGCGAGCCAGTAGTCCCATTTGTTCTCGGCCCAGCGGTAGACGCCGAGCGCCGGCAGGAATGTGTCCATGTAGATGCTGCCGCCGAGGATCGCGTTGGTCGCGTAGTAGTTCCAGTGGCCCTGCGGGGCCAGGACATACGGCCATCCGCCGTGGAACTCGCCACCCTTGGCGGACGTGCCGCCACCGGTCGTGGTGGTCGTCCCGCCCGTGCCGGGCGCGCACGCCGCCGCGATGAGTCCAAGGCTGGTGAGCGTGGCGTCGCGAAGCAGGCGACGCCGGGTCGGTGCATACGTCATCCTGGGTTCGGTCACTTATTCCCTCCCGAGTGCGAATCTGGCTCGTTGTAAGCCTTGCCGGTAGCTTTGTCGACTGAGGTGCGCGCTTGCGAGCGTGGGGGCGGCGGTAGGGATGAGCGCGCGAGCACGGTCACGATGCCGATGAACAGGAGGCCCACCACGGCGGCGAGCACGGTGGCGACGAACTCGGCCGACGAGCGGTCCTCGAAGGGAAGTACCAGCAGAGAGAGCACGAGGATCACGAACCCGAGCCGGAACGCGCTCTGGAGAAGGGCCGGATCCACCTAGACCGTTACCTCGGCCCGCGCGCCGGTGCGCTCGCGGACCGCGACGTGGCAGGCGACCTCGCGCGCGCCCGGTATCGCAAGCAGCTCGGGCACCTTCACGTCGCAGAGGCCGGCCTCCGACAGCGGGCAGCGCGGGTGGAACGTGCAGCCAGGCGGCAGCGAGAGCAGGCTCGGGATCTCGGCGCTGCGCAGCTCGATGCGTTGCTTCGAGCGCGTGATATCCGGATCGGCTTCCGGGATGGCCGCGATGAGCGCGGCGGCATACGGATGCGCGGGGTCGGTCACGAGCGCCTCCGTGTCGGCGAGCTCGACCATGCGGCCCAGGTACATCACGCCGATGCGACCGCGTCGCGCGAAATAACGCGCGACCGCCAGGTCGTGCGTGATGAGGACGATCGTGACGCCGAACTCCTTGGCGAGCGCGAGCAGCAGGTTGAGCAGGCTGATGCGGATCGAGACATCGACCATGGAGACCGCCTCGTCGGCGACGATGACCTTTGGGTCGACGGTGAGTGCACGCGCGATCGCAACGCGCTGCCGCTGTCCGCCCGACAGCTGATGTGGGTATTTCGCGATGAAGTTCTGCGGCGGTGTCAGGTCGACCCGCTCGAGCAGCTCGGTGACCGCGGCGATGGCCTGCCGGCCCGAGCTCGTCTTCTTATGACGGTAGAGCGGCGCCGAAAGCGTCTGGAACACCGTGCGAGTCGGGTTCAGCGACGCGTACGGATCCTGGTGCACGAGCTGGACGGCGCGGCGAAAGCGCGCGAGGTCGACGCCCTTGGTCTGCCAAACGTCCTTCCCTTCGTAAAAGAGCCGACCGCCCGTCGGACGGAGGAGGCCGGTCAAGAGGCGCCCCGTCGTCGTTTTGCCACAGCCACTCTCGCCGACCAGACACATCGCCTCGCCCTGCCCGAGCGCGAGCGAGACGGCGTCCACCGCCGTGATGACCCCGGCGGGCGTCGTGAACGTTCGGCTGACGTGGTCGAGCTCGATGAGTGCGGTCACGCCAGCTTCTCCGCGACCGGGACTTCCGCGTTCGAGCCCAGCACCTCGGCGACGTGCTTCCAGCGGAAGCAGGCCGCTTGATGCCTGGGGGTGTCGACGGGAAAGAGCGGAGGATCGGACGCGCGGCATTCGTCGATCGCGTATGGACAGCGCGGCGCATACGAGCAGCCCTTGGGAAGGCGCATGAGGTCGGGTGGCGAGCCCGGGATCGAGGCGACGCTGCCGAGCGCACCCGACACGCGGGGCACCGCGCGCAGCAGGCCGACCGAGTACGGGTGACGCGGCCGATAGAACATGTCGCCGACGTTCGCCTCCTCGACAACGCGCCCGGCGTACATCGTGATCATGCGATCGGCGAGCTCCGCGGCGATCGAGAGATCGTGCGAGATGAAGATCATCGAGAAGCCAAGGCGCTCCCGCAGCTGCTTCAGGAGGTCGATGATCGAGCGCTGCGTGAGGATGTCGAGCGCGGTCGTCGGTTCGTCGAGGATGACCAGCTGCGGCTCGAGCATGAGAGAGAGCGCGATGAGAACGCGCTGCTTCATGCCACCGGAGAGCTCGTGCGGGAACGCGGGAAGGACGCGCTTCGCGTCGAGATGGACGAGGTCCAGGAGCTCATCCGCGCGGTCCCGCACGCGGTGGCGATCCTTCATCCCGTGCGCGCGGGCGGTGTCGTTGAACTGCTCCCAGATGGTGATGACCGGGTTGAAGGAGTTGAGCGCCGCCTGGAACACCATCGCGGCTTCGGCCCAGCGGTACTCGCGGAGGTCGTCGTCGTCCAACGTCCGGACGTCGGTGGTCAGGCCGTTCTTCGTGTAGAGGATCTGTCCGCCGGAGACCTTGGTGCCGCGAGGCGAGAGGCGGATGAGTCCGACCGCGAGCGTGGTCTTCCCCGAGCCGCTCTCGCCGATGATGGCCAGCGTCTCGCTCTTCTCGAGCTCGAACGAGACGTCGCGTACGGCATGCACCGGACCCCTCCGGGTGATGTAGTCGATGGAAAGTCCGCGGACCGAGAGGACCGGCACGGCGGTTACGCGGAGCCGCGAAGACGCGGGTTGAAGATGTCCTCGAGCGCCGACGCGAACGAGACGAGTGACAGCTGCACCAGCGAGATCGCAAGGATCGGGCTGAGGATGTACCAGATGCTGTCGCGGAAGAACAGCGCTCCCTGGCCCTGCGCGAAGTACAGCATGATGCCCCAGTTCGAACCCGACACCGGCACGAGGCCGAGGATGACGATGAAGACCTGGGCATACATCGCTTCGGTCATGGCGAAGATGAAATGGATGGCGATGTAGCTGCGCATCGTCGGCAGGATCTCGCGGAACACGATGTGGAACAGTCCGAGGTCGAGCGAGCGGGCGGCCTCGACGTAGTCGCGCTCCTTCAGTGAGAGGACCTGCGCGCGGATCTGACGCAGCAGGCTCGACCACTGGAGCAGCCCCAGGATGACCGCGAGGAAGACGAAGCTCGTCGGACGCAGGATCGCCGCGACCGCGATCAGCAGGATCAGCTTCGGCAGCGTGAGCGTCACGTCGGTGATCGCGAGGATCGCCGAGTCAAGTCTGCCGCCGACGATCGCCGCGATGGACCCGAACGTGATCGCGATGACGGTGGACACGAGCGCTGCGAGGATGGCGACCGTGAGGATGTCGCGCCCGCCGAAGACGATCTGGTTCAGGACGTCCTTGCCCTGGAAGTCTGTGCCGAGCGGATGGGCTTGCGAGGGCGTCAGGTAGATGTCCACCAGGCTCGGGTCGTTCTGGAACGGGACGAAGACGGGCGCGACGAACGCCAGCAGCAGAAAGAACACGATCCCGATGAAGCCGGCGAGACCGATCGGCCGCCGCGACAGAAGCCGGAAGAACTCGACGCTCGCGTGCCACGGCCCGAGGAGGCGCTGCCCCAGTGTCGGACGGGCGAAGACCGCCGCGCTCATCCCGACGCGCCTCCCGCGCGACCGATCCGCGGATCGAGCTTCGAGTACAGGAGGTCCGCGGCGAGATTCGCTATAACGACCGCGATCGTCGTCAGCATGACGATCCCCTGGATGACCGGATAGTCACGCTGCGTGACGGCCGCGAGCAGGCGAAGGCCGACGCCCTGGTACGCGAAGATCTGCTCGATGATCGCGGCGCCGCCGACGATGAGGCCCACGCTGATCGCGAGCTGCGTGACGAGCGGCAGCACCGCGTTGCGCCCTACGTACGCGGTTCGGATGCGCCCATCGGACAGACCGCGCGCGCGCGCCGCCGTGACGTAGTCCTCCTCGAGGGCGGACAGCGTCGCGCTGCGCATCGAGAGGATCCAGTGCCCGATCTGCGTCAGGAAGTAGATCGTGATCGGCAGTGACGCGTGATAGAAGATGTCGCCGATGAACGCGGGTGTGAAGCCGGGCTGCATGCCGGAGGTGTACGCACCCCGCATCGAGGTGAAGTTGACGAGGTGCCACTGGACCCCGAGGAACAGGATCATCAGCAGAGCGATGAGGTAGTTCGGGATCGAGCTGATGAGCGATCCGCCGGTAGAGACGACGCGGTCGAGGAGCGAATCGCGCCGATACGCGGCGAGCAGACCGAGACCGATCCCGACGACGAAGCTGAGCAGCAATCCGGTGCCCACCGAGAACAGCGTCCATGGCAGGACGGCGATGATGATCGAGGTCACGCTGGTCCCCGACGAGAGGAACGAGCTGCCGAGGTCCAGATGCAAGAGGTTCCACACGAACGAGAGGTACTGCTCGTGGAACGGTGCGTTGAGATTGATCGCGAAGAGGCTCGAGGCGATGGCCTTCGCGTCCTCGTAGCTCAGGGCTCCGTTGGAGGTCTGGATGAGCTCGTCGATCTTCAGCTCCACTGGGCTCCCGGGCATCAGTCGGATGAGGGCGAAGGTCAAGGTCGTGGTCACCCAGATGGTGAGAATTGCCTTCAGGAACGCGCGAGCGATGGGGTGCCGCCACGTGTCTCCGAGGTAACGGCGCGGGTTCATCGCGGTCCGGACCTGGGCCTTGGCCGCGATCGCCGTCGTCATAGAGCAGAGAGTACGGCGAGCAGCCGCTCGAGTGGCGTCTCTGCCAGCGAAGCCAGCCGCAGGTCGGCCCGTGACAGGTCCATGCCGGCTGTCAGGGCGTTCGGAACGGCCACGCAGCGCAGGCCCGCGGCCTTCGCGGCCGCGATCCCATTCACCGAGTCCTCGAACGCGACCGCCTCGTGCGGCGCGACGCCCAGCGCCTCCACCGCCGCGAGATACAGGTCGGGCGCGGGTTTCGTTCGCGCGACATCGTCGCGCGTGCGGACCGCGTCCCACTCCGCGTCGAGGCCGAGCCGCTGGAGATGGCCGAGGACCCAGACGCGCGATGAGCTCGAGGCGACCGCGAGCCGGAGTCCAAGGCGTTTCGCATCGGCAACGTAGTCGCGCACTCCGACCATGACGTCGAGCGCCGCGATCAGCTCCGTCTTGCGCGCGTCGCGTCGTGCCCGTGCCGTGTCGCGGTCGAAGCCTTCGCCGACGAGCGCGGCGAGGTGATCCGCCGCGTCGAACCAGCCACCTTCGCGGCCGATGTAATCGAACCACTTGTCGAGTGGCAGCTCTTGACCATGCTCGCGATAGATCTCGGCCCACGTCTCGTACGCCGGCGTCTCGGTCTCGAGGATGAGGCCGTCGAAGTCGAACACCAGCGCGCGGATCACCGGCGCAGCACGAGCTCCACCGCCTCGGCGTCCGCACCGAGGCCGTCCGGCTGGGGCTTGAGCACGCGCACGCGCGCTTCGCTCACCGCGGGGAAGCGCGCGAGAACGCTGCGCGCGACGTCGAAGGTGATGCGCTCGACGAGGGCGCGCGGACGCTCGGCGACGGCCTCGCGCACGATGTTCGCGAGCGAGCTGATGTCGAGCGCCGATCCGAGATCGTCGGCACGCACAGCGTCACCGAGGTCGGTCCGCACCACGACGTCGACGAGATAATCCTGCTGGCGCGCACGTTCTTGGCTGGTCGTGCCCTGGCGCCCGCGGCAGCGTAGGGCCCGGATCTCGATCGTGCCTTCCACGCTCAGGCCTGATGGGCGTAGCGCCGGAACAGGGCGACGGTCGCACGCAGCGCCTTCCAGTAGTTCGCGAGCAGGATGTTCTCATTCGGCGCGTGCGCGCCGGATCCCGGATGGCCCATCCCGAGCGTGACGTTGGCGAGCGAGCGCTTTCCGCAGACCTGCCACATCGGCGATGTCCCGCCGGAGGAGGGGATCAGCAGCGCCGGCTTCCCGATCTCCTCTTCGGCGACCGCCTGCGCCGCGCGCACGAGCGGATCGTCGAGGCGGCCGCGATATGGCCGCGTGCCTTCTTTCGCGATGAGCTCGACGTCGGTGAAGCCGCGACGGTCGAGATGCGCGCGCAGGAGCGTCCCGATGCGCGCGGGATCCTGCTCGGGCACGAGGCGGAAATCGATCTTCACCATCGCCTCGGACGGGATGACCGTCTTCGTGCCTTCGCCGATGAAACCCGAGACGAGGCCGCAGATGTTGCACGTGGGCTCGTAGACGGAGGCGAGCCGGGCCTCGACATCGGAGCGGCCCCACGCGAACGAGTCGATGTCGTAGATCTCCTTGACCACGTTGGCCTCGAAGGGCAGCGCGGCCAGGTGCGCGCGCTCCGCATCGGTCGGAGGGCGCACGTCGTCGTAGAAGCCGTCGATCAGGATGCGACCGCCACGGTCGACCAGCGTGTCGAGGGCGGTGACGAGGCGCCACGCCGCGTTCGGCAGATGCGTCGCGGCGCCCGAATGCGCGTCGCGCGCCATCGACCGCACCCGAAGCTCGACGTAGAAGATGCCTTTGCCGCCGAGGAGCAGCTGCGGACGTCCGGCCGCGTCGATCGCGCCGCCTTCCTTGAGCGCGCCGTCGCCGTCGGTGAGGGTCGCGTCGAGGGCGAGGATCCGGGCGAGATTCGGGCTGCCGCTCTCCTCCTCTCCTTCTATCAGGAACCGCACGTGGAGCGGGAGCTCGCCGTGCATCGCGCGATAGGCCTCGATGGCCTGGATGCGCAGCAGCAGGTGGCCTTTGTTGTCGTCGACGCCGCGGGCGAACACGCCACCGTCGCGTACCGCGGGGTCGTACGGCGGCGTGCGCCAGAGGTCGAGCGGAACCGCGGGCTGCACGTCGTAGTGCTGGACGCAGATGAGCGTTCGCTTGCCCGCGCCGGTCTCCCCGACGACGAGCGCGGGCGCTCCATCGACACGGAGCTCGTGCGACTCCGCTCCGGCGGAGACCAGACGCTCGCCGCACCAGCGCGCCGCGGCGTCGAGCGCGCCGGGGTCGGTCGCTTCAGACGGGATCGCGCAGAGCTCGCGCAGCTCGGAGACGAAGCGGTCGCTGTGCTGCTCGAGATAGCGGTCGAGCGTATCGGGCACGACGGAAGTATGCGTTCGACTCCCGGTAGTGTGCGCTCGCATGCGCGGAGACTTCTGGAAGTTCTGGACCGGCGAGACCGTTTCGAGCTTCGGCAGCTCGATCACGCAGTTCGCGTTACCGCTCCTGGTGTTCAAGCTCACCGGCTCGGCCGTCTCGCTCGGCGTGGGCTTCGCGATGTTCGGCCTGCCGCACTTGCTCTTCGGTCTGCTCATCGGTGCGTGGGCCGATCGCCTCGATCGGAAGCGTCTCATGATCGTCGTCGATGTGCTGACCGCGGCGGTGCTCGTGTCGGTCCCGCTCGCCGCGGCGGCCGGCGTGCTTTCGGTGTGGTGGATCTACGCCGCGATCTTCATCTCCGCGACGCTCGGCATCTTCTTCCAGGCCGCGCAGTTCGCGGCCATCCCCAGCCTCGTCGAGCGCGACGAGCTGGTCGCGGCGAATGGCCGGATCCAGGCGAGCTTCTCGGCGGCGACCGTGCTCGGACCGCTCGCTGCCGGCGTCCTGCTCGCGTTCATCCCGATCGAGGACCTGCTGTACATCGATGCGGCGACGTTCCTCGTCTCCGCCGTGACCCTTTCGCTCATCGGGCGGCCGTTCAACGCCCCGCGCGAGGCGGCCCGAACGTCGATCCGCGCGGATGTCGTCGAAGGTCTGCGCTACGTGCTCCGGCATCCGGTGCTCCGGAACATCTCGGCGATGATGGCGCTCATCAATTTCGTCGGCGTGACGGTCTACGCGCAGCTCGTCCTTTTCGCGAAGCAGCGCTTCGCCGTGTCGGACAGCGAGCTCGGGCTCCTCTTCGCCGCCGACGGCGCCGGCGTCGTCCTGCTGTCTCTCGCCGCCGGACCCCTGCGCAGCCGCCTCTCGTTCGGCAACGTCGCGCTCGGTGCGCTGATGCTCAGCGGCGTGATGACGCTCGCGCTCGCGTACGCCCCGTCGTATCCCCTTGCGGTCGTGTTGTCAGCCGCATCGTCAGGCCTTGGGATCCTGTTCAACATCAACACCGGCAGCCTGCGCCAAGCGATCGTGCCGAATCACCTGCTCGGCCGGATCATCACGATCGCGATGGTCCTCGCCTGGTCGGCGAACCCGCTCGGCGCGACGATCGGCGGCTTCATCGTCGAGCGCACCGGGGACGTGCAGACCGTGTACGCCACCATCGGCGCGCTCGTGTTCGGCATCGCGCTGTACTTCCGCCTGTTCAGCCCGCTCGGCCACGCGGAGCGTTATCTCGAGAAATCGGCCGGGGCTGCCGTTGCGACGGAGACTCCATGACCCTGTCATTCGCTTCTATAGGTGATTGACCCATCCGATAGCCTGTAATCATGAGGCTCGAAATGACCCTGAGCACCGAGGAAATGCGCATTCTTCATTCCTTGCTGCATGACGTCGCCAAGAGGCTTCAATACCTCGAGTTACACGAGACGCCCGATGCTAAGGACGTGATTGCGTCAAGTTCAGCGGAGTTGGCGAACGCCTTGACAGTCGAGCATGCTCCAAATCATTGGAAGCGGTTCGTCGAGAGTGCGTATGACGATTTGTCGTCAGCCTCTTATGTGTTCGAAGGACCCAGCGTAGTTAGCGGTTCGACAGGCAGTAGACGGGTGTCTGATGCCGTGGCCAAAATCAAAACGATTTTGGGTGAGATCC
>DASYUC010000080.1:0-109586 GCA_036001645.1 Candidatus Limnocylindria bacterium
CGGCGATGGCACGACCCTCGCGCAGATGCGCCTCGACCAGATAGCGGCCGACGTCCATCCGGAGACCCCCTCACCGTGGTGTCTCCTATGTCCTGACACATCCCGCGCGGTACTGTCGCCGATGTCCTGAACTCACACACCTCCTGGCTCACAAGGGAGTCGGATCGATGTTCAAGAACAGCCGCGCCTTCTCCGGCTTCTCCGTCAACGACATTGACGCGGCCAAGGCCTTCTACGGCGGGAAGCTCGGGCTGGAGATACGCGCGGGCGAGATGGGAAACCTCGAGCTCCACCTCGGCAGCGGCGCGACGGTCCTCATCTATCCCAAGAAGGACCACGTCCCTGCCACATACACGATCCTCAACTTTCCCGTTGACGACATCGACAAAGCAGTGGATCAGCTCACGAAGGCCGGCGTCGCCATGGAGCGCTACCCGAACCTCGGCCAGGACGCGAAGGGCATCTCACGCGGCAACGGTCCGGAGATCGCCTGGTTCAAGGATCCGGCGGGGAACATCGTCTCGGTGCTCAAGGCCCAGCAGCGCTGACGTCAAATGCGCGCGCGCACGGCCGCGCACGATCTCGCCCGTACGGGTGAACTCGGTAAGACACCCGCTCATTTGGCCCATGAGAGGTAGTACGCGAGGCTCCGAAGGCGGCGTACAGGGTGGGAGAGGCGGGCCTTACGCCACGCTCGCGGCTGATTAGCCTTTTCCCATGAGCGATCTCAGTCCCCTCGGTCGTGCCCTCGCGCTCCGGTCGTGGCGGGCGGCCCTCGTGGGCATCGCCGGTGCGTTCGTGGTCTTCGGCGCCGAGCTGCTCGCGCCGGCTGGCTGGCTGCGCGGCGCGGTCGCGTCGTTCGGGTGGCTCGTCTTCGGTCTTGGCGCGCTGCTCACCGCGATGCGCGCGGCTGACACGACGCCGGGGCGCGAGCGGCTGCCATGGACCTTCGTTGCGCTCGCTGTGGCCGCGTGGACGATCGGCATGATCGTCCGAAGCGCATTCGTCATCGCGGGGGTCCCGATACCCACGCCGGGCATCGACGATGTTTCCCATCTCATCGCGGCCGCGCTCCTCATCTTCGGGTTCATCGCGATGGTGCGCGGCCAGCGTCTCGCGATCTATGCGTTACTCCTCGACTCCGGGGCGGTGGTGCTGCTTCTTCTCGCCGCGATCGCGCTGTCCCTCTCCAGCGCGCTCGCGAGCGAGATGAAGCAAGAGCCGCTCGTCACGACGGTCGTCCTTCTGTACGCGGTCCTGTGGTCAGGCGCGACGGGCGCTGCGCTCTCGGCCCTCTGGGGTTCGCCGCTGGAGCAGCCGCGTCGCGCGTTCGCGATCCTCGTCGTCGGCGTCGCGCTGAATGCGCTCGCGTTCACGCTCAGCCTGCCGGTCTTCCTCTGGGGTCAGTTCCAAGCCGGAACCGCGCTCGACCTTCTGTGGATGCTCGGCATGCTTGCGATCGGCACGTCGGCCGGGACGTGGATCGAAGACCGCAAGAGCCAGCCGAGGCGGCTGTTCTCGCGAGACGTGATCGAGCTCTCGCGTCTCGGTCTTCCGGCGATGACCGCGGCCTTCGCGGCTGGGCTCGTCGTCGTCGCGAACGTGAGCAACTCGGGTGTCGAGCTGTTCGTCGACTCCGCCGTCGCCGCGACGATGATCGTCCTTGCGCTCCGGGCCGGCCTCGCCCTGTACACGAACTGGCGTCTGAGCGACATGGAGCGCCGACGCGCGGTGCAATTCGAGGCCCTCTATGAGGTCGGCCTCGCCGCTGCCGGCGAGCGTTCGCTCGACGAGCTCGTGAAGCTCGTGGTCGAGCAGGCGACGGAGCTGTCACGCACGCACGGCGCGATGCTCGCGCTCGCGGAGCCGGGGAACGGCTTCATCATCCGCGCGCTGCGGCCCGATCCGAACCTCGGCATGCGCGACTCGGTCGGCGAGCCGCTCGCCGGGATATCGCTCGCGGCGATCGAGACGCGCGACATCGTGGTCGCACCGAAGTACGCCGAGCACCCCCAGAGCACGAAGCCGCTCCACGCGACGATCGCGTCCGCGATCGCCGTCCCGCTCATCGCGCACGGGGAGCTCGTTGGCACGCTCGCGATGTATTCGGCGACCCCTCGTCGCTTCTCGGGCGACACGCAGCGACTGGTGCGCCTCTACGCGGCGCAGGCGGCGATCGCGATCGCGAACGCCCGGCTGCTGGCCGAGACGCACCGCCTCGCGCGCGACGACGACCTCACCAGCGTGCTGAACCGCCGCAGCCTCATGGAGCGCCTCGACGGTGAGATCGCCGCGGCCGCGCGCCACGGCGACATCTTCGCGGTCGTGCTGTGCGACGTGGACGGCCTGAAGAACGTGAACGACACCGCGGGTCACCTCGCCGGCAACGAGGTCCTGACCAAGGTCGCGCACATCATGCGCGACGCGGTGCGCACCGAAGACGTGATCGCGCGCTTCGGTGGGGACGAATTCGTCCTGCTCCTGCCCCGCACCGGCCTGCTGCCCGCGCAGGCGCTCGTGAGTCGGATCGAGTCGCGCCTGCGCGAGGAGACCTATCACTGGGCCGGCCGCGATCATCCGCTGCCGCGCGTGTCGTTCGGCATCGCCTGGTTCCCCGAGGACGGCCGCACCGACGACGCGCTTCTCGCCGTCGCCGACCAGCGCATGTACGAGGACAAGGCGCTCTCGCGCGCCAGGCGCGAGGGTGCGTCCGGGGCCGACTAGCGTTTAGGCTGCTCCTGCCGATCAGGCGGGAGGGGTCCGTGGCCAAATGTCCCGAGTGCGACGCCGAGGTGACCGTCGGGAACGCTGCCGTGAAGGGTGAGATCGTGTCGTGCCCCGACTGCGGCGCCGAGCTCGAGGTGACCGAGACGAAGCCGCTCGCGCTCGCGCTCGCGCCGGAGGCCGAAGAAGACTGGGGTGAGTAGCCCGACCGTCGGCGTGCTCCTCTCGCGCGTGCGCGTCGAGGAGAAGATGCTGCTCGAAGAGCTCGAATCGCGGCGCGTTCCCACGAAAGTGCTTGACGACCGTGAGCTCGTCTTCGAGCTCGAGCGGAAGCCGGAGATCGGCGTCGACGTGGTCCTCGAGCGCTGCATCCAGCACAGCCGAGCGCTGTACGCGCTCTGGATCTTTGGCATCTGGGGGATCCCGACCGTCAACACCTTCGAGGTCGCGGACATCTGCGGGAACAAGCTCCTCACGACGATGCGGCTCATCCGCGACGGCATACCGTCGCCGCGAACGCGCGTGGCGTTCACGCCGGAGTCCGCGCTCGTGGCGGCGGAGGAGCTCGGCTATCCCGTGGTCATGAAGCCGCTCGTCGGCAGCTGGGGCCGCCTCATCTCCAAGGTGAACGATCGCGAGGGCGCCGAGGCGATCGTCGAACACAAGGACGTGCTCGGGACCTACATGCACTCCATCTATTACGTCCAGGAGTACGTTCCGAAGCCGGGGCGCGACATCCGCGCGTTCGTCGTGGGCGACGAGACGATCGCCGCCATCTACCGCTACTCGGAGCACTGGATCACCAACACAGCGCGCGGCGGCAAGGCGACCAAGTGCGCGGTGACGCCGGAGCTGAACGACGTGTGCGTGCGAGCCGCGCGGGCCGTCGGCGGCGGCGTCGTCGCGATCGACCTGCTCGAGGGCGCGGAAGGTCTCCTCGTGAATGAGGTCAACTACACGATGGAGTTCCGCAATTCCATCGACACGACCGGCGTGAACATCCCGGCGAAGGTCGTCGACTACGTGCTGTCCGTGGCTGCTCGGTGAAGGCGGGCATCATCGGCGCGGGTGGGTACGCCGGCGGTGAGCTCCTGCGCCTCCTCCTCGGCCATCCGGAGGTCAGCGAGATCGTCGCCGGAAGCGAGTCGCTGGCGGGCAAGCCCGTGACGGCCGCGCATCCGAACCTGCGAAAGCGTTCGGACCTGCAATTCGTCAGGTACGAGGACGTGTCGCGGTGCGATGTGCTCTTTCTCAGCCTTCCCAATGGCACGCACCGCGCCGACGAATTCGAAGGCCGCGCCGAGGTGGTCATCGATCTGTCGAGCGACCATCGCCTCAGGGATCCCGCCGACTACCAGACCTGGTACGGCGAGCCCCATCCGCATCCGCACGCGCTCGGCCGCTGGGTCTACGGGATCCCGGAGCTGCACCGCGACCGCATCAAAGGAGCGCGGCAGGTCACCGGCGCCGGATGCAATGCGACCGCCGCGATCCTCGCGCTCCTGCCGCTCTTCGCCGCGGACGTGGTCGACCGCACGCGGCCGGTCGTCGTCGAGTGCAAGGTCGGCTCGAGCGAGGGCGGCCGCGAGCCATCCGAGGATTCGCACCACCCCGAACGCGTCGGTGTCGTCCGGTCGTTCCGGCCCGTCGGGCATCGACATACTGCTGAGATCGAGCAGGAGCTGACGCTCAGCGGTGATCGGCCGCGCGTCGATCTATCGGTGACAGCGGTCGAGCTCGTACGAGGCGTCCTCGCGACCGCGCACGTTTACGTGAAGGCCCCGCTCGAGGACAAGGACCTCTGGAAGATCTACCGACAGCAGTACGCGAGCGAGCCGTTCGTGCGGATCGTGAAGGAGCGCTCGGGCATCTTCCGCTATCCCGAGCCGAAGCTCATCGCGGGCACGAACTTCGCGGACGTCGGCTTCGCGGCCGATCCGCGTGGTGAGCGCGTCGTGGCGCTCTGCGCGATCGACAACCTCGTCAAAGGCGCGGCCGGCAACGGTGTGCAGGCGATGAACGTCGCCTGCGGCATGCCCGAGGACGCCGGCCTCGGCTTCGTGGGGCTACATCCGTGACGCTGCGCGCGGTCATCAAGGCCGGTGGCTCGAAGGGGGTCGATCGCGACGCGGTCGCGACGCTCGTGGCGGAGGTAGCCCGTCTCGACGAGATCGTGCTGGTCCACGGCGCGTCGGCGGAGACCGACCGCATCGCGGCCGCGCTCGGCGTGCCCCAGGAGACCATCACCTCGCCGTCGGGCCACACCAGCCGCCGCACCGATCGCCGCACCCTCGAGGTGTTCGCGATGGCCGCCCTCGGTGTCGAGAACTTCCTCTATGTCGAGAAGCTCCAGCAGCGTGGGGTCGACGCCGTCGGCCTCTCCGGGATCTCGGGCCGCCTCCTCGTCGCGAAACGAAAAGACGTGCGCGCGGTGAAGGACGGCAAGACGCTGCTGCTTCGCGACGACTACACCGGCACCGTGGAAGCGGTGAACCTGCCGCTGCTCACGCAATTCATCGGGCCCGGTCGGGTGCCCGTCGTCGCGCCGCTCGCGCTCTCCACCGAGAACGAGGCGCTCAACGTGGACGGGGACCGCGTCGCGGCGCGCATCGCGGTCGCCATCGACGCCGATGCGCTCCTCATACTCACGAACGTGCCCGGCCTGCTGCGCGACCCCGACGATCCGTCGTCGCTCGTTGCCGAGACGACGCTCGATGAGGCCGAGAAGCTCGCGCAGGGTCGGATGAAGAAGAAGATCCTCGCAGCGCGCGAGGCGATCGAGGGTGGTGTGGGCGAGGTCGTCATCCGCAGCGCCTCGGGCGACCCACAGATCCGCACGGTGATCCAGGGATGACAGTGGAGCGGCGCTCGTCCCTCGGCCGCGAGGACGCGCACACCTCCGGCCTGTACTCCAAGCGACAGCTCGCGATCGTGCGTGGCGACGGCGCGCTGCTGTACGACGAGGACGGTCGCGAGTACATCGACTGCGTCGGCGGGCAGGGCTCGGCGAACCTCGGGCACGGGAACGCGGCGGTGGCGGACGCGATCGCGGCGCAGGCGCGGACGCTCGCCTCCTGCACCGAGCTCTTCTACAACGACCGCCGCGCGGAGCTGTACGACGTCCTCGCGTCGTTGCTGCCGCGAACGCTGGACCGGATGTTCCTCTGCAACAGCGGCACCGAGGCGGTCGAGGGCGCGCTGAAGTTCGCGCGCGCCGCGACGAAGCGTTCGGGCGTCGTCGCGACCATGCGTGGCTTCCACGGCAAGACGATGGGTGCGCTCTCCGCGACCTGGGGTCCCGAGTACCGCGACGTCTTCGGTCCGCTCGTGCCGGGTTTCTCGCACGTGCCGTTCAACAAGCCCGAGGTGCTGGACGCGGCGATCACGGTCGAGACGGCGGCGTTCATCGTCGAGCTCGTGCAGGGCGAGGGCGGCGTGCGGCCGGCAACGCGCGAGTTCATCCAGGAGGCCGCGCGGCTCTGCCACGACCGCGGCGCGCTCCTCATCTTCGACGAGGTCCAGACCGGGTTCTGCCGGACCGGCACGATGTTCGCCCTCGAGCAGTACGGGATCGTTCCGGACATCCTCTGCCTCGCGAAGTCCATCGCGGGCGGGCTGCCGATGGGTGCGATCGCCTTCTCGCGCGCGGTGGGGGACCTGCCGAAGCGCTCGCACTCGTCGACGTTCGGCGGCAACCCGCTCGCCTGCGCCGCCGCGATCGCGGCCATCGGCGAGATGCGCCGTCTCGACCTCGCGGCACGCGCGCGCGAGCGTGGAGGGCAGCTGCTCGACGGCCTGCGCGGCATCCGCAGCGACAAGGTGCGCGAGGTGCGCGGTCTCGGCCTGCTCGCGGGGATCGAGCTGAAGGAGAACGCCGGCCCGACGCTCAAGGCACTACAGGTCCAGGGTGTTCTCGCGCTCGGCGCGGGTCCGACGGTCGTGCGCTATCTGCCGCCGCTCGTCATCAGCGCGGAGCAGATCGATCGGGTCCTCGCCGCGACCGCCGGCGCGCTGGCATGACGTATCACTCCGACCCGACCGGCGAGGCGTGGATCGCATCAGGGATCATCGGCTGGATCTACGCGCGGCTCCCGCGTCCGGTGCGCGTCGTGTTACGGCGACGGCTACGCCTCGTGATCGCCGCGATGTGGCTTCCCGTCATCGTCTTCGTCATCGCGAACGCCTGGACACAGTGCTCTCGCCCGACCCCGTGAGCGCACTGCCGCCTCGCACGGACGTGGACCTCCTGCGCGGCCTCGTCGAAATACCCAGCACCAGCCGGTACGAGGGCGAGGCCGTGGAGTGGCTCGTCGCGCGCATGACCGAGCGTGGCTTCCGCGCGACGGTCGACGACGCGGGCAACGCGGTCGGCGAGATCGGCGAGGGACCGACGCGCGTCGTGCTGCTCGGTCACATCGATACGGTGCCCGGCGAGATCCCCGTGCGCATCGAGGGCGACGAGCTCGTTGGCCGTGGCGCGGTCGACGCGAAAGGACCGCTCGCCGCATTCGTCGCCGCGGCCACGACGCGCATCGCGGGCGTTCGCGTCACCGTCGTCGGTGCGGTCGAAGAGGAATCGCCGACGAGCGCGGGTGCTCGGTATCGCGCGACGCTCGCGGCGCCGGACTGGTGCGTCATCGGCGAGCCGTCCGGCTGGGACGCGGTCACTGTCGCGTACAAGGGGCGTCTCGCGCTGCGCGTCGCGCTGTCCCGTTCCGCTCGGCACGGCGCCGCGCCGGGGATGACGTGCAGTGAGGAGGCGCTCGCGCTCTGGTCGACGGTGCGTGCCGCCGCGGACCGACGGACCGGAGCGACCGACGGCTTCGCGAGGCTCGACTGTCGTCTCGAGGGCATGGGCGGCGGAACGAGCGATGGTCTCGTCGAGCGAGCGGAGCTGCGCGTCGGCTATCGCATACCCCCAGGCATCACCACCGCGGAGCTCGAGGCTGAGCTTCGCACGATCGCCGCCGAGCATGTGGGCGAGGCGGACATCGAGATCGAGCGCATCGGAGCCGAAGAGCCGGCGCGGACGCCTCGCACCACGCCACTCGCGCGCGCGTTCGTCGGCGCGATCGCCGACGCGGGTGGCAGAGCGACGTTCAAGGTGAAGAGCGGCACGAGCGACATGAACGTCCTCGCGCCCGCGTGGGGTTGCCCGATGGTCGCGTACGGTCCCGGCGACTCGCGCTATGACCACACGCCGATGGAGCGCCTGTCACTCGCCGACTACGAGCGTTCGATAAAGGTCCTGAAAAGCGTGCTCACAAGGGCCCGCAAGCCCATAATCTGAGCCGTCCGCCATTGCGGGCAGGAGAGGTGGCGGGAAGGGTGTTTTCGAAGCGCCAAAGGCGTCAGCGCGCGGTCGTCGCCGGCCTTACGGTGCTCGCGGTCCTCTTCGGCGCGTTCGCCCTCGTCACGCAGCTTTTCGACACGACACTCCAGGCGGCCATCTACGACAAGGCGATCGACATCTCGCCGGCGCAGGTGAAGAACCAGATCACGATCGTCGCGGTCGACGACCTCACGATCAGCAAGTACGACGTCTATCCGCTGCCCCGCAGGGCGTACGCCGATCTCATCCGAGCGCTGAAGGCCCAGAACCCGACCGTGATCGCCATGGACATCAGCTTCTACGACCGCTCTCCGAGCCCCGAGGACGACGCGCTCCTCACATCGGCGATCAAGGACGCCGGCAACGTGATCCTCGCGATGCAGGGAGCCGGCGACGGTGTCCTCACCGATCACACGACGAAGTTCGCGCTCGTGCAGCTCCCGATCGCGCAGCTCAGCGCGGCGGCGGCTGGCCTCGGCTCGGTGAACGTGACCGCCGATCCCGATGGACATGTCCGTGACGCGCAGATGCGCATCGAAGGGCCCGATGGGACGACGTACTACGCGCTGCCGCTCCTGGCCGCGGCGCGTCAGGTGAGCGCGGACCTCACGAAGGCGACCCTCTCCGGCGATCGGTTCATCGTGCCCGCGCCGCTCGGCGAGCGCGTGCTGCCGCTCAACCAGCGTGGCGGTATGGCCATCTACTACGCATCGCGGCCAGCGACGTCCACGACCGAGCAGCAGAAGCTCGGTTTCTGCACGAACCCCCTCGAGTTCTGCGTCGTCTCGATGAAGGACGTGCTCGCGGGGGCGGTGCCGCGCGAGCTCATTCAACGGCGCACGGTGTTCGTCGGCTTCCACTCCGTCTCGGCGGTCCCGGACGACTATCCGGTCCCGAACAGCGTGGGGCGGAAGATGTTCGGGGTCGAGATCTGGGCGAACACGGCGCAGTCGATCTTCACCGACCGCTACCCCGTGCTGAAGCAGGGTTTCATCACCACGCTCGTGCAGCTCCTCGTCGTGACCCTGGTGGGCATGCTGCTCGTCGTGCGGTGGCGACTGTGGGGCTTCCTCGCCGCGCTCGGTGTGCTCGGCGCGTACATCACCGGGGGGTACGTCCTGTTCTCGATCCAGACGCAGGGCGCGATCGGGAATGGGCCGGTCGAGGTGCCGTCGATCGGTTACGTCATACCGTCGGCGTTCTGGTGGGTGATCGGGCTTGGCTACCTGCTCTTCGAGGAGCAGCGCGCGGTTTCGCGCACGCAGAGCACGTTCGGCCGCTTCGTCACCCCGGCCGTGGCGCGCACGATCATGGACCGTGAGGAGACCGGCCAGCTTGCCCTCGGCGGCGAGGACCGTCGCGTGACCGTGCTCTTCGGCGACATCCGGGGGTTCACGACGATCTCCGAGGGCATGACCCCGGCGATCCTCCTGGGGCACCTGAACCGCTACTTCGACGGTATGGTGACTATCGTCAACCGCTACGAAGGTACGGTGAACAAGTACAACGGCGACAACATCATGGTCATCTGGGGCGCGCCGATCGAGGTCGCGGACGAGGCGCGCAAGGCGGTCGAGTGCGCACTGGAGATGCAGAAGTGGATCCAGATGGAGCGCGCGAAAGGTGGGCCGGACGTGTCATTCGGCTTCGGCATCAACACCGGGCACGTCGTCGCGGGCTTCCTCGGCGCGATGGGCCGCATGGAGTACACCGTCATCGGTGATACCGCCAACGTCGCATCGCGTCTCACGTCAGCCGATATCGCGCGTCGCGACCAGGTCGCGTGCAGCGCCGAGACGCTCAGCGAGCTGGGTGACGACGTCGATTATGTCGATCTTGGCGCCATCCACGTGAAGGGCCGCGCGGAGGCGGTGGCCTGCTACCAGATCAATCGCATCGGCGTGCTCACGAACCCGAACGCCGCGCCCGCGCCGCAGATCGGGATCGCGAACGCCGCCGTGGCAGGATTCCATTGATCGACATGCTCGACGACAAGGTCGCGCTCATCCTGGTGAAGCTCGGACACCTGTCGGTGCAGCGTGACCGCGAGGCGTACCTGCGTGGCCTCGTGGAGCTGTGCTCGCAGGCGGTCGATGCTGAGCGATGCACCTTCTACGTCGTCGACCAGCAGAAGCAGGAGCTCTGGGCGCGCGTCGCGCAGCGGACCACGACCGAGATCCGCCTGCCGCTCGGTCAGGGTCTCGCGGGGCAGTCCGCGCTCTCCGGCGAGACGATCAACGTCCCGGACGCATACGCCGACTCGCGCTTCGATCGCAAGTTCGATATGCGCACGGGGTTCCGCACGCTGAACGTGCTCGTGGTCCCGGTGTGGGGGAGCCAGGGAAAGCCGGTGGCGGTCATCCAGGTCCTCAACAAGCGGAACGGCACCTTCGAGCGCCGCGATCAGATGCTCCTGGAGCAGATCGCCGAGACCATCGCGCCTGTCGCCGAGCGGATCACGTCGGCGGAATGAGCGGCAGACCCGCCGATCGCCGGACGACGGAACGGCGCTCGGCGGCAAGCCCGGCACCGGACGGCGTCGACCGGCGAGCGGCGGAGCGCCGCAGCCGTGAGCGGCGCACGGCTGGTCATCGGCTCGAGGTCATCCTCGACATCACGAGGCGCCTCATGTCGGTGACGGATCTCGATTCACTGCTGCACCTCATGGCCGAGGCGACGCGGGAGCTGCTGGCCGCGGACCGCGCGACGATCTTCATCGTCGATCGTGATCGCGGCGAGCTGTGGTCGCGCATCGCGCTCGGGACAGGCGAGATCCGCATCCCGCTCGGGACCGGTATCGCCGGCAGCGTCGCCGAGACCGGCGAGGTCATCAACATCCCGGACGCGTATGCGGACGCGCGATTCAATCCGGAACCCGATCAACAGAGCGGCTACCAGACGAAGAGCCTCCTGACCTATCCGATGACCGGGCAAGAGGGTCGCGTCATCGGCGTGTTCCAGGCCGTGAACAAGCACGGCGGTGGCGCGTTCACGAGCGCCGACGAGGACACGCTCGCGTCGCTCGCGGCGTCGGCCGCGGTCGCGGTCGAGAACGCACAGCTTGTGGCCGAGCAGAAGCAGCTGTGGCAGACGCTCATGGAGACCCTGGCGATGACCGTCGACGCGCGCGACCAGCAGACCGCGGGGCACAGCCAGCGCGTCACGCGCTACTCCGACGTGATCGGACGCGCGATGGGCCTGAAAGGAAAGGATCTCGAGAGGCTGCGCGCCGCGGCGCTGCTACACGACTACGGAAAGATCGGCGTACGCGACCGATTCCTGCAGAAGCCGGGGAAGCTCGACGACGCCGAATTCGAATACATGAAGGCCCACGCCGAGAAGACCGCCGAGTTCCTCGCGCACCTCGAGTTCCCGCGCGACATGCGCGAAGTGCCCGTCATCGCGTCGCAGCATCACGAGCGTATGGACGGCAAGGGCTATCCGAAAGGACTTGCGGCGGAGTCGATCGTGCTGGGAGCGCGCATCGTCGCGGCGGCGGACGTCTTCGACGCTCTCACCGCCCCGCGCTACTACAAGCCGGCGTATCCGCTCGACAAGACGCTCGAGATCATGGACGGCATGGCCGGCGGCCACCTCGATCCAAAGGTGATGGCCGCGGTGCATACCGCGCAGCCGCACCTCGAGGCGGCGCTCGCGGCGCTGAAACATACCTGGCCCAAGCCGGGTGACGAGGGCATGGGGACCATCCAGGAGGCCGCGGGCCTCTCTGAGCGCGACCGAGTGGCGGAGAAGACGTCGTCATGAAGATCCGCTTCTGGGGCACGCGCGGATCCATTCCCACGCCGGGGCCCCGCACGGTCCGCTACGGGGGCAATACCGCGTGCGTCGAGGTGCGCAGCTCGGGCGGGGCGCTCCTCGTCCTGGACGCCGGGACCGGTCTGCGGGAGCTCGGGATCGCGATGATGAACGGCGGCAGCCAGCACCCCTTCGACGTCGACCTGCTCCTCTCGCACCTTCACTGGGACCACATCCAGGGGATCCCGTTCTTCCGCCCGGCGTACGACCCGAAGAGCCGGATGCGCATCATCGGACCCAAGCAGTCGCGCAGCATGAAGGAGCTCCTCGGACTCGGCATGGACGACCCGTTCTTTCCCGTCGACATCGACGACCTTCCGGTGGAGCTCAAGATCGAGGAGATGACCGACGGCTCCGACCAGGCCGTTGGGCCGTTCCGGGTGCGCTCGTCGACGATCTTCCATCCGGCTCCGGCACTCGCCTACCGGATCGAGGCCGACGGACGCTCGGTCGTGTATGCGACGGATACGGAGGATGCGTTCTCCGGCAAGCCGAATCCGGTCATCCCGCTGTCGGCCGACGCGAACACGCTCATTCATGACGCCCAGTACCTCCCCGGCGACTTCAAGGCGACCTGGGGCCACTCGACCGTCGACGCGGCCGTCGACATCGCGGTGAAGGCGCGCGTGGGCCGGCTCGTGCTCTATCACCACGATCCCGAGCGCAGCGATGACGCGCTCGACCGGATCGGCCGCGACGCGCAGCGCGTTGCCAGCGCGCGGCGTCCGGGCCTCGAGGTGGTCGTCGCGCGGGAAGGACTCGAGCTCGCGATCTAACGCTTAGCGCGAGCGTACGCGTTCGCGCGTGGAGTTCGGACGCGTGACGCGCGGCTCGCGAGCACGCTCCTTGAGTGAGAAGGCTGCTGCTCGCCGCGCTCGTCGGGATCAGTTGTGCGCAGCCCGGCTCCGCGGGTTCGGCACCGTCGCCGGTCGCTCCGGAGCCGACGCTGCCAACGCCCTCGGCGTCGCCCGCCGCCACATTCACGGCATCGCCGATCCCATCATCGGTACCGACGCAGCCGACGCCGATCCCGCTCCCGACCTTCACACAGCTTTCGGCGCCGAGCCGAGATGTCGTCTGGGCGCTCGTGGCCGGTGACCACCTCTTTCGTTCGACCGACCGCGGAGAGACGTGGGAGGAGCGGCGACTGCCGATCAAGGTGGTCATCGGGGGGCTCATGTCGTTCGTCAGCGACCGCGAGGGGTGGTTCATACCCGCTTTCGTACCGGGCACCGCCTGTCAGCAGCAGGGTTACGAGCTGTGGCACACGAGCGACGCCGGCGACTCGTGGGAACTTCTGAGTTACGCACCGGGTCCGTTCGATAACCAGGTCTTCGGACCGCTCTTCGGGCAATGCAAGCGCGGGGTCCTCTTCGCCGACCCTATGAACGGGATCGTGTCGGCGTCGGATCCCTACACGCCGCCGACCGTGCATCGCACGAGCGACGGAGGAAAGACGTGGACCAGGACGAGGCTCCCCGATCCGCCGGGCTTCGCGACGAACGGCGGTGGGAACGCGCTGCAGCCGCGGAGTCTCCGAGCAGTGGGCTCGATCCTCCTCGTCGACGCGGTCGCCGTCATCGATCAGCGCCCGGTCCACTACGTGTTCCGCTCGAACGATCGCGGCGCGTCCTGGAATGTCGTGGCGACGCTTGCGAACGTGAACGCAGCGCTCGTCTTTGTCAGCGCGTCACGCTGGTTGGACCTCGCGCTGGCGTCATCGACCCAGGAGACGACGAACGGTGGCGCGACCTGGCATGCCTTCGCGACCGACTACTCGCAGGCGGCCGGTGTCGCCCCCGAGGTGGTCTTCGCGGACGCGGGTGTGGGCTATGCGACGGTCCGGGGTTCGGTCCAGCGGAGCGTCGACGGTGGCGCACATTGGAGTGGACTCCAAACGCCGGGCACTCAGCGTCCCTAGCGCACCCCGAGGAGACGCGCGCGCTGTCCCTCGGGCCGCTCTGTCAGCTCGATCGTGATGAAGCCGACGTCCTTCGGGGCGCCCGCCGCGGTCTCGACGTGCAGCCAGACCTCAACGGACCGTACGTCCCCGAGGTCGTGCTCCGGAAGCGGCGCGACCGCGTCGAGCTTCGTGTCGCCGCCATCCGTCGTCTTGCGGATGAGGACCTGCGTGACCGCACTCCCGGCGTCGCGGTAGCGGAGCTCGATCGCTCCCGGCGCCGACGCGAAGTCAACGTCCGCCTCGACGACGACGGAGAGCCGGCCCCGTCGCGGCTCGTCGATGTGTCGCTGCTTCACGCGGAGCGCGCCGGTCGCGTCACCCGCGAATGAGATCCGTGCGACCTCCTCGCGGTACAGGAGCGGCCCGAAGTCACCGGACTGCGGTCCCGGATGACCGACGTCGAGGCGGTACGACTCCAGCCAGGCGCCGCCGATGAGGATGACGAGCGCGAGCGCGACGGCCGCGAACGCCGGGAGCCGATTCGACCCGCGCGCCGGCCGGCGCCGCTCGGCGAGGCGTGACCAGACCCGTTCGCGCGCGCGAGCGGTGCCGTCCAGCGGAGCGGCAAGGCGGCGCGTGAGCGGTTCCGACCGTGGGTCGTCTCGCTCGTCGGTCACCACGCGCCTCCCTCCTCGTCGTAGCATCGCGCGAGCTCGCGGCGGGCACGGAAGAGCCGCGACCGGACCGCGGCGACCGTCGTTTGCTCGACGCGCGCGATCTCCTCGTAGCTGAGTCCGGCCGCCGACTGCAGCAGGATCAGCGTCGCGTCCTCCGCTCGTAGACGTCGCAGCGCGCGACCGAGCGGACCGCCGACGACGTCCTCCTCGGGTCGCGTCTGTACGAGAGCGTCGAAGAGACGAAAGCGTCGCTGACGCGCGCGCAGGATGTCGATCGCGCCGCGCTTCGCGACGCGGTACAGCAGATGCGTCGGCGGCTCGCGCAGCCGGCCCTGCGACCAGTACTCGAACACCGTCAGGTACGCCTTCTGGCAGACGTCTTCGGCCTCCTCGTCGGTCCGGGCCACGCGCCGCGCGATGCCCCAGACCGTGGCGAACGTGTCGTGATACAGGTCTTCGAAGGCACGCTCGCTGAATACGTCGCCGGCATCGGTCAAAGATCGCGCTCCAGCGGCGCGAGGAATGGCCATCTCGTGCGACTACCGTGTCAGATGCAGAGAACGTTCACCGCGCTCGCCTGCTTGCTCGTCCTCAGTTCCTGTGGCGTCGCGCCGCGCCCGGTGGCGGAGGAGCCGTGGAAGACCGAGAGCGAGCTCGTGACGAACATCGGCTTCGAGCCGGAGACGATCGATCCTCAGAAGGCGACCTTCGCGACCGAGATCCAGGCCGCGATGATGGTCTACGAGCCGCTGCTGACGTACGACCCCGCGACGCTGACGCTCTTGCCCGCCGCGGCCCGAGCGCTTCCCGACGTGTCGACCGACGGGCGCGTGTACACGTACACGCTGCGCCCCGGTCTCACGTACTCGGACGGCGTGCCGCTCACCGCCGAGCACTTCGCGAACGCGTGGCGGCGGCTGTGCGATCCCCGCAGCGGTGGCGACTTCGCGTTCCTCGCCTATCTGATCGAGGGCTGCGAGAAGCTGAACATGCTCGACCGGTATCGTGCGACCGCGGCGGAGTACGACACCGCGAGGTCGCTGATCGGCGTCCGCGCGCTCGATGACGTCACGATCAGGTTCACACTCCGTGAGCCGGCAGCTCACTTTCCGCAGATCACGGCGCTCTCGATCGGCGCGCCCATGCGTCCGCCAGAGGTCGAGCACGGGCGCTTGCAGGGCGCGCAGGGTACCGAACTCGATCGGTATGTCGGCAATGGGCCATACCGGCTTGTCGAATGGAAGCGCCACGAGCGCATGGTCTTCGAGCGCAACGAGCGGTACCGGTCACCGGTGCGCCTCTTGCGCTGGACGAAGGTCATGATCCGCGACTCGGACGTCGCGCGACGGGCGTATGACGATGGGCGTCTCGACGTGCTCGCCGTGGTCCCGCGGACCGACGCGGAGCGTGAAGAGCTCCTCGTCCGAACCGATCTTCGACGCTCGCCGGGTCCGTGCACGTCCTACGTCGCGTTCAACACGAAGGCGCCTCCTTTCGACGACGAACGCGTTCGCCTGGCATTCGCGAAGGCTCTCGACAAGGAGGAGTTCGCCCGGACGGTCGAGCGAACCGCGCGCGCGGCGCCATCACTCGTCCCTCATGGGCAGCCGAGCCACGCGCACGACGATCGGGTCCAGGCGTTCGACCCGGTCGTCGCGCGGCGGCTCCTCACTGAGTCAGGCTATGGAGCGCCGAGTGGGGGACGCCTCGGCGCGCCGATTCGCGTGCTGTTCAGTGCGTCTCCGCAGCAGACTGCCCGTGCCCAGTGGCTCATCGCGCAGTGGCGCGCGTATCTGGGAGTTGAGATCATCCCGGACCCAGTCGTAGCCGGCGGGCACGGGCCATTGATCAAGCGCGGCCCGAGCGCGCTCCAGATAGCGATCATGGGCTGGTGTCAGGACTATCCGGACGGCGAGGCTTGGTACGGAGCGCTCTTTCGGAAGAACGGGATCGCGTCGTCGCGGACGCAATTCGACGACCCTGCTCTTGTCACGCTGCTCGACCAGGCCGAGCGCGAACGTGACCCATTAGAGCGTCAGCTCCTGTTCGAGCGCGCGAGTAGTCACGCGAGCCGCACTGCATCCGTGGCCTGGCTGGCCTGGAGCGAGAACTGGCTGCTTGTTCGTCCTGAGGTCAAGGGATACGAGCTGACGTCGTTCGACTCCGACTTCGCGCAGTTCTCTCTCGCTCGCGTCTATCGCTCAGCTCCCTGAGGGGTATCGTCGGAGCCGAGAAACGCAGGGGAGTCTGGCGATGAATGCGCTCGAAACGATCAATCAAGCGCGCGACGCACTCACGGTGAAACGTGTGTACGGCGAGCCCTATCAACAGGACGGCGTGACCATCATTCCCGCGGCGGTCGTGATGGGCGGGGGCGGTGGGGGCGGCGACACGCAGGGCAACGGCGGCGGCGGCTTCGGCCTCTCGGCGCGGCCCACAGGCGCGTGGGTCATCAAGGACGGCGACGCGACCTGGCGGCCCGCGATCGACGTGAACCGCGCGATCCTGATGGGTCAGGTCGTCGCGATCGTGATGTTCCTTTCGCTCCGGTCGATCTTCAAGGCGTGGGCGAAGCGACGATGACGCTCCCGCGGCGGCGGTCGATCGCGTAACCGGAGCCCACTCGGCGCTTCGCGACCTCCTTCATCTCGGCCGCGGCGCGCGCGACCTCGGTCGCGCCGGCGAAGCGCTCCGGACGCAGGGGGACGATGCCGATCGAGACGGTGACGAATGGCACGCGTCGCGTCCGCCCGCGACGGTCGGGCGACTCGACCCAGCCGCGCGCGCGGTCCTCCGCGTCGTAGAGCGCGGGGATCGAGGCGTCGAAGCGCGCGATGATCTCCTTCGCCAGCTCCTCGGCACTCGTGCCGGGCACGAGGACGACGAAATCGTCCCCGCCGACGTGTCCGATGAACGTGTCATCGCCCCGCTCGCCGACGGTCTGGCTCAGCAGCTCGGCGAGGTGGGCGATCAGGCGGTCACCACGCGCGAACCCGTGGTGGTCGTTGAAGTCCTTGAAATGATCGACGTCGACGTAGAGGCACGCCACTTCAGTTGCGTCGGCAAGCCGCACGTCGATCTCGTGGGCGATGCTGAGGTTGCCCGGGAGGCCCGACAGGGGATTCAGCGAACGGAGCTCCGCCGCGCGCCGCAGGGCCGAGGCGATCCGGGCCACGAGCTCGTCGACGTCGAACGGCTTCGCGACGTAGTCGTCGGCGCCGTTGCGGAACCGAGCGGTCATCTCGGCGGTCGTGCGTTTCGCGGTGACGAAGAGGACCGGGATGTAGCGCGTACGTGGATCGCGACGCAGCTCGCGATGCACCTCATCACCGGACAGGAACGGCATGCTGACGTCGAGCACCACGAGGTCGGGCCGGATGGCGCGCGTGAGCTCGAGCGCGGTCTTGCCGTCGGCGGCCAGGACGCAGTCGTAGCCGGCCTCCTGGAGGGCCATGTCGATCAAGTCCCGTGTCGAAGGATCGTCGTCCGCGACTAGTACGCGGCTCGGCATATGTTCAGGATTAGCGACCGTGGACGGCTTGAACAATGAGAAAACGGTACCGGCAGGCCACCGCTGGTCCTGTTTTCCGGCAAGGGAACGAGCGAGCGCATGTGGGCTATTTACCGGCTGTTGACGTTCTTCGCTGCTATCGGCGCTTTGCTAACTCGGCCGGTCTCCACAGCCGCTGCGTCGGTGGGCGAGGAGGGACTCGAACCCTCACGCTCTTTCGAGCAAGAGCTCCTAAAACTCTCGCGTAAACCGATTCCGCCACTCGCCCGGCATTCAAGCGTAGCCGCATCGCCTCGGCGCGACTAGGCCCCGATGGCGTCGGCTCTCGCGTGCATCGCTGCGTCCAGTGCGTCGAGTACCTCGCGCGGCGACCGTCGCTCGTGCGCCCCGCGCGTCGCGCCGATGGCGCGCACCACGGCGCGCGGGTCGTTGAGCGTGATGCCGAGTGCTTCGATCGCTTTCTCGCACTGCACGGTGTGCTCGACGATGTGCGACGCGAAGCGGTGAAGCCGGAAACGGACATCGACCTGATGCGACACCTCATACGGCCCCCACTGCGACGGCCTGACCAGCTGATGGGGGTCAAGACCAGCGAGTGCCGCGTCGGTCTCGGCGCGGCGTGCCGCGAATGCCGCGAGGATGTCGAGCACACCGCCGCTGGTGTCGGCGGGATCGGGCTTCGGACGGCGCTCGGGCGTGAGCCTGAGCGGCTCGTCGTCGCCACGGACGAGCGCGTGCTGCGTGTTCGCGCGATAGGAGCGCTCGACCTCGATCGCATGCACCATCGTTCGGCGCACGCTCCACTCGCCCTCGGCTGGCGCGCGGTCGAGGAGATCGTCATCGATGCCGGCGAGGAGACCGCGCAGCCGGCCGAAAGCGATCTGCGCGAGCGTCAGGATCCGCGACGCCTCGTCGCCATCGGGCGCAAGAGCGGTCGCGGCCATCTGCTCCTCCTCGAGAGCATTGAAGAGCGCGTAGGCGGCATCCGCGGGAGGATCGACGCCGCGCCATCGCCACGGCGCCTGCAGATCCCTGATGCGCGCAAGTCGCGCAAGCGCGCGGTCGAACGCTACGACCGTACGCGTGCCTCGATCTTCGAGAGCCTCTCGATGACCTTGATGAGCGCGTGGTTCCCCTCGCGCCCGCCACCGTCCTTCTGCAGCGCGTTGTACAGCTCGTGCACCAGCGCGGCGCCTGGGACGGAGATGTGATCGGCGAAAGCGTTGTCGAGCACGATGCGCAGGTCCTTCTGCTGGAGGTCGATCATGAAGCCAGGCCGAAAGTCGCCGGCGAGCATCTTCGGCGCGTAGTTCTGCATCGCCCATGACGATCCGGCTCCGCCGGCGATGACCTGACGCGTCTTCTCCAGGTCGATGCCCTGCGACGCCGCGAACACCAGAGCCTCGGACACCCCCAGGTTGTTGAGCGCGACGGCGATCTGGTTCGCGAGCTTGCACGCCTGGCCCGCTCCGTGATCGCCGATGTGGACGATCGTCTTGCCGAGGGCCTCGAAGAGGGGCATCGCGCGCTTCACGTCGGAGGCGTCCCCGCCGATCATGATCGACAGCCGCGCTTCGATCGCGCCGAGCTCGCCCCCGGACACGGGCGCGTCGAGTGTGTGGAACGGCGGCCGGTTCTTCGCCGCGCGATCGGCGAACTCGCGTGTCGCGGCGGGGGAGATCGTGCTCATGTCGATGAGGAGCAGCCCCTCGCGCGCTCCGGCCGCGACGCCGTCCGGACCGAACACCGCGGCCTCGACGTCCGGCGTGTTCGGGACCATGGTGACGACGATGTCGGATCGCTCCGCGACCTCGCGCGGCGTCTTCACGACCGTCGCGCCGTCCTTCGCGAGAGGCTCCGCGCGGGAGAGCGTCCGGTTCGTCGCGGTGACGGCGAAGCCCGACTTCATGGCGTTGCGGGCCATCGGCGCGCCCATGATCCCGGTGCCGACGAACCCGACGCGCTCCACTAGTTGTCGTGCTCCTCTTCGCCGTTCTGCGGCTCGCCGTTCTCCTCGCGCGACATGAACAGCGTGCGGGTGTCGCCCTCTTCGGTGAGGAGGTAGGTGTTCTCCTCTTTCTCGTCGACGTTCACGGACGCGACGAGCAGGGCATCGGTCACGTGTGTGAAGCCGCCGGACCGCTGCAGCTCGTTGGCGATCGCCTCCGCCAGCGAATCCTCCTCGTAGGAGTCGAGCACGAGGACCCGTGCCCGCTTCACGAGCTCGAAAAAGTCGACCGGCTCCAGCTTGTCTTCGTGAGCGAGAAGGACGGCGGCGCCGATCTCCTCGTCGCCCTCGTGGATCTCGTAGAAGTGCATCCGCAATACACTATGACCGTCCCATGTCCGACGCTCCTACCACTACCGCGCCCACCGAACGCTCGTTCCGCCACACCATCCGCCGCGACGCGGGATCGAAGGTCTCGCTCGAGGTGGAGGTCGACGCCGAGCGTTTGACGCGTCAGGCCGACCGCGTCTTCGAGCGCCATAACCAGAAGGCGAAGATCCCCGGCTTCCGACCCGGCAAGGCGCCGCGCGCGATGTACGAGCGTAGCTACGGCGCCGAGCATCTATGGGCGGAAGCGGCGGAGGATCTCGTCGATCAGACCTACCGCGAGATCGTCGAGCTCGAGGACCTCTCGCCCCTCGACGACCCCAAAGTGGAGCTCACACAGCTCGAGCCGGGCAAGCCGATGCGCTGGAGCGCGACGGTCACGGTCCGGCCCGAGGTGACGCTCGGCGACTATGCCGGGCACGGCGCGACCATCGAGCCCGCGCCGCCGAGCGAGGCCGAGATCGAGAAGACGATCGAGGCGATGCGCGAGTCCCACGCGCAGCTTCAGCCGGTCGATCGGCCCGCCAAGCTCGGCGACATCGTGATGGTCGACATCGACGTCACGGTCGATGGCAAGACGCTTCCGCCCTTCGCCCGCAACGCGCACGTCGAGGCCGGCCGCACGACGTCGATCGCCGGCCTGGGCGAGGCGTTCGTCGGAATGAAGGCCGCCGACAGCAAGACAGTCGAGCTCGAGTTCTCAGGAGACACGGCGTCGGATGAGCTGCGCGGCAAGAAGGGCACCTTCTCGATCAGGGCGAGCCGGGTCTCGGAGAAGGTGCTGCCCGCCCTCGACGACGACTTCGCCAAGACCGTTGGCGTGAGCACCATCGCCGACCTCCGGCGCGAGGTGAAGAACGAGCTGGCGCATTCGGCATTCCATGAGGCCCGAGACGCGGCCGCCGACAAGATGCTCGATCACGCAGTCGCGACCGCGACCGTGGAGGTGCCGGAGGTCCTGGCCCAGGACGAGCTTGACCACATGGTGACCGACCTGAAGGCCCGCGTGCGCGAGCAGGGGATCACGTTCGAGCAATTCCTGCTGCAGGCGCGCAAGACGGAGGACGACATCCGCGGCGAGTGGAAGCCCGTCGCGGAGCGCCGCGCGAAATCGATCCTGGTCCTCGACGCGATCGCGAAGAAAGAAGGCGTCACGGTCTCGTCGAACGAGCTCGCCGCACAGGTCGCGATGACGCCTCTCGCGCAGCAGGATCCGCGTGCGCTGCGCGATCCGCTCGTGCTCGCGTCGTTCGCGCGTTCGATCCGCAATCGCAAGACCGTGGACAAGCTCATCGGCCTCGAGTCACCCGACGCGGAGACCGAGATGATCAAGAAGGCCGGCGGCGAGGGCACGAACCTTCATGGAGCGGCGCCGAAGCCCGATGAGCCCAAGATCATCGTTCCCGAGAAGTCGAACGCCACACCCGAGGGACGCGAAGCGCTTCGGGCGATGCTGGATAAGAAGTAGTCCCGAGCGGCCGCTCTGGCGTTCGCGCGCGAGCGAGAACGGGTGCGGCGCTCCCTGAGCGAGCGTCTGCGCCCAGCCGGCCCGAACGTAGCGCGTGCCGTGAACGGCGGGCCGGCGTAGCCAGCAGCGAGCGAGGGGAGTGCCGCGCCGTTGAGCTCGCGAGAAGAAAAAGAGCGGCCGCTCCGGGGCTATCCTCGAAGCGGCCGCAGCGTTACGTGCCGACGACTAGACGAGGTACTTGCGGAACCACTCCACGGTCGCGACCCAGGCCTTCTGAGCCGCTGCGGCGTTGTAGCGGTCGGGATTCGTGTCGTTGTGGAACGCGTGGTTCACGCCCGGATAGATCGTGATCGCATACGGCGAGCCTGACTTCTTCAGCTCCTGCTCCATCTGCTGCGTGCTGCTCGTGATGCGCGTGTCGAGCTCCGCGTAGACCGCGGACACCGCGGCCTTCGTCTTCGCGAGCTCGGTGTAGTTCGTCGGCTGCGGGCCGTAGAACGGCGCAGCGGCCTTCACGTCCGCCGTGCCCGCCGTGAGGACGCTCCACGTCTCACCGCCGCCGAAACAGAAGCCGACGACACCGATGGCGCCGCTCGATTGGCCTTTCAGATATGCGATCGCCGCGTTGTGATCCGACAGCTTCGCGGCGGTGTCACGTTTCCCGAGCGCGGCATTGTACGCCGCGGCGTCGGTGAGCTTGTCGGCGCCGCCGTCGCGCGCGGCGAGATCGATGTTGATGCCGACGAAGCCCGCCGTCGCCACGCGACGGACGACGTCGCGGATGTGTTCGGTCTGCCCGCGGTTCTCATGGATGACGACGACACCGGGCACGCGCGCGTTCGTCTTCGGTTTTGCCATGTAGGCCATGAGCGGAGCACCGTCGGCGCCCTTGACCTCGGGCTTCGACACGGTGATGCGCGGGTCGCTCTCCTGCACGGTCACGCCGCTGGGCACTGCGGAGGGCGGTGGGGTGCCGTACGCCTGCGGAACGAACGCGGTCGCCGCCGCGGCTGTCTGAGTGGCGACGCCGCCGGTGCTCGGGGCCGGCGTTCCGCATGCCGCAACAATGGTCGCTGCGAGCGCGGCGCTGCCGGAGATAAGGGTGACCCTCCGGAGAAGCTCGCGCCGCGAGATGAGCCCATCCATGTAGTCCTCGATGTGCTCATCGATGAAATAGCGCTGGGTCTCGTTCAGCTCGCCCACGGTCGTCCTCCCTTTGGCCTTCGGCGCTGTTTCGAATGTCTATACGCTCGAGGCCGCCCGCAGGCTCACACCCGGCGGGCGGCGCCGCGCGCGAGCCAGGAGCGTACTCGCGCACGCACCTGGGGCAGCGCGAACGGCTTCCGGATGTAATCCGTGATGCCGGCGTCGAACGCCGCGGCCATGTCGTCCTGCCGCGTCCGTGCGGTGAGCACGACGAACGGCGTGTCGCGGTAGCCATCGAGCGATCGCAGTCGCCTGCAGGCCGACAGCCCGTCCAAGTTCGGCATCTGGATGTCAACGAGCACGAGCTCGTACTTGACCAGCGCGGCTTTGCCCAGCATCTCCTCTCCATCGAACGCGACGTCCACGTCGTAGCCGTCGCCGCGCAACACGGCCTCGAGGATGCGCACGAGCGCGACGTCATCGTCGGCCACGAGGATCCGGGCTCGGCCGGGCATCGCGGCGGGCGCGGGCTCGACATCGGTCGTGCGCGCGTACGGTCCCTCGGCGAGGAGGATCTCCTCGCCTTCGGCCGCCGCGACGATGCGCAGCGGTCGCTTCGACGCCATGACGCGGCTGGCCGCCACCGCGGTGAGATCGTCCACGCCACCGTCATCGCGGTCCGGGTCGTGATGGAACAGCACGAGCGTCTTCGCGTGCGCGGCGAGAGCGATGTCGACCGCGTATTCGACGGTGCTATGTCCCCAGCCAGCTTTGGTCGGATAGTCCGCGGTGCCGTACTGCGCGTCGTGGACGACGACATCGGCGGCGGTGAGGAACGCCGCGTGACGGGTGTCGCCGGTGTGCGCAAGGAGAGCTGGATCGAACCCATCCGCGGCGCGATCGGCGCGCCAGTGCGGAGTGCTGTGGGCCTCGTGATCCGTGGCATACACGAAGGTGGCGGAGCCCGCCGTCACGCGGTAGCCGAGGCATGGTGCGGTGTGGTTCAGGAACTGCGTGCGGACCTTGATGCCGCCGATCGAGAACTCCGTCTCACCGAGCTCGATGAAGTCGACCTTGGCTGGCAGCGATTCGAGCGGCACGGGGAAGTACGCGTAGTCCATCGTCCCGCCGACCGCGGTCGGCAGGCTCCGATCGACGCCCGAGGGTCCATAGACCGTGATGTGGCTGCCGGGAGTGAACGCCGGCAGGAAGAACGGCAGCCCCTGGATGTGATCGGCGTGGGTGTGCGAGAGGAGCAGATGGAGCCGCACCGGTCCCTTGTTCGCGAGAGCGAGCCCGAGCTTTCGCGCACCGGTGCCGCAGTCGAAGGCGAGCAGCGTGCCATCGTCGGTCGCGACCTCGATGCATGGCGTGTTGCCGCCGTAGCGAAGGGTCTCGGGGCCGGCCGCCGGGATCGAACCGCGCGTGCCCCAGAAACGGATGCGGATGTCAGCGCCCCACCGGGGCCAGGACCGTGAGCCGTGCCGCGAGATCGCGGAGCTGTTTGGACGCCGCATTGTCCGGATGGAGCACGACGATCGGCCGGCCGCGGTCCGCGGCGTCGTCGAACGCGGGCGAGAAGGGCACGACGATGTCGGGCCGCCGATTGAAATAGCGCGAGACCTCGTCGGTCTCGAGTCCGGCCTGCGTCGTTCGGTTGACGACGAGCAGAGTCCGCTCCGTGGGGAACGAAAGCTTCTCGAGGACGTTGAGGCAGGCCCCGCCGGCTTTCATCGACGCGACGTGCGGCTCGGTCAAGACGCACACGCCGTCCGCGGTGTCGATCGCGGCCAGCAGCTGGGGCGTGAACGACGATGGCGTGTCGACCATGAGGTAATCGCTGCTACGCCGCAGGCGGTCGATGCTCTGCTGGACCGCACTCACCGTCACCAGCTCGGCGTGCTCGGGCACGCTGGAGCCCACGCAGACTTGAACGCCGCTGCGGTCCTGCGCGATGAACGTCGCGAATGTCGCGTCGTCGAGCTGCTCCGGCTGCATGTCGGCGAGATCGGCGAGGGTGTGCTGCGGTTTGAGGTTGAGGTGCGAGGCGACGTTGCCGAACTCGAGGTTGAGATCGAGGACCGCGGTCTTGTACATCTTGGTCTCCGCGAGCGCGACCGCGCTGTTCACGGCGAGCGTGGTCGCGCCCGCGCCGCCCTTGCCGCGCAGGAACACCACGACGCGGCCGCGCTTGATCACCTCGCCGGCCCTCGCCTTCATGCGTTTGATGAGGACCTCGATCTTGGCCGCCAGCACCGCCATCTCGACCGGTTTGGCGATGTACTCGTCCGCGCCCTCCGCATAGCCCGTGAGGATGTCGTCGGCCTGTTTGCGGGCGGACAGCATCACGATCGGCACGCGCGCCGTCCGGTGATCGGCACGCAGGCGCCGGGTGAGCTCGAAGCCGTTCATGTTCGGCATGTTCACGTCGGTGACGATGAGGTCGGGCATCTTCGCTCGGATCTGCCGCAGCGCCTCGATGCCGTCTGTCGCGACGGCGACCTCGTAGCCGCGGCGCTGGAGCGACGACTCGAGCAGTTTGCGGATCTGCTCCTCGTCGTCGACGAGGAGGATGAGGTCGGCGCTCAAACGGTGCGGTCCGGCATCGGCGCGCTCAAGCCTCCACCTGCGCGCCCGCGCCTGCAAGCGGGAGCACGACATGGAACACCGAGCCGCGGCCCAGCTCGCTCTCTGCCCACACCTTACCGCCGTGGAGCTGCACGATCTGTCGGACGATGGGCAGGCCGAGGCCGGTGCCCTGGATGTCCTTCGTGGCCAGCGAGTCGACGCGCGAGTAGCGCTCGAAGATCGTCTCGAGGGCGTCCGGCGGGATGCCGAGACCCTCGTCGCGCACGTCCAAACGAAGCTCGTCACCGTCGGCCCGCGTCGTCACGGTGATGCGGCCGCCGGTCGGTGAGTACTTCACCGCGTTGTTGAGGAGGTTGGACGCGACCTGCGTCAGGCGGTCGCGGTCGGCGAGGATCGGTGGCAGGTCCGTCTGCAGATCGAGCGTCAGGGTGTGGTTCGGCGCGTTGGGGCGGACGCGATCCGCGACGTCACCGATGACCGCGTTGAGATCCATCCGCTCGGGATGGATCGTCATTCGCCCCGACTCCATCCGATCGAGGTCGAGCATCTCGTTGATCATTCGATTCAGGCGCTGCGCGTCCTTGTTGATGTCCCCCGCGTACTCGCGCATCTCGTCGAGCGTGAGCTCCTCGTCCCGCATCATCTCGCTGAAGCCCTGGATGCCGGTGAGTGGCGTGCGGAACTCGTGGCTGACGATGGAGACGAATTCGCTCTTCGCCCGGTTGAGGCGCTCCAGCTGCTCGACCGCGTGACGCTGGCGGCCGAAGGCCTCGACGGTGGTGAGGGCGGCGGCGACCTGGTCGGCGAACAACGCGAGCATCCGAGCGTCGTCCTCCGTGTACCTCACCGTCGGTTCGTACGAGCGGACGCCGAGCGCTCCGAGTGCACGACCACTCCGCACGAGCGGCACCGCGATGCAGGCTCGAAGGCCGGTCTCCTGACCGACGGCGGTGCGACCCTCCCAGGTCTGGTAGTCCTCGATGATCAGCGGCTCGCGGCTCACGAACACGCGGCCGACGACCCCCTCGTCCGGCCGCAGCACGGGGTCGTCTGCCATACGGCCGGCGGTATCGAAATTCTCCGCCAGCCGCAGCACACCCGCCTCCTCGTCCCAGGTGTAGAGCGAGGCGCTGCCCTGTCCGAGCAGCTGCACCGCGCTGCGCAGGATCATGTCGAACACCTCGTGCGGGTCGGTGCGCGCGCCGAGCGTGGCCGCAGCGCGCTGCAGTGCGATGAGCCGCTCGTTCTCGCCCTTGCGTGCCTGGAACAATCGCGCGGTCTCGATCGCGACCCGCAGCTCGCGCGCGACCGCCTCGACGAGGCGCACCTCGTCGGTGGTCCAGTCGCGCGGCTCGTTCGTCTGGCCGAGCGACAGCGTCCCCGCGAGCTCACCCGCGACGAGGATCGGTGTCGCGACGACGGAGCGCACGCCACCGGGCAGATCGCCCGACTCCAGGCGAGCGTCGGCCAGGACGTCGCGGACGACCGCGGTGCGACTTGTCTCCGCCGCAAGGCGCGCGACCGGCAGCGTTCGCTGGTCGCCACCCTGTCGCGCCACGCCCGGCGCGATCCATTCATACGTGATGCGCAGCGCGTCCGGCGTCGATCCGGTCGTCGCGACGACCCGGTCCACGCGCAGCGCGCGCCCGAGCTCCTCGACGGTTCCGCGCAGGACCTCATCCGGATCGAGCGATGCGCGCGCGCGTCGCGCGATGCGGCTCACGAGCTCTTCGCGATCAGCGCGCGACTGCGCCTCCGTGAGTGACATCGAGGTGCGGATCGCGCCCGCGACGAATTGGCCGAGCACGAGGACAAGCTGCAGCCGGTCGGCCGTGATCGCGCCGGCCTTCTCCGCGCCGGCGATGACCGCACCCACCAGGCGGTCCTGCGAGACCAGTGGCAGCGCGGCGAACGAGTGGATCCAGTTCGCGTTCGGCAGGTCACGCGCGAGCAGCCGCCACTGCTCTCCGCCGCCCGTCGTGTCCGGAAGCACCAGCGACTGGCGATGGTCGAAGACGCGTGTGCGGATCGCCGCCGGGAGCCCCGACGCCGAGTACGCCTTGTCAAGGAGCGCTCCGGTGCGCGGCCCTTCCTCGGCGACGAGGCGGAACGCTTCGGCGACGTCGTCGTGTACCAGGAGGCCCAGCGTGACGCTCGCATCGAGCCCGCGTCTCGCGCTCCGCAGGTACTCGCGGGAGATCTCCGCGAGGTCGAGCGAGCCGGAGAGCGCCTGGCTCAGCGCGAAGATCGAGCCGATCTCGGCGTCGCGGACGGCGCTGTCCCCACGCGCCCCTTCGAGGGCCGTCGAGAGCCGATACAGCACCGTCCCGGCGATGACGCTGATCCCGAGCCAGACGATGAACGACACGGCATCGATCGAGCTGATGAGGGCCTCGGGATCGGGGATGCTGAGCCCGACCCTGCCCAGCTCGATGCCGTAGACGGCGTGGACGGCGAGGAACACGACCGCGGCGTAGATCGTCGAGGCCGCGATGTAAAAACGCAGCGATCGTGGGAACCGACGCATCCTCGCCCCTTCCTCGGTGGGAACTTTAACGGCCCCGACACCTCTGGGACCCCCTTGACACGGCGAGTGGTGGGTACACTGGGGAACAAGACTGCGCGAGGAGGATGACGTGCCGGCGATGAATTTCGTGCCGATGGTCATCGAGCAATCCGGGCGAGGCGAGCGCGCCTACGACATCTTCTCGCGCCTGCTCAAGGAACGGATCATCTTCATCGGGGACGCCGTCGAGGACACGATGGCGAACCTCATCATCGCCCAGCTGCTGTTCCTCGAGTCGGAGGATCCCGAGCGCGACATCTACCTGTACGTCAACTCGCCCGGGGGCGTCGTGACCGCCGGGCTCGCGATCTACGACACGATGCAGTACCTCAAGGCCCCGGTGAGCACCATCTGCGTCGGCCAGGCGGCGTCGATGGCCGCGGTGCTCGTCTCGGCGGGAGCGAAGGGCAAGCGTTACGCGCTGCCGAACTCGCGGATCATGATCCACCAGGGCTCCGGCGGATTCCGCGGCAACACGCCCGACGTCCTCATCCAGGTGAAGGAGCTCGAGACGCTCGTCGACAAGCTCACGCGGATCCTCGCGCATCACACCGGTCAGGACGTCGAGAAGGTCCGCCGCGACTCGGAGCGCGACCGCTTCATGAGCGCGGAGGAGGCGAAGGCCTACGGCATCATCGACGAGATCTTCGTCGGCAAGGATTCGCTGATCTCCATCGCCAAGCAGGCCGAGGAGAAGGAGCACAAGGAACCCAAGGAGCGCGTCCCGGTGGCGGCCCGCTAGGCGATGACGACAACTGCCAAGGGCGGCAAGCCGTACCGCTGCTCCTTCTGCGGGAAGAGCCAGGACCAGGTGCGGAAGCTGATCGCCGGACAGGGCGTGTACATCTGCGATGAGTGCATCACCCTCTGCCGCGAGATCGTCGACGAGGAGTTCATGGAGGCGCCGAAGGCGCGGACCCTCGGACAGAAGATCCCCAGCCCGCGGCGGATCAACGAGATCCTCGACCAGTACGTCATCGGCCAGGACAAGGCGAAGCGCGTCCTCTCCGTCGCCGTCTACAACCATTACAAGCGCGTCTCGGCCGGCCACCGCGTCGACGACGTCGAGCTCGGCAAGTCGAACGTGCTCCTCATCGGTCCGACCGGCTGCGGCAAGACGCTGCTCGCGCAGACGCTCGCGCGCATCCTCGACGTTCCGTTCTCGATCGCCGACGCGACAAGCCTCACCGAAGCGGGATACGTCGGCGAGGATGTCGAGAACATCCTGCTGCGGCTCATCCAGGCCGCCGACTTTGATCTCAACCGCGCGCAGCGCGGGATCATCTACATCGACGAGATCGACAAGATCGCGCGCAAGGGAGACAACCCGTCGATCACGCGCGACGTCTCCGGCGAGGGTGTCCAGCAGGCACTGCTGAAGATCCTCGAGGGCACTGTGGCGAACGTCCCGCCGCAGGGCGGCCGCAAGCATCCCCACCAGGACTTCATCCAGATCGACACGACGAACATCCTGTTCATCTGCGGCGGCGCCTTCGAGGGTCTCGAGAAGATCGTCAAGTCGCGTGTCGGCAAGAAGACGATGGGTTTCGGCGCCTCGCTGCGCGACAACACCAAGGAAACGAGCGCGATCCTGGGACAGGTCATGCCGGACGACCTCCTGAAGTACGGCCTCATCCCGGAGTTCGTGGGCCGGCTGCCCGTCATCGTGCCGCTCATGGCGCTCGACGAGAACGACCTCATGCGGATCCTCACGGAGCCGAAGAACGCGATCGTGAAGCAGTACCAGAAGTTCCTGGCGCTCGACAAGGTGGAGCTGCAGCTCACGCAAGAGGCGCTGCAGGCCGCTGCCGCGGGCGCGGCGAAGCGCAAGACCGGCGCGCGCGGCCTGCGGACGATCATCGAAGAGGTCCTGCTGGACGTCATGTACGAGATCCCGTCCCGCACCGACGTCCGCCGAGTGGTCGTCACGCCGGAATCGATCAACAGTGGCGCGCGGCCTCTGCTCCTCTCCAAGAACGAGCAGCTCGTGCTCGAAGGGGACGAGGCGACGGCGTAGCCTCGCTTCTGTACTGATGCCAAAGCTGTATTACGCCAGTCCGCGAGACCTGCCGCTCATCGAGCCCGCGCCCGGCCTGAGGGGCCGCGTCGTGCAGGCCGACCACGCGACGATGGTCGTCTACGACCTCGCGCCCAAGACGATCGTCGAGTCCCACAAGCACGAGATGGAGCAGTTCGGCGTCGTCGTGAAGGGCAGCCTCGCGATGATCATCGCCGGCGAGCAGCGCATCCTCACACCGGGCGACACGTATCGCATCCCGCCCGGCGCGGCGCATGGCGCGCGCGTCTTCGAGGAGCCGACGCAGGTCATCGACGTCTGGGCGCCGCAGCGGACGGACTTGCTGAAGCCCGCGGCCGCGGACAAGAACTCTACGTAGCGCGGGCGGTCCGTAGAGGCGGCACCGCACGGAGAGCAAAGTACCCTTGCGCCGGATGAGCAGTGAGCGCCGTGCCGAGCTCGCGTACTGGGCGGCGGTCGCCATCGGCGTCGTGTTCATCGTCTTCGGCGGGCCGCTCGCGCGCAGGCTCGAGCTCGTTCATATGAACGACTTCTCCGGCGTGTGGTCGGGCGCGCGCGCCATCGTCCTCGGCGTGAATCCCTGGGACCCGGCGCTCTACTACGGCCTCGCCGTGGATGTCGGCACGAAGACGCCCGACGCGCTCGTCTACGACTACATGCCGTGGGTCGCGTTCGCCGTCGCGCCGCTCGCGATGGTCCCGCTCGAGGTCGCGGGGTGGATCTGGATGCTGCTAAGCATGACCTGCGCCGCGCTGGCGCTGCGTGGAATGCTGCGCGCGTTCGTCCCCGCGCGTCCGGTGATGCACGGAGCGTTCGGCCTCGCGCTCTTCCTCAGCCAGCCGTCGTTCCACGCCATCGTGCTGGGCCAGTGGAGCCTGCTGCTGATGTCCGCGGTCGCGGGGACCGTGCTCGCGCTACGTGCAGCGCGTCCGCTGCTCGCGACACTGCCGTCGCTGCTGTTCCTCGCGAAGCCGCAGCTGGTGGTCTTCACCGCGATCGGATTCGCCTACGGCGCGATCCGCGAAAGGGTGTTCCGTCGCTATGTGATCTTCGGACTGCTGGTCGCGGGCGCGATCGTCATCATCGCGTGGCTCGCGGCGCCGCCGGACTGGTTCGCGAACTGGCTCGAGGACGTCCCGCCGCGGCGCACGGTCCGCTCGGCCGTGCTGCCGTCGGTGCTGAACCAGCTCATCGGTCCGAGCGGTCGGTTCGTCGCGTACGCGCTCATCGGTGTCGGCGCGCTGCTGGCCGCGCGCTTCCGTCCCGGTAGCGACGCGTCGCTGGCCGCGTGGATCACGCTGTCGAACGCTGGCGCGATCTACAGCTGGTCGTACGACCAGGTGCTGCTGTTCGTGCCCGCCGTGATCACCGCCGGGATCCTCGCGCGCCGATCCGAGCGCGCGGGCCGGCGCTTCGCGCTCGCGGCCGCCGGCACGCTGCTCATCGTGTCACCGGTGCTGTATGGGATCGCGGTGCTGCGACACGACGAGACGTTCAGCGTGCTCGTGCCGATCGGCTTCTTCATCGCGATCATCCTGCTGCTTTGGCGTGAGCCCGCGGGGGAGAAGACCGCCGTGGCCCGTTTGCGGGAAGCCACCGCGTGACGCCACTCGACCGCATCATCCAGCGGCTCCGGATCCGCAAGGCGCTGCCTCACATTCCGGGCGGCGGGCGGCTGCTCGACGTCGGTTGCGCGGACGGCTCGCTCATGCGCGCCGCAGCCGGTCGCGTTCGCGACGCGGTCGGAATCGATCCGGATGCGCCCGCCGGCCCAGGACTCGTGCGTGGCAGCTTTCCGCGCGACCTGACCGACCGCGGGCCCTACGACGTCATCGCGCTCCTCGCCGTCTTCGAGCACGTCCCGGACGACGAGCGGCCCGCGTTCGTCGCGGCGTGCCGCGAGCTGCTGCGTCCTGGCGGTCGTGTGGTCATGACGGTCCCGGCGCCGCTGGTCGATCGCATCGTCGACACGCTGCGGCGCGTGCGCCTGCTGCACGGGATGGACATCGAGGCGCATCACGGGTATCGGCCTGAAGAAACACCAACGTACTTCGCCGCGGCGGGGATGCGCCTCAGGACACACGAGCGCTTCGAGCTCGGGTTGAATCATCTCTTCGTGTTCGAGCTGCCCACCGGGCCGTAGCTGGGGGTCGAGTCAGCGCGGTTCGAGGTCATACGCGACCAGCGCCGAACCCGCGTCGATGTCGCCCCACAGGACGGGATCGCCGCTGTTGAAGTGCATCGCGAAGTCCGTGGTCGACGACCGGATAGCGCCGAACACGACGATGGTGGTGGCCGACGAGATGCGCACCTCCTTCACGGCGCGCGACAGCACCTCGGGGTCGTCTCCGTAGAAGAGCACGCGGTACTCCGGCAGGTAGTAGCGCGCCGTGAGGTACTCCGACTGCGCGAGGATCGTCGTGGACGCGGGCGCCAAGCGCTCGCGTACGAATGTGACTCGCGAGTGGAGCGAGACATCGTGCCGCGTGATCGCGCTCTGCGAGAACGGCGTGTCGGCGAGCACGAACGCTGCGACATTGAGCGCGACGAGCAATGCGACGAAGGCGAGGACCGCGCGGGGCGCCCTCGCGGCGATGGGTGCGATCAGCGCCGCGCCCGCGACGTACAGACCCGGTAACACCGACATGAGATACCCAGGGTCGCCGATGTGGATCGTCACATACACGAGCGCGGCGGGAATGAGCCAGAGGGCAAAGAACGCAGCCTCGCCGGAGAGGCGCCGCCGCGCGAGCAGCGCCGCGACCATCGCGGCGAGCAGCAGTAGCGCAAACCCAAGCAGTCCCCACCACAGCGCATAAACGGTGAGCAGCGTGTTGCGGAGCAATGCGTCGCCGCCAGCGGCGGGCGAGAGCTCGCTCACGCGTGCGGCCTGCCCGCCGAGGCTCGCGAGGTACGCCGTGAGTCCGCCCGAGAGCGCCGCGCTCGGGGCGAACCACGCGAGCGCCGCCACGCCGACAGCGGCGACGCACATGCCGCGCTCGCGCCACGAGCGAGCCGCGAGCATCCACAGCCACAGCGGACCCAGCAGCAGCAGCAGGTCCTGGCGGAAACCCGCCGCCAGACCGAACGCCGCGGAGGCGATGAGCGCGGCAGGCCAGGGTCGTGCGCGTGCGTCACGCAATGAGACGGCCAGGACCAGGCTGAGCAGCCCGAGCAATGCATACGGCATCGCGACCTCGCTGTAGGTCCAGACAAGTGGGGCGGACGCCGCGCCGAGCGCGATGAGGGCCGAGACCGCGCGTGCCGCGAATCTGCGGCAGAGGAGGTAGACGGCGGCCGCCGTCAGCGCCGAGGCGAGCACGCTGACGATGACGAGCGCGGCGTTGCTGTCGCCCGTCAGTAGCCGCAGCCCCGCGGCGATCACGACGTAGAAGATGTATCCCGGCGGATGCGGACGCTGGTCCGCCAGATCCGCACCGACGTGGAAGCCCTGCTCGATAGCGCGCGCGTAGAGAACGGAGTCCCACGCCCACAGCGTGTGCGCGACGAAGGGTAGGCGCACGATGAGCACCAGCGCCGCGAGCGCCGCCGCGACCTTGCGATCGCTCATGCCGCGACGCGCGCGGCGACGCTCTCCGGGATGTCGCGCGAACGGACCGGGACGAGCACCGCGAGCGCGACGGCGAGCAGCACGAGCAGCCCCAGGAAGTGCGCGCCGATCGGCACGAGGTCGTTGCGCTCGCCGACGATCTGAAGCAGCAGCCAGCTGAGAGCGAGCGCCGCGACGAGGGCGCCGCGCGTCGCTGCGCGCGGGACAAGGAGCGCTCGATGGAATGTGCTCGCCATCAGCGGAAGCGCGGTGCAGAGGTAGGGGAACCAGAGCAGACCGAAGGAGGCGAGGTACGGAGCGAAGGCGAGCGCGAGATGGTGAAGATGCGTTTCGTCGCGCGCGCCGCGGCGGGCGGCGAGGCCGCCGAGCGTCGCGGTCCCCAGCGCGGCGACCGGCAGGAGCCAGCGTCCGATCGGCGATCCAAGGAGCGCGGCGACCTCAGCGGGCGGCGTGCTCGCGATGAGATCCGCGGCCCAGTGGCTGTCCTTCAGCGCGATGAGCAGCGCGACGTAGGCCGGGAAGTCGCGCGCGAACACGAGCGCGGTGACGACGAGGCCCACGAGGCCGACCACCAGCGTCCACGCGACGACACGACCGCGGCCCGACGCGAGATAGAAGAGGACGAGCGTGAGGGGCAGGAGCTTGAGACCGATGGCGATCGCGAGGATCGTCCCCGCGGCAGCCGATCGCTGACGTAGGGACCACGCGAGGAGGCAGAGCGCGACCGTGACGAGATTGAGATTGCCGAGCGCGATCTCGAGGATCGTGGGAAGGAAGAGCACGAACGCCGCTGCCGCCCACGGACGGGCATCGCGTGGCAGCGGACGGATGAGGTGCACCGCGATCGCGGCCGCGATGGCGGCGTTGACGGCGATCCACAGCGCCGTCGCCAGCCAGAACGGCAGCGGCGCGAGGAGCATGAACGGCACCGCCGCGGGCGGGGCGTAGTGGTACTCGCCGAACGGTCCGAACGGCACCTCCGGCTGTGCGGCGTAGAGCGGCTCGCCCGCGAGGAGATGCCGGGCGGCGAGCACGTAGGCCCAGAGGTCGTAGCCGTACGGCTGTTTGGCGATGAAGATCCCGAGCCCGGCGAGCCCGGCGAGCACCATCACCACGACGCCGGCGGCCCACACCAGACGCGGGCGACGGGCGGCCTCGGCCTTCACGCCCTGCGAGTCTATGGGCGCCCCTTGATAGCCTCCGCACCGAATGCGCGTGCCGACGGTCGAGCGCCGCTCCGATCCGCGCCTGGGCGTCGCGATGCGTGTCGGCCTCGCGCTCACCGCCACCGGCGTCGCGTCCGCCGGTCTCGGGCGCCGTGCGCTGTCGGGATCACCTGCGGACGTGCCGCTCGCGGTCGCGTTCGGCTGCTTCATCGCGCTGCTCGTTCTCGCGACGCTGCAGCGGCCACCACGCCTCTCCGCGTGGATCGGCCTCGCGCTCGCAGCGGGGATCTACGTGGCGACCGCCGTCGCGCTGGCGGGCACACCGGTTGGCATGGCCGCGTACTTCATCGCCGCTGCGCTCGCGACCTGGCGGACCGCGCCGCATCTGCGTCCGCTCTCCGTCGCGGCGTTCGCGCTGTGGACCCCGGCCCTCGGCGTCTTCGCGACGCGCGGCACCGCGGTGCTTCCCACGCCCGTCCTGGCCGCGGCGATGTTCGCGCTCGCGTACACGGTCGCCGTCCTCGTCGACCCATCCCGCGTACATCCGTCGGATCGCCTGCGACGCATTGGCTTCGGGATCGTGGCCATCGCGATCTTCGCCGCACTCTTTGATCGGCATCTCGCCGTCAGCTCGTCCGGTCTCGCGCCCGACGATCTGTTCGCGGTCGTCGTCGCGTTCGCGTTGCCGTTGCTCGCGCACGTGCGCGCGCGGCCCTCGGCGCGCGATGCGATCGCGACCGGCCTCGTGCTCACCGCCTTCGCACTCATCGGGCTCGCGTGCCTCAGCGCCGTGCCCTACCACGCCGACGCGGTCGCGGCCCTTCATCGCTCCGCGGAGATCGTCCTCTCGGGTCAGGACCCGTACGCCGTTTTCGATCTGCCTGAGGCGCTCGCGCGCTTCCACATGGACCCGCAGCTCGCGACGCACCTCGAGAACGGCGCGGTCATGCACACGTACAACTACCCGGCCCTCTCGTTCCTCGTCGTCGCGCCGTTCGTCGCGCTCGGACTCGGAGACATACGCTGGGTGTTCCTCGCGGAGCTGCTGCTGCTCGCTCTCATCGCCGTCTCGCGTCTGCGCCTCGTGTGGCGGCCGATGGCGCTCGCGACGATCGTGGGCAACGCCATCGTCCTGCGGCAGCAGATCCTCGCGGGGATCGACCCGACCTGGGCACTCCTCACGATCGCCTCGTGGCTCGCGCTCGGCCGTCCCTGGCTCTCGCCGATCCTTCTCGGACTCGCGTTCGCCGCACGCCAGACGGCGTGGTTCGTCGCGCCGTTCTACGTCGCCCTCATCTGGCAGCGTTGGGGCTGGCGCGAAGCGGTCCGGCGCACGGTCATCGCTGGCGGCGTCGCGCTCGCTGTGAATGCACCGTTCTTCGTGCTCGCGCCGGAGCGGTTCATCGATGGGGTGAGCGCACCGATCCTCGGCCCGCTCGAGCCGGACGGCGTCGGACTGGTGCGCTTCGGGCTCGCGGGCATCGGACCGCTTTTCACGCGCGGCGGGTACGGCGCGCTCGCGCTCGTCGGGTTCGCCGCGCTTCTCTTCGGCCTCGTGCGATGGCGGCGTGCTGTTACGAGCGCGCCGCTGGTCTGGCCGTTCGTACCGCTGTACTTCGCCTGGAGATCGCTGCAGAACTACTTCGTACTCATGACGCTCTTCGTCTTCATCGCCGACGACGAGCTCGCGCCGGAAGTACCACCACCCGTGACCTCCGCCTCCGGCTCCGGCATTCTGGAGCGGCTGCCGCCGCTCCATCAGTAACGCGCTGAAAGCGGGGCGCCGCCACCGGACCGATACCCGTTCCGCTCTTGGACGCCCAAGAGTGGGTGCGGGATGGCCCGCTTCTTTCCGCGCGATGTCCTTCTCGTTGCCCGACTGATCGCGGTCGCGGGCGCTCTCGTCTGGATCCTCATCGGAGGCCAGGCGACACTGCTCTTCGCGGGCGCCGCGCTCGTCTTCCTCGTCGCGACGTCGGTCCTCATCTGGCGAGACGACGTGCGCCGGGGCGGGGCCCCGGTGCCGCTATCTGAGACCCCGGCGTTCGTCGTGGTCGGCGATCTCCTCGCGGCTTCGGCCTGGATGATCGCGAGCGCGCCGAACGAGCGCAGCGTCGCGTTCGTCGTGGTCGTCGCCATCGGCGCCCTCGCCATGTACCGCCTCGGTCGGCACGGTGTGACCGCGACCGCGGCCGCGTACGTCGTCGGTCGCATCGGTCAGGAGATCGTGCGCATCGGTCTTGGCGTCCCGACACCGGTGCCGCAGGTCTTCGGCGAGGCGATGGTCGTGATCCTCGTGCTCATCATCCTCAGCGCGACCGTCGATCACTACCGCGGCGAGCAGCGCACCGGCGCTCGCGCGCTGCGCCTCGCGCGCAGCCTGCAACGCGTCGCGACGGAGATCGGGCAAGAGACCACGCCGGAGGGCCTCTTCCGTTCGATCGCGCGCAACGCGCTGCTCCTCGTCGACGCGCACCACGCGACGATCAACCGACGCCACGGCGATCGGTTCACCATCGTTGCCGGCGCGGGCACCGGTGAGCGCGCTGTGGGTGTGCATGCCTCCGCGCGTGCCGGCATCGTCGGCGCGGTGCTGCGCTCGCGTCGCGCCGTCGCGTGGGCCGACTACACCGCCGACCCCACCGCGGTCCCTGCGATCAAGGACATCGGGGTGCGCTCGATCGTCGGCGTGCCGATCGTGGTGCAGGGTGAGATCGCCGCGACGCTCACCGTCGGCCGTCTGCAGGTGCGACCGTTCGATGAGAACGACGTGCGCGCGCTCGAGGGGCTCGCCGCCCACGGGTCGATCGCGCTCCGCAACGCACGGATCATCGAGCAAGCGCGCCGCGTCGAGAGCGTGTCGCGCGAGCTGGCGGCCGAGACCGGCGCGACCTCCGACGTCATCCGCCGCATCGCGCAAGAGATGCACGAGGCCTACGACACCGAGTTCGTGCTCGTCACGGAGCTGGCAGGCGAGACCGCGGTCGACCTCGCCGGTGTCGGGCTCGCCGCTCCGCTGTCGGCGCCGCAGGTCGTCGGGCCGCTGGTGCGCCAGGTCATCCGCCGCCGCGAGGTCGTGAGCATCCGCGACTACGCGATCGAGATGCAGCACGAGACGACCGGGCACTCGGACCTGCTCCGCGAGGCCGGCATCCACGCCGCCATGGCCGCGCCGGTCATGCTCGGCGGCGAGGTCGTTGGGAGCGTGGGCATCGCCACCACCGATCCCGATCGCACGTTCGACGCGATCGACCGCCAGGGTCTTTTCGCCTTCGCCCAGCTCGCGGCGGCGGCCATGCGGTCCGCCCGCGTGCGGGCGGAGCGGGAACAGCGGATCCGGCGCCTATCGGCGCTCAACGACCTGGCCTGGCAGCTCGCGGGCGCGAGCGAGCCGTTTGGCATCGCGCGTCTCGCGTACGAGGCGGCGGGCGCGCTGGTCGCGCGCGACTCCTTCTATGTGGCTCGGTACGACGCCGACAAGCGGGAGTTCGAGTTCGTCCTGCAGGCCGAGGGCGCCAACGTCTGGGCCGGCGAGCGCTACCCGCTCGCGACGGGACCGACCAGCCAGGTCGTCCTCACCGGCGAGACGTACCTGGTGCGCGGCGCCGACGATCCGGTGCAGCGCCGCGGCATGGCATTCGGGGAGACCGAGCGGCAATCGCTATCCGCGGTCCACGTACCGCTGAAGAGCCGCGGGCGCCTGGTGGGCGTGCTCTCGAGCCAGGCCTACCGGCCCGGCATGTTCGACGACGAGGACATCGCGGTGCTGCAGTCGCTCGGGAACCTCGTGGCGACGGCGTTCGAGAACGCGGAGCACCTGGCGCAGATGCGAGAGCTCTACCTCGCGTCGGTGAAAGCGCTCGCGGCCGCGGTCGACGCGCGCGATCCGTACACGCGCAGCCACTCGGCGCGCGTCGCGGCGCTCGCGCGCACGATCGCGGACGAGATGCGCTTGTCGCCGGACCAGCTGCGTCGCGTGCAGCTCGGCGCGCTGCTACACGACATCGGCAAGATCGGCGTGCCCGACGCGATCCTGAACAAGCCGGGTCCGCTCACCGCCGACGAGTGGGTGATCATGCGCACGCATCCCGCCGTCGGCGGGTCGATCCTCGCGGCGGTCGAGCCGCTCCGCGATCTCGTCCCGATCGTGCGGTCGCACCACGAGCGCTTCGACGGGGCCGGCTACCCCGAGAAGCTCGCGGGTGACACCGTCCCGATCGAGGCGTATGTCGTCGCGGCCGCGGATGCGTTCGAGGTCATCGTGAGCCGGCGCGCGTACAAGCAGGCCCAGAGCGCCGAGTTCGCGTGCGCGGAGCTCGTGCGCTGCCGCGGTACCCAATTCCACCCCGATGTGGTCGACGCCTTCCTCCGCGTCATCGATCGCGACCGCCAACAGGGCGCGGCCTATCTCCGTCGTGTCGGCGCGACCCTGGAGGAGGACATGGCGAACGTTCCCGGCCCGGGCGGCGTGCTCGAACAGTTCGCCGCCTCCGCGCACGCGCACGGACGGCAGCTCGCGATCCTCCAGCGGCTCGCGTCCGAGATCAGCGCGGTGCTCGACATCGACGAGCTCGCCGGCCGTCTGCTGCGGATCGTCTGCGAGTCGATGGGCTACGAGAACGGATTCCTGCTGACGCTCGACGACAAGCACGAAAGCCTCGTCGTGCGCGCCGCCGTCGGTCCATCGGAGCCGTACGTGGGTCAGCTCCTCACGCGCGGCGTCGGCATCAGCTGGTGGGTCATCGAGCACGGTGAGCTGCAGAACGTCACCGATGCGCAGACCGATCCGCGCTTCTACGGACCGGCGAACATCCAGTCCGTTCTTTGCGTGCCGCTGCAGCTCGGTGACGAGCGCGTCGGCGTGCTCGGCATCGAGAGCCCGCGACGCGACGCGTTCGGACGCGAGGACGAGGAGCTGCTCACCGCGGTATCGCACCAGGTCGCGGCCGCGCTGCGCGTCGCGAGGCTGCACCAGGCCGCGAAGACGGCGGCGGCCACCGATCCACTCACCGGTTTGCCGAACCGGCGCACGTTCTTCGACCGGCTCCGCGTCGAGCTCGCGGGCGACCCGCTCGCCTCGGTGACGGTCGCGGTCCTCGACGTGAACGGCCTGAAGCAGCTGAACGACGAGTTCGGGCACGGCGCAGGGGACGAGGCGCTCATCCGCATCGGCGAGATGCTCTCCGCCGGCGTCCGCGACCACGACACCGTCGCGCGCATCGGTGGCGACGAATTCGCGATCCTCTTCCCCGGCGCACCGCTGCTCGCTGCGGAGCGGGTCATGCGCCGCGTCGCGAACAACATCTCCGAGGGCACGCTTGCCGACGGGAAGCGCCTTCCGACCATCGCCTGGGGTGTCGCGGACGCGTCGGACCGCCCGATCACGGTCGACGCGTTGGTCGACGCGGCCGACCGGGCGATGTACCGGCACAAGCAGCTCACGCGGGGCAGCCGGGCGTCGACGGCGTAGACAGAGCGCTATCCGACGATCACGTAGAAGTCGGCGGCAGCGCCGGTCCGCTGCACGTGTACCTGCCAACACCCCGACTTCGGGAACGTCATCAACACTCCGTACTCGGTCGTGCCCGGGAAGATCGGGTCGTAGCTGGACGAGATGTGTCCCGAGTCCACGCCGTTCGCCGCGATGCGCGTCCCGTCGTCGTGCTGTGCCTGAATGACAAGGGCCCCGGTGCCATTGATGCGGAGGATCATCTTCTGCTCGACGCCCGCCATCGGCACGAGGAAGAATGCGAGGACGGCGCGTGTCTCCGTCCCCGTCTGGGGCGTGCCGAGAAGGGGCCGCGGTCCGCCGCCGGATGTGATGCTCACGAGCTGCGAGGGCGGGCGGCAGTTCGGGCCACCGAGGATGGCCGGCGTCACGACCGCCGGCCACGGCGCTGTCTCGATCGTCGCGTTCGCGGGTGGCGTCCCGGAAGGACTGGCGACGGCACCCGAGGGGGCTGGCCCCGGCGCCACCGGGCTGCATTGGGCGAGGACGACCATCGCCAGCAGCCAGCGCGTCCCCATTCCCACACGTTAGACCCGGCTCCTCCGGTACCATGTCTCCATACCGGCAGCGACCGGGAAGAAGACCGACCCAAGTTCCGATAGAGAAGGCGCGTCACCGGCTGGAAGCGCGCCGCGGTGAACAGGACGGGAAGTCGCCCGCGAGTCGGATCGGAGGCACCCGTTATCGGCCGAATGAGCCGCCGAGCGCGGATCGAACAAATCGATCTCGTGGCTCGCCGGGAAGTCGGGTGGTACCACGGCGCTGTTCGTCCCGGACGAGCAGCGCTTTTTGTTTGCCCGCAAGCAAGAGAAGGAGGTCTGAAATGACGATGACGAAAGAAAAGCTGGCTCCACCGCAGTCCGTCGTGTCGTTCAGCGAGAAGAACTACCGCCCGTCAGCCGTCGAGCAGGACCTCTACGGGTGGTGGGAGTCCAGCGGCTTCTTCACGCCCGACGAGACCAAAGTGGGCAAGCCGTTCGTGATGATGCTGCCGCTGCCCAATGTCACGGGCGATCTTCACCTGGGCCACGCGCTCGGCTTCGGTGGATACGAGGACCTGATGGCGCGCTGGCACCGCATGCTCGGCGAGCCGACGCTCTACATGCCCGGCACCGACCACGCCGGGATCATCGCGCAGAAGGTGGTGGAGGACGAGCTCGCGAAGAACGAGATCGGACGGAACGATCTCGGTCGCGAGAGGTTCCTGGCCGAGATGTGGAAGTGGATGGAACACTACCGGCCGCGGATTGAAAAGCAGCTGCGTCTCCTGGGATGCTCGCTGGACTGGTCGCGGCGGAACTTCACGATGGAGCCGTCGAAGCAGCGCGCGGTCCGCACGCACTTCATCCGGCTCTATCGGCGCGGTCACCTCTACCGCGCCGATCGGATCGTGCACTGGTGCCTTCGTTGCCAGACGACGTATTCCGATCTCGAGTCGGAGCACATCATGCGCACCGACCCGCTCTACTTCGTGCGCTATCCATGGGCCGAGCCGAAGCCGGGCGATCCGCCGGTGATCATCGCTACCACGCGTCCGGAGACGATCGTCGCGGACGTCGCGGTGGCCGTGCATCCGGACGACGCGCGCTGGAGACCGTTCATCGGACGCGAGGTCCTCGTGCCGATCATCGAGCGGCGCGTGAAAGTGATCGCGGACGAAGCGGTGGACCCGAGCTTTGGCACCGGGGCGTTGAAGATCACGCCCGGACACGACGCGACGGACTTCGAGATCGGACAGCGCCACGGCCTGCCGGTGATCACCGTGATCGACACGCGTGGCGCGATGACGCCCGCCGCGGGACCGCTCGCCGGGCCCGACCGCGACACGGGTCGCCGCATGGCGGTCGAGATGTTGAGAGACCGCGGCCTCATCGTGAAGGAAGAGCCGCTCACGCACGCGGTCGGCGTGCACGACCGCTGCAAGACCGTCGACGAGCCGCTCGTGATGAAGCAGTGGTGGGTGAAGATGCCGCCGCTCGCCGCACCGGCGATCGCTGCCGTGCGCGACGGACGTGTCACGATCCATCCGCGCTATCAGGAGAAGGTCTACTTCAACTGGATGGAGAACATACGCGACTGGTCGGTGTCGCGACAGATCTGGTGGGGCCACTCCATCCCGGTGTGGTACTGCCGCGACTGCGACGAGATCGTCGTGCCCGACGAGGGCGCGCCGGATCCGACGCGCTGCACGCGCTGCCGCAGCGACGACATCCACCAGGATCCCGACGTGCTCGACACGTGGTTCTCCAGCGCGCTCTGGCCGTTCTCCACGCTCGGCTGGCCCGACCAGACGCCCGATCTCAAGCGGTACTACCCGGGAAGCGTGCTGGAGACGGGTTACGACATCCTGTTCTTCTGGGTGGCCCGCATGATCATGATGGGCATCGAGGAGATGGGGGAGATCCCGTTCCACACCGTTTACCTCCACGGCCTCGTCCTGGTGGACGGCGAGAAGATGAGCAAGTCGACGGGCAACGTGATCAGCCCGGTCGGCTTCATCGAGCAGTACGGCGCCGACGCGCTCCGGTTCGCGCTGGTGAACGGTGTCGCTGCCGGCGCGGACCAGACGCTCTCCGAAGCGAAGCTGCAGAACGCCAAAGAGTTCGCGAACAAGCTCTGGAACATCAGCCGCTTCGTCCTGCATCACGTTGACGAGAACGCCGACGCGCTGCGGGAGTGGCGTTCGGATCGCACCCCCGCGCCGAAGGCCGGCGCCGGATCGGCCGACCCCGCGCTCGGCCACGCCGAGCGCTGGATCCTGTCGCGCACCGAGGCGACGGTCGCCGAGCTCACCCGCCTCCTCGAGCATTACCTCTTCGGCGAGTACGCCTCCGCGCTGCAGCAGTTCGTGTGGGCCGAGTTCGCGGATGTCTATCTGGAGCTGGCGAAGGCCGGCCTGCGCCACGAGACGCGCGCGCCTGGCACGGTGCGCACCCTCGCGTACGTGCTCGACCGCATCCTCCGGCTCGCGCACCCGATCGTGCCGTTCGTCAGCGACACGATCGCACTGCAGCTGTGGCAGCGGCTGCCGAACACGGACCGCTCGCCGTCGCTGGTGATCGCGAAATGGCCAAAGGCCGGGACGCGCTCCGTCGCGCTCGAGGAGCGCATGGAGATCGCACTCGAGCTGGTGCGCGCGATCCGCAATCTCCGGCAAGAGGCCGGCACGAAGCCGGGCGAGCGCGTGAAGACGACGCTCGGCGGCGATACGATCGCGATCCACGACCTCGCAGACCTGATCTCGCATCTCGCGCAGACCGAGATCACGTTCGGGACCGGCAGCGGACCCGCCGCTGTCGTGCGCGCGATCGAAGTGCGCGTCGCCGTCGAGCGCGATCCGGCCGAGCATCGCGCGCGCCTCGCGAAGGAGCTGGCCGAGGCGAAGGAGTCGCTCCGCCGTTCGCGCGAGCTGCTCTCACGTCCCGGGTTCGCCGACAAGGCGCCCGCCAACGTCGTCACGAACGAGAAGGCGAGGCTCGCGGAGCGCGAGGAACGCGTGCGCCTGCTCGAAGAGGAGCTGCGCCGGGCCGCGTGAGCACCACCGCTTACATCTGCGTGACCTGTGGTGTACAGCAGGCGCCCGCCGCGTCGACACCCAAGAGCTGCCCGATCTGCGAGGACGAGCGACAGTACGTTCGCCAGGGCGGCCAGGCGTGGACGACGCTCGAGCAGCTCGCTTCGCAGGGCCACCGGGTCGAGCTGCGCGAGCTCGAGCCGGGCCTGACTGGCGTCGGCGCGCAGCCCGCGATCGGTATCGGCCAGCGCGCCCTCCTCGTCCGAACGCCGGGCGGCAACATCCTCTGGGACTGCTTCGGCTACATCGACGCGAAGAGCGTCGAGGCGATCCGCGCGATCGGCGGCATCGCGGGCATCGCGTTCTCGCATCCGCATTTCTACGGCGTCATGGTCGAGTGGAGCCGCGCCTTCGGTGGCTGCCCCATGTGGATCCCATCGGCCGATCGCATGTGGGTCCAGCGTGACGATCCGGCGGTCGTCGAGTGGTCCGGGACCAAAGAGGTCCTACCCGGACTGACGCTCGTCCAGACCGGCGGTCACTTCGAGGGAAGCGCCGTGCTCCACTGGGCCGCGGGTGCCGGCGGACGTGGCGCGCTCCTCGTCGGCGACACGATCACGGTCGTGCCCGATGTGCGAGCCGTCAGCTTCATGCGGTCGTACCCGAACCTGATCCCGCTGCCCGCCCAGGAGATCCGGCGCATCGTCGCCACCGTGCGGCCCTACGCGTTCGACCGCATCTACGGTGGCTGGTGGGACCGCGTGACGCCGAGCGGCGGCAGGGGCGCGGTCGAGCGATCGGCGCGTCGCTACCTTAAGTGGATCGGGGCGGAGTGATCTGGACAAGCCGCCCACGGATCTCCCGCCCATCCGCGCGGAGATGCGCCGCGCGTTCGGCTGGCGAGTCAACCGCCTTTCCGATCGGCCCACCGGTCTGGAGATCGTCGGTAGTGGCTGTGGCTACGCCATCTCACTCCTCTTCCTTGCCGGCGGCGCCTACCTGCTCCTGGGCGGCATACCCAGTCCGGCGATCGTTGTTGGGGCGTTCGTCGGCGGGATTCTCTTCCTCGGACTCTCCAGCCTTAGCACCGGACACTTTCTGTATCGCGCGTGGCTCCGCCGGAGGTTGGCAACGACGGGCCTCGCGACCACGGCAACGGTGATCGACAGGTGGCGACTTCCCAGCGACGGCGGCGCGTGGAGCTGCATCCGGTTCCGCTTCAACGCCGCGGGCGATCCCGTCGAAGCGGTCGCGTGCGATAGCACCGAGCTGGTGCGCCGCATCGCGATCGGCAGCATCCTGCGGTTGCGCTACGACCCCGATGACCCGCGCCTCTTGCTCATCGACGGCGTGGGCTGAATCTCTTCAGGCGTGGCCGCTCTCGAGAGCTTCAGCGATCGCGTGCTCGAGCTCGCTCTGCTGCGCATCGATCGATAGCAGTCGCTGCATGACGGTGTCGTCTCGCCCCTCCCGCAGCTCCAAGCGGTGCTGCAGCTGAAGACCTCTGCCTTTCATGTACACGACGATCGCGTGTCCGTCGGCGAGCGACAGCGGCCGCACCGCCGCGTAACCGCGCACGAAGGTGGCGGCACGCCGCGGGTCATACGTGATCGCGTCCGGGCTGGACCTTCCGTTCCGCCAGAGCGCCGATCCGAGATCGAATAGCACGGCCTCGTCATAGGCCAACGCGAAGTCGACGAGGTGAAAGGTCTGCCCTTCGGCGACGACATTGCTTTGCGTCGCATCTCCGTGCACGACCGCTCGCCGCGCAGAGTGATGGTCGATGTTCGCGAGCTCGTCCTCGAAACGGGAGCGCAGGCGGCGAGCGTCAGTGTGCTCAGGTCGACAGTCCTCGACCGGCGTCGAGCCAGGGCGCTGGGCGCGCCGCGGGGTCGCACGCGAGGCCTCGTGGAACCGCGCGAGCAGCCCGCCGGCTTCGTGGATCTCGATGTCCGTCCATCCCATCGGCTGACCGGGAACGAACGAGAGAAGCTCCCAGATGGTGCCGTCGACGACCGCGATGCTCTGTCCATTCAGGTCCTCGATCGGCGCGGGCGCGGTGAATCCTCCGCTGGCGAGGTCGCGGAGGAATCGGTGCAGCCATCCGATCGACGTCAGCGCGAGCTCGGTCTTGAAATGGAGGCCTCGGAATCGCGCCGGGTCGTTGGGTCGAAGGACGGCCTCGCGCGACCCGTACCGGACGAACCAAGGTCGCCGCGGCCCGGCGAGTTGGCGGAGCTCGCGGGCCGTCTCCGGTAGCAGCGCCAGCACGGGTGCGAGCTCGTCCGGACCGTCCAACGCTGCCATGTTGCACGTGCGGTGATCGAGGCCGCGTAGCCGAACCCAACCGAAAGCGAAGGGCCCCGGTCATCCCGGGGCCCTTCGACTCGTACTTGGTCACGCGGTGACTATTGGTTCGCCTTCAGGATGTCGTTCGCCTTCTGCCCGGCGTCCTTGATCGCCGCCTCGGGCGTCGCCTTGCCGGTCGTGACCTTGGTCAGCATGTCGAAGATCACGTCGCGGATCTCCTGCTGCCCACGGACGTTCGGCTCGGGGATCGAGCTGCCGATGACATCGAAGGCCTGTTTGCCCTGCTGGTCCTTCGAGCTCCAGTAGCTCTTCAGCGCCTCGTCGTTCGCGGCGGCCTTGCGGACCGGCATGTAATAGGACTTGGTGCCCCAGTCCGCGGTCTGCTGCGTGTCGCTGAACCACTTCACGAACAGCCAGCTCGCGAGCTGCTTCTGCGGCGTGCTCTTGAGCACCGCGACGTTCGCGCCGTACATCACGGTCCGCGGCTTGGCCGGGTCTGTCTGCGGGGGGACGCCGACGTTCCATTTCACCGGCGTCTTCATCGCGCCGGCGATGAAGGGCCGCGAGGACGTCGAGCCCATCGTGAACGCGAGCTTGCTGGCGGCGAAGTCGTTCTGCCAGTCGAAGCCCGTCGGTGTGTAGCCGTAGCCGCCCTTCCACAGGCGGTCGTACATCTGGAGGACGGCGAGGCCCTCCTTACCGTCCCATGCCACGGTCTTGTTGTCGGCGGACATGATGTTGCCGCCCATCGACATGACCTGTGCGTTGAAGTTGGACGCGTCGAGCGGCTGCGCCCAGCCGTAACGCGTGGTCTTGCCGGACGCGTCCTTCTGGGTCGTCTTCATGACGGCCTGCTCGAACTCCGCCCAGGTCTTCGGCGTCGAGGTGACACCGGACGAGGTGAGCACGTCCTCGTTCGTGTACATCACGAAGAGCGACTTCGTGAAGGGGAAGGAGAGCAGCTCGTTGCCGTACTGGGGGAACCGGTTGGTATCGAAGTACGGCTTGTAGATGTCTTCCTGGCTCGCCTTGTCGAGCCCGTTCTTCGTGCTGTTCATGTAGGGCTCGAGATTGATGACCACGGCGGCCTTCTGGTAATCGGCGACCTGGCTCTCGTACGCGTGCACGATCTCGGGCAGCGAGCCCGCCTGGATCGCGCCAAGGGTCTTCTGGTAGAGCTGGGTGTAGTTCCCCTGGACGACCGGCGTGATCGTGATGCCCTTGCCGTTCGTCTCGTTGAACTTCTTCACGGCGTCTTCGAGCGCTTTCTTCTGGGGATCGCTCGTCAGGGCATGCCACAGCGTCAGGCTGACGGGGCCGGTGATCTCGATATCCGCCTCGGTCGACGGCGCGCTCGTCGCGGCCGGTCCTGCGCCGGCGCATGCCCCGAGCAGGAGCGCCAAGGTCGTGAGCAGCGCTGGGATCCGCATCCTCGTCATGAGTGTCTTCCTACCTCCTCCACCATTCGAGCAGCGCCTGGTGACCGCCACGTGAGATACGCGTGAGCGCTATCCGCGGATGCCGGTTCGTGCGACCCCCTGCACCAGGAAGCGTTGCCCGATGAGATAGAGCAGGACGATCGGTGCAACGACGAACGCCGCCGCCGCCATCAGGAGATGGTATAGCGAGCCTGCTTCGGCGCGGAAGGCATTCAGGCCGACCTGGACGGGCCGAACGGCATCGCTCGAGGTGACGATGAACGGCCATTGGAACGAGTTCCACGAGCCGTAGAACGACAGGATCGCGACGGTCACGAGCGCTGGGACCGAGATGGGGAGCACCACCGACCACAGAAAACGGAGATGTCCAGCGCCGTCGATCACCGCGGCGTCGCGCAGCTCCCTTGGGATCGCGAGGAACTGCTGGCGCAGCAGGAAGACCGAGAACGCGCTCGCGAGGAAGGGGAGGATCTGCGCCGCGTAGGTGTCGTACAGGTTGAGGCGCGGGATCGGGAAGAACGGGTTCACGCCGGGCGGCGCTTTGCTCATCATCACGAAGTTCGGGATCAGCGTTGCCTCTCCGGGCATCATGTAGGTCGCGAGGAAGAGTGCGAACAGCACGTTCTTGCCGCGGAAGTTCATCTGCGCGAAGGCGTACGCGGCCAGGATCGCGATGACGATCTCTCCAAAAACGGTCATGCTCGCGATGAACGTCGTGTTCGCGAAGTAGCGGCCCCACGGCTGCCGGGACCATGCTTCGGCGTAGTTCTCGAAATGCAGGGATGTCGGGAAGAGCGTTGGTGGCGTCACGGTCGCCTCGAAGAACTCCTTGAGCGACGTGCTGATCATGAAATAGAACGGGTACGCGACGAAGAGGCCGACGACGATGAGCACCACGTGCTTGAACGCGGTGGACACGATCGGCGGGACGCGCGGACGCATCGGCCGGGCGATGACGCGCGGGAGCACCCGTGGAGTGTTCACGTGTACGTCACCCGCCGCTCGAACACACGGAACTGGATCAGCGTGAAGCCCAGGATCATGAGCGTGAGCAGAACACCCATCGCAGAGCCGAGGCCGATCTGTCCTTGTTGGAAGAACGTTCTGAACAGGAGCAGCGTGACCGTCCGCGTCGTGTCGAGCGGGCCGCCGTTGGTCAGGATGAAGATCTCGTTGAACGCCCGCAGCACGCCGATGCTCGCGATCGTGAAGACGAAGAAGATCTGCGGTGAGAGCAGCGGCAACGTGATCCGGCGGAAGAGCTGCCACTGGTTGGCGCCGTCGAGCTTTGCGGCCTCGTAGTACTCGACCGGGATGTTCCCGAGGCCGCCGAGGAAGATGAGGATCTGGAAACCGAGGAAGTGCCAGATCGAGAAGATCGCGACGCCGACGAGCGCGAGGCTCGGGCCGGCGGCCCAGTCGGGGACCGCGAGGCCGAATGCGTTCCCCATCATCTGGAAGACGCCGTCGGGCTCCTGGTACCACGTGAGCCCGGAGATACCGATCGCGCCGAGCACCGTGTTCACGAGCCCGTACTGGGGGTGGAACACCCAGCTGAAGACGGTCGCCGCCGCGACCGTCGACGTCACGTACGGCAGGTAGTAGATCGTCCGATAGATGTCGCGGCCGCGCAGCTTCTGGAACAGCACGTAGGCCACGACGAGCGCGAGCGCGATCTCGATCGGCACCGTGATCAGGGCATACGTGACCGTGGTGGAGAGCGACTGCCAGAACTGCTGCGAGCGCGTCGCGTTCTGCCAGAGGATGTCGAAGTAGTTGTCGAGCCCGCGGAACGCGCCCTGGACGATGTCCCAGCGGAACAGCGAGATGTACACGGCGTAGAACGCCGGCAGGATCTTGAACAGCGCGAGGAACGCGATGGCCGGAAGGAGGAAGAGGTAGGCCTGCGCGTTTTCGATGAGGCCACGACGGCGGCGGGACGCCGCGCGCTCGGTGATGGCGATGGCCCCTCCCGACACCTTCGGCGATGATATCGAGCGATGCCGATATACGACTACCGCTGCGATCATTGCGGCCACGTGTTCTCGGCGGTGCAGTCGTTCAACGACGAGGCGCTCGAGAAATGTCCCAATTGCGGCAAGAAGCCGCGGCGTCTCATCTCGACGCCGGCGATCGTCTTCAAGGGGTCGGGTTGGTACAAGACGGACAGCCGGCCCGCCGATACGAAGCCCGACCCGAAGACCGAGACCAAGGGCGAAACGAAGAGTGACAAGAAGACCGAGACGAAGGCGCCGGAGAAGCTGGCGCCGAAAAGCGACGCAGCATCCTGACATCGGTCAGGAGTGCCGTCCGCGACGCGCGCGCCGTCGCCACCTCTTTTTTGGCCGACGAGTGCCCATTCCTGGCTGGTGCGGTCGCCTACCAGCTGTTCTTCGCGACGATCCCGCTCCTGGCGCTGATCGTCGGCGTCCTCGGATTCGTGTACGGATCGGAGCGCGCGCAGCAGGAGCTGGGGGAGATCATCCGTGACATCTACCCCTCGGCGACGGCGCAGGAGACGCGCATCGCGCGCCAGCTCGTCGAGGGCCGGGGGATCTCGCTCGGCCTCGGCATCATCGGGACGATCCTCGCGACCGGCGCCATCCACAGCGCGATCGACAAAGCGCTGGCCGCCATCCTTGGGACGGGTGGCAAGCGCAGCTTCGTCCGCGGCAACGCGGAGGCGTTCGCGTTCGCTGGCGCTCTCGTCGTCCTCGCCGTCGCCTCGTTCGTCGTCTCGCTCGCCGCGGGCCCGCTCGCGCCATTCCTCGGGCTCGCGGTCGGGTACGTCCTTTTCTATTGCGTGTATCGCTTCATCCCCCGGTCACGCGTGCACAGCCGCACGGCGCAGGTGGCCGCGCTGGTATCGGCCCTGCTGTGGGAGGTCGCGAAGATCGCGTTCGGGTTCTTCACGCGCAGTCTCGGTATCTTCAGCGTGTACGGACCGATCGCCTTCGCGGCGGCCATGCTCACGTGGATCTACGTGACCGCCGTGATCATCCTCGTCGGTGCCGAAGTGATAAAGCTGAAGAGGACTTGAGCCAGATGAAACGAGCGAGGAGCGGCTTAGCCGCGACGAGCGAGTCCACCAGCCTTGAGCGTGTCCCCTCGCCGAAGGCGAGAGATTGAGATGGAACGTCTTGAAGCCCTGGTAAGCCGGACGATCGAGGGGTGGAGCGCGCGCCTCTTCGGCGCGAAGCTACAGCCGGTTCAGATCGCCAAGCGCCTCATCCGGACGATGGAGGCGCACCAGACCATCTCCCTCTCCAAGACCTTCGTCCCGAACTCGTACGTCGTGTCACTGTCCGCGACCGACTTCGCGCAGTTCGAGCAATACCGCCGCAGCCTCGAGCGCGATCTCGCGGAGGCGGTGCTCTCCGCGTCGCGTGAGCGCAACTTCACGCTGCTCGATTTCCCTTCCGTCGAGGTCGAGCGCGACGACGACGTGGCCCCGGGCGACATCCGCGTGTCGTGCGCGCTCGTCGATGCCTCGGGCGAGGAGGTCGAGGCCGATCCGAAATCGCTCGGCGCTGTCGAGTCCGGTCACACGATGGTCCTCGACCGCGAGAAGCTCCTCCGTGAGAAGCCGCGCGCGCCGAAAGCCAGCGTCGAGGTGAAGGACGGCGACCGCAGGGCGGTCCAGCTCGGTCCCGAGCCGCTGCTCATCGGGCGCGACCAGCAGAACGACGTCGTGCTCGACGACCCCCGCGTGTCGCGCAAGCACGCCGAGATCCGGCTTCGACTCGGCCGGTACACGCTGTACGACCTGCAGAGCACCAACGGCACCTACGTGAACGGCCGCCGCGTCGCCGAGGTCGTGCTCAACGACGGCGATCGGATCTCGGTCGCGGGTCTCGATCTCATCTTCCACTCGGCGGAGTAGGTGGAGATCACATTCGCCGTCCTGCTGTGGGCGGTGCGCATCGCGTTCCTCCTCCTGCTCTACCTGTTCCTGCTGCGCGCGTTCGGCGTCCTTCACCGAGCGCTCGCGGCCGAGCGTGTCGCGGACGGTGCGCTGCGCGCGCTCGGGACGCTCATCGTGGAGCGCAGCGCCGGACGCTCGCCGCGCGTGGGGGAGCGTTTCGCCCTTCGCGCATCCACATCGCTCGGACGCGACGCCGGGAACGACGTCCCGCTCACCGACGAGGCCGCGTCCGCGCGTCACGCGGTCCTCGAGCTCCGCGACGGCGAGTGGTGGATCGAGGATCTCGGCAGCACCAACGGCACCCTCGTGAACGGGACCCGCATCGAGCGGGCCGAACGCCTGCGCTTCGGTGACGAGCTCGCGATCGGCCGCATCGCGCTGCGGCTCGAGAAGGGCGCAGGGTGATCGCCGTCACGCGCCGCCGCCCGGAGCTCGGTCTCCTCTTCTGGGTCGCCGCGCTCGGCATCACTGGGTCGGTCGCCGTCGCCGCGGCGGAGGCCGCAGGCTTCCGGCCGCAGCAGCTGGTCGTCCCCATGACCTTCGTCGTGGTCGCCTTCGCGCTGCACCTCTTCCTCGCGGCGCGCGGTATCCGCGGCGACCAGCTGCTCCTTCCGATCGCCGCCGCGCTCACCGCGATCGGCCTCGTGCTCGTGCAGCGCCTCGCGTCGAACCTGCTCCTGCAGCAGCTCTCGTGGACCCTCATCGCCGCCGGCGCGTTCGCGGCGACGATCCTCATCCCGCGCGACCTGACCGCGCTGTCGCGCTTCAAATGGACGTGGGCGCTGCTCGGCGTGCTGCTCCTCGTGTCGCCGCTCCTGCCGGTGGTCGGGCGCGAGGTGAACGGCGCGCGCATCTGGATCGGTGTGGGCACGGTGACGTTCGAGCCGTGGGAGGCAGTGAAGATCCTGCTCGTCATCTTCTTCGCTGCCTACCTGGAGGAGTTCCGCGAGGTGCTCGCGCAAACGCCGCGGCGCTTCGGTCCGATCCCGGTGCCGCCGGTCCCGTATCTCGTGCCGATCGTCGCGATGTGGGCGATCGCGATGATCGTGATGGTCTTCGAGAAGGACCTCGGCGCGACGCTGCTGTTCCTCGGGATCTTCCTCGCGATGCTCTATCTCGCGACCGGCGAGGCGTTCTACACGCTCATCGGCATGGTCCTGCTGCTTGTCGGCGGCTTTGTCGCGTACCACGCGTTCGGTCACGTCGCGGCCCGCGTCGACGTGTGGCTCGATCCGTTCGCCGAGGAGGTGCGGTTCGACCCGGGTTTTCAGCTCGTGCAGGGACTGTTCGCGCTCGCGAATGGCGGCCTGTTCGGCGCCGGGCTCGGGAACGGGATGCCCGAGCGCATCCCGGTCGTGTGGAGTGACTTCGTGTTCGACGCGTTCGCGGAAGAGACGGGGTTTGCCGGCGCGCTCGCGCTGCTCGCGCTGTACCTCCTCTTCGTCTACCGCGGCATGCTCATCGCGCTGCGGGCGCCGACGCCGTTCCTGCAGCTCCTCGCCGCCGGTCTGTCGTTCATCGTCGCGCTCCAGACGCTCGTCATCGTCGGCGGCAACGCGCGGCTCATCCCGCTCACCGGCATCACGCTGCCGTTCGTCGCCTATGGAGGCTCGTCGCTCGTGACGAACTGGATGCTGGTCGCGCTGCTCTTACGCGTGAGCGACATGACCGCGCGCGTGAGAGGCACGCCGTGACCCGCTCGATCGCCGCGAACATTCGCGGACTCACGTTCGCGATCGCCCTGGCCTTCCTCATCACGTCGTTCGGTGTGGGTTACTGGACGCTCGTGTCGGGCGAGGAGCTCAACGCCGATCCGTACAACCCGAGGCTTGTCGCCGCGATCCGCGACCGGCCGCGCGGCCTTATCAAGGACGCCTCCGGCGCCACGCTCGCGGAGAGCGTGCAGACGCAGGACGGGTACAGGCGCGTGTACAAGGACAAGACGCTGGCGCACGTCACCGGCTACGCGTCGTTCCAGTTCGGCGCTTCGGGCATCGAGGCCGCGTACGCGGATTCACTCATCGGCCAGGACCCCGGCGATCCGCTGTCGCAGTGGCGTGCGCGATATCTGCGCGAACGCGCGCCGCCCGGCTCCATCCTGCTCGGCATCGACCCGAAGGTGCAGAAGGCGGCGGTCGACGCGCTCGCGGGTCGCCGCGGTGCGATCGTCGCGATCGATCCGCGCAACGGCGCGATCATCGCGTCGGTCAGCTTGCCGCAGTACGACCCGAGCCTCATCTCCGATCCCGCCACGGAGGAGGCCGCCTGGAAACAGGTCAACGAGGATCCCGACAAGCCGCTCATCAACCGCGTGACGCAGGGCCTCTATCCGCCCGGTTCGACGTTCAAGATCATCACCGGGGCCGCCGCGCTCGAGAGCGGCGTCGATCCGAACGCGAAAGTGCGCGTCGACGATCCGTGGCAGGCCGACCGGTCGTGGGGCAGCTACTTCGTGCGCTCGTCGTCGCGGGCGCACGGCGACTACACCATGGCCGACGGGTACCGCCTCTCCGAGAACATCTACTTCGCGAAGATCGGGCTGCAGATCGGCGGGCAGAGGCTCGCCGAGTACGCGCAGCGTTTCGGCATCGGCAGCTCGACACGGTGCGACATCGCCGCCGCAAAGGGCCAGCTCTCGCGGACCGGTGCGCTCGATCGTCCCACGCTGATCGCCGACACGTCCTACGGGCAGGGCGAGCTCCTCGTGTCGCCGCTGCAGATGGCGCTCGTCGCGGCGACGGTCGGCATGGGCGGTGTCATGCCGACGCCGCACTATGCGACCGAGGTGCGTGATGCCGACGGGCACGCGATCCGCGTCATCGCCCCAGGCGCCATCGGCCAGGTGATCCGACCCGAGACCGCGAGGGCGCTCACGACGATGCTCGTGGGCGCGGTCGAGGGGCCCGGCGCGTTCGCGTTCGCCGCGAAGATCCCCGGCGTGAAGGTGGCCGGGAAGACGGGAAGCGCCGAGAACCCGTCCGGCGCACCGCATGGTTGGTTCGTCGGATTCGCGCCGGCCGACGCGCCCACCGTGGCCGTCGCGATCCTCATCGAGAACTCACCCCGGGGCGGCGAGGACGCGGCACCGCTCGGCGGCCGCGTCATGCAGGCCGCCCTGGGTCGATAACAGGGAACTCCACCGGCCCTGCCGCTGTACGACCTGCAAGCAGTTTCGGGCCGGTATGAACCAACCGTGGCCTTCGAGCGTTCTTTGGTTACACGGCGGTTTCGCATTTAGCATGTTCAGACGGGCCCGCATGGCTCGTGCTCCGCGAGAAATCGGTCTGGGAGAGGGCAATGGACAAGAGCGGGCTCGCGACGCGGATCGGCGCTGTCGCGGCGAACGTCGAGCGCGTCATCTTCGGCAAGCACCATGAGGTCGAGCTCGCGCTCGTCGCCCTCGTCTGCCGCGGGCACATCCTGGTGGAGGACGTCCCCGGCACCGGCAAGACGGTGCTCGCCAAGGCCATCGCCAAGTCGCTGGGCTGCTCGTTCAAGCGCATCCAGTTCACGCCGGACCTGCTTCCCTCGGACGTGACCGGCGTCTCCATCTTCAACCAGCGGACGAGCCAGTTCGAGTTCCGGCCCGGCCCGGTGATGACGCAGATCGTCCTCGCCGACGAGATCAACCGCGCGACGCCGAAGACACAGTCGGCGCTGCTCGAGGCGATGGAGGAGCACCAGGTGACCGTCGACGGTGTCACCTACCAGCTTCCCGATCCGTTCCTCGTCATGGCGACGCAGAACCCGATCGAGTACGAAGGCACGTTCCCGCTGCCCGAGGCGCAGCTCGACCGGTTCTTCATCCGCCTGCAGCTCGGCTACCCCAAAGAGCGCGAGGAGATCGCGATCCTCGACGCGCAGCGCCACATCCACCCGCTCGAGACGATCGAGCAGGTCATGGGCGCCGAGGAGCTGCTGAAGGCGATGAGCGCGGTGAAGGACATCCACATCGCGGAGCAGGTGAAGACCTACGTCGTGGGCGTCGTGAACGCCACGCGCTCGCACCCCGACGTCTACCTGGGCGCGTCACCCCGCGGCTCGCTCGCGCTCGCCCGCGCGTCGCAGGCGTACGCGCTCGTCCAGGGACGTGACTTCGTCCTGCCCGACGACGTGAAGGCCCTGGCCGGGCCGACGCTCTCGCACCGTCTGATCCTGCAGCCGCAGGCACGTCTGAAGGACCTTGCGGCAACGACGGTCATCGCGGAGGTGTTGGCGAGCGTTCCGGTCGAGCTTTCGCAGACCGCGGCGCGAGCCTAGGGTGTCGCGGTGAAGCCCTGGCACTTCGGGGTCCTGTGGGTCGCGCTCTTCATCGTCGCCGCGTCGACGGGGCTCGAGCTCCTCAGCTACCTGAGCTATCTGCTGCTGTTCGTCGCCGTGCTCGCCTGGGTGCAGGCGCGGATGACGCTCGACGGTCTCTCGATCAAGCGCACGCTCTCGCAGTCGTATGCGCACCTCGGCGACACGATCGAGCTGGTGTACGAGCTCCGCAACGACAGCTCGTTCGGCAAGCTCTGGCTCGAGATCTCCGAGGAGTCGAACTGGCCTGAGCCTCTTCCCGGCCGCGTCCTCTCGATCGGCGGCAAGGGCAAGACGCGCAAGTGGAAGGTCCTCGCGAAGGCGATACGCCGCGGGCGCTACAAGCTCGGCCCGATCGTGCTCCGCAGCGGCGACCCGTTCGGCCTCTTCCCGAAAGAGGCGCGTGTCGCGACCGAGGCGCTGCTCCTCGTGTATCCCCGCGTGTTGCCGCTTCCGCACTGGCAGCTTCCCGGCTCGGTCCTCGAAGGCGGCGTCCTGACCGGACAGCGCTCGCTCCAATCGACCTCGATGGTCATGGGCATACGCGAGTACCGCCCCGGAGATGCGATGAACCGCATCCACTGGCCGTCCTCGGTGCGCCACCGCGGACTTCAGGTGAAAGAGTTCGAGCTGGACAAGACCGCGGACCTCTGGATCTACCTCGACCTCGAGCGCCACTGGCACCGCGGAGAGGGCGAGGACTCGACGGAGGAGCGTGCGGTCACCGTCGCGGCGTCGATCGTCGCGAAGGCGCTCCACGAGCATCGCAACGTCGGCATGATCACCAGCGGTGGGCGGGCCGAGGTGTTGCAGCCCGACCGCGGCACCAAGCAGTACGGGAAGCTCATGCAGTACCTGGCGGAGATCACCGCCGGCGGTTCGCGCTCGATCGCGGAGACGCTGGTCGAGACGCTGCCGCGGCTGCGCCGTGGCTCGGCCTGCGTTCTCATCACGCCCTCGCTCGACCGCGGTTGGGTCCGGCCGGCAAGCACCCTCCGCGAAGCCGCGATCGCGACGCAGGCTGTCATCGTCGGTCCGTCCGTCGCGACCGACGAGCGGGACCGCGCGCGCCGCCACGCGCTCCTCGGCGAGCTGGCGATCGCCGGCGTGGCCGCGGCGTACCTCGCCCCGGGCGCGTCCATCTCCGACCTCTTCCGTGAGGCGGCAGGCAATGCTGCGTAGCGCAGAGCCGAACGTCCTTGCCCTCCGGCTCGCGGCCGCGGGCCGCTGGGTGCGCAGGTCGCTGCGTTCGCTGTTCCCGCCCATCGCGTGGCGGCGGCTGCGCTTCCGCGGCGGTTGGTTCGCGCTGCCGATCTACCTGCTGATGATGAGCGTCTACCCGCTTTCGCTGCAGCAGGCCGACTGGGTCGTGACCCAGGAACAGTTCACCTGGATCGTCTTCTCCGCGATCGTGCTGGCGGTCCTCGTCGGCAACGGCACGATGGCGACGCGCCGCGCGATGATCCTCGGCGGGTTCGTCGGCACGGTCGCGATCGTCCTCGCGACGGCCTTCGCATCGGACATCGGACCCTTCCGCGAGCGCGTCGTGCACCTCGCCGTGAATGTGAACAACTGGATCACCCAGGTGCTGGCCGGAGAGGCGGCGACGGACCCAACGGTGTTCGTGCTCTTCCTCGGCGCGACGGTGTGGACCTCGGCATACGTCGGCACCTTCGCGCTGTCACGCTCGCTGCGGCCGTGGGACGCGATCCTGTTCATGGGCTTCTGCCTCGTCGTCAACGTCTCGATGGCGCTTACGAACCTTATCGCCGACCTTGTCGTCTTCTCGCTGTCGGCGCTGGTCCTGCTGGTGCGGCTGCACATCGTGGCCCTGCAGGAGCGCTGGAGCCGCAACAACATCATCCCGTCCGGGGAGATGGACTGGCGCCTGCTGCGTGGCGGCCTCACCTGGACGATGGTCCTCGTGATCATGTCGCTCGTGACGCCACGCGTCGGAGCCGCCGAGGTGCTGAACCGGGCGTACAGCGTGTTCGAGACGCCGTATCACTCGGTGGAGGCCGAGTGGCAGCGGTTCTTCGCCGGCGTGTCGGGCCCGAGCCGGCTGCGCGGCGTCTCCTTCACCGACGCGATCCGACTCGGCCAGTCGCCGAACCTCGCGGACCGCGTCGTGATGACCGTCGACGCCCAGCAGGGCCGTTTCTGGCGCGCCATCGCCTACGACTTCTACACCGGGAACGGGTGGCGCACGACGGAGACCGACAAGGTCGACCGGGTCGCTCCCGCCGTGCTCGGACGTGAGAAATTCGACGCGACCTTTGAGATGCTCGTGCCGCAGCAGAACCTGCTCTTCGGTGCGAACGAGCCGGTGAAGGTCACGGTCCCGATCCAGTTCCAGACCGGGGCCGACCGCACGTACTCCACATCCCTCCGCGCGATCCGCGGTGGGCAGTCCGCCCTCAACTACACGGTCACCTCGTACGTCTCCGTCGCGGATAAGGCCGCGCTGCGCCGCGCCTCGAACGTCTACCCCGACTACATCCGACAGAAGTACCTTCAGCTCCCCTCGACCCTGCCCCAGCGCGTGCGCGACCTCGCGCACCAGGTCGCCGGCGAGCAGAGCGATCCATATGACAAGGCGGAGGTCGTCGAGTCGTTCCTGCGCACGACCTACCGCTACGCACCGACCGTCCGCGCACCTCCGCCGGGGCGCGACCCGGTGGACTTCTTCCTCTACGACCTGAAGGAGGACTTCTGCGAGTACTTCGCGTCGGCGATGGTCGTGATGCTGCGCGAGCTCGGCGTGCCCGCGCGCGTGGTCGAGGGATACACCGCTGGAACGCTCGACCCAGCGAGCGGCAAGTTCGTGGTGAAGGAGCTCGACGCGCACGCGTGGGTCGAGGTCTACTTCCCGCTGTACGGCTGGATCGAGTTCGAGCCAACGCCGTCGCAGGCGCCGATCTTCCGCGTCGACAGCGAAGCGATCGGCGGCGGGTCGGCCGGCGGCGGCGAGGACAACCCCGACGGCACGAGCGCGATCGACCGCGAAGACAAGGACCTCCTCGCCGACAACGCGCCGGACGAGGGTCAGAACTTCGGCGACTCGGTCGCCTCCGCCGTGCAGAACTTCGACCCGCGTCCGATCGCCGTGCTCATCGGCGCGCTCCTGCTGCTCCTGCTGCTCGCCTTCGCGCGATTCCAGTTCCGCTTTCGCGGACAACCCTCGGTGGACTCCGCCTGGGGGAAGGCACGTCTTCTGGCGTCGTACGCGGGCTTCGCCGCCGATCCGTCGCAAACGACCTACGAGTACGCGACGATGCTCGGCGAAGCCGTGCCCGACGCGAAGTCGCCGATACAGGACATCGCCGAGGCGCGCGTGCACGATCGGTACACGCCGTCCGGAGCGAGCGACGAAGACGTCGAGCGCGCCGTCTCCGGCTGGCGCAAGCTCGCGCGCACGCTCGTCGGGATGCTTCCGGCCCGCGTCGTGTCAGGTATCGCGCGCATCTGGCGGTAGGTCCGGCTACGCCGCGCCTTGGCGGCGGGCATCTCCCTCGCTCAAACGGGCCCGCTCGGCCCACCCTCTAAGTCGTCCCCTCGTACCGCGGGCTCGACTTCGCTCGGGAGACGCCCGCCGCCGTCGCGGCGTACCCCGCTCGAGGTGTAGCGCGACACTAGCGACGTGACGATCGCGGAGCATCCCAACGTCGCGCGCGTGCGCGCTTTCGCCGCGGAGCGCGGCGTGTCGATCGAGATCCGCCGCTTCTCGGCCAGCACTCGCACCGCTCAGGATGCGGCACGCGAGATAGGGGTCGAGGTCGGTCGCATCGTCAAATCGCTCGTCTTTCTCGCCGACGGTCGGCCGATCGTCGTCCTCTGCTGCGGCGACCGCCGCGTGAGTGAGGAGCGGCTGCGCGAGCTGGTCGGCGCGAGCGCCGTCCGCCGCACCACCGCCGACGAGGCGAAGCGGTTCACCGGCTACGCGATCGGCGGCGTGCCGCCATTCGCGCACGAAACGGAGTGCGAGACCGTCATCGACGAGGACATGTCGCGCTTCGAGATCGTCTGGGCCGCGGCCGGGTTGCCGGACGCCGTCTTCGAGATCGCCGTCGCCGATCTCCGTCGGCTGGCGGCCGCGAAGACCGGGCGCATCGCCGAATGAAGGTCTTCGTGACCGGCGCGACCGGATTCGTTACCGGGACGGTCACGATGCAGCTGCTCGCGCGCGGCGACGAGGTGCGTGCGCTGGTCCGCGACGCGTCGCGCGCGCAGACGCTCGCGCGTGCCGGCGTCGCGCTCGTCGCGGGCGATCTCTCCGACAACGCCGCGCTGCGGCGCGGGATGGAGGGCATCGATGCGGTGGTCCACGGTGCCGCGATGTATTCGGTCGGCATCCCGCCGTCGCGGCGGCCCGCGATGTTCGAAGCGAACGTGACCGGCACGGAGCGCGTCCTGGACGCCGCGCGCGCCGCGGGCGTGCGCCGCGTCGCCTACGTCTCGACGTGCGGGATCTTCGGGAACACGCGCGGCCAGATCGTCGACGAGACGTACACACGGACGGGCCCATTCACGTCGTACTACGAGGAGACGAAGGTGCGCGCGCACGAGATCGCACTTCGAGCAACGGAGCGCGATCTTGACGTATCCATCGCACAGCCGGGCGCCGTCTACGGGCAGGGCGACACGTCCGGTCTGGGTGGACTCATGCGCGACTTCGTCCGCGGCCGGCTGCCTCTGCTGCCTTTCGGCGACGCGGGCCTCAACTTCGTGCATGTCGACGATGTGGCGCGCGGCATCGTGCTCGTGCTCGATCGGGGCCAGCCCGGGCGCGCTTACGTGCTCGGCGGAGAGAACGCGCGCGTCGCGGACGCGTTCGCTGCGCTCGCACGCATCACTGGTCGCGCGATGCCTCGCCTGCGCTTGCCGTACGGGCTGCTGGAGCTCGGCGCGCTCGTGCGCCCGGGTCTGCGCGAAGTGGTCACGTCGACGAAGGGCGTGACGTTCTGGGCCACGGACGCTCGCGCGAAGAGCGAGCTCCACTACTCGTCGCGCGACCTGGAGGCGGGTCTGCGCGACACGTACGGCAGCGCGGCCGCATAACGACTGCCCGGCTCGCGCTCTCGCGCTGAAATGCGGCCGTGCGTAGGGCGGTAATAGCGCAGAGAGATGAGCGAGCAGACGGCGACATTCACCCAGACCGCGCCGAGGCACGAGAGCGGACTGGTGTTCCCCGCGCTGCTGATCGCGCTCGGCGGTCTTTTCCTGCTCAGTAACTTCGGCGTGATCGCGCCGGTCTCGGTGCGGAGCGTGCTGTCACTCTGGCCGCTCGCCCCGGTCCTCATCGGTACCCAGCTGCTTCTCGGTCGCGATCGACCATCGCTCGCCCTCGGCCTGCAGCTCATCACGATCGTGCTCGGCCTTGCGCTCATCACGCTCCGCGCGTCTCTCGCGCCGCTCGACATTCCCAGTGACGCGTCTCTCACACAGGGCGCATCGGCTGCGATCGCGGGAGCGCCTGCCGTCGTTGTGAGCGCGACGGACATCCACTTCTCGCTCAGCGAGATCCACCTTCCGGCGCGCGAGGTGAACCTCACGCTGCAGAACGATGGCGTCCTGCCCCACGACCTCACCGTCCCGGCGCTCGGCGTGCATATGGCGGCGGGGGCCGGGCAGACGGTCACGACCGGTCTGCGCGATCTGGTGCCGGGCCGTTACACGGGCTACTGCAGCGTCACGGGACATGCTGAAGCGGGCATGCGTCTGGTCGTGATCGTCGAGTAGCGTTTGAGCGCAACCATGCGCCCCTGATACGTCATATCGATTGATGCGGCTCCTCGCACCACTGCGCCTTGCCGGAGCCTTCCTCGTTGCCGCCGTGGTGTTCGTCGGGCGCTGGTCGCCGGTCAGCAGCTCACCCAACACCGCGCCGCGCAGGACACAGACTTCCAAGCGTTCGCACCTCCGCCCATCGGCACGGCGGGCGCCGCGATGGCGGTCCCGGTGCGCTGCGACGGAGCTCCCCTCAATACCAGCGGCGATCGCTTCGCTGATCCGGCGTGGTCGCCGGATTCCACGATCCTCGCCGCGACCAGGCTCCCTACGAACGGAGTCGCGTCTGGGTCGTGAGCACCGGACCGGTCACGATGCTCGTGATCACCGCCTTTCCGGCGGATAGCGCGAAGCTCGCGGACGCGGAGCGCGTGCTCGCTTCCTTGCGCCTCAGCGCTGTGGCGGCGCCGACGCCGGCCACGATCACGAGGGCCGATGCGATCCGCATCGCGATGGAAAACACGACGGCGCTCGCTGACCGCCAAGCCGCTGCAGGTGCGCGTCGATCGCGTGGAGGCCAAGCTGGTCCGCTCGGTGGAGGCAGCGCAGATCACCGGCCCGTTCCAGGGGACGTTCCCGGCCCCGCTGGCGGCCGCGCCCGACGATCCGGTGTGGATCGTTGCGATCGCGGGTGACCTCGGGATGACGAGCCCGAATCGCTGCGGTCTGATGGCATGCCAGCCGCAAGCGATCCGCTCGAGCGCCTGGGTCATCGACGCGCGCACCGGTCAGATTCGCGGTAACCCGTCAGGGCCGACCGACTGGCCGGCGTTCTTCGACGCGTTGCCCGACCGCAGCTGAGACAGCCCGTGCCATGACGAATGCGTCATGTGAAGCGGGCCTCCCCTGACTACTGTCGCCGTGTGCCAGATCTGCGTCTTGTCGTCGGACTCGCCGTGGGCGCCGCCGTCGCGGGCGTCGGCGCGATCGCGTCATTCGACCCGCGCGTGCAGAAAGCGGTTCGCAGGGCCACGGACCTGACGATGCGTCGCACCCGAAGCCTCGCGCCCACCGCGCGCAAGCGGGCGTCGAGCGCAGCGAAGTCCTCGGGCCGCAACGGTTCACGGTCGCGCACGGCGACGAAGGCGGTCTAGGGCTCCTCGTCCTCGTCGTCGTCCGACTCGAACTCGTCCGAATAGAAGCCCAGCTCCTCCGCCTTGAACACCGTCACGAGAAAGTCCTCGCGCTCCGGGTCGTGCGTCTGGATCAGCTCCTCGTCGAGCTGATCGATGAGCTGCTGCAGCTCGTCGTCGGTGAGATCCACCTCGAGCAACAGCGTCCCGTGCACCTCGAAGCGGCCGTAATGGATGTCCACACGACCGACGCGGCGCGCGCCACCGTAGATCGTGAAGATCTCGCTCGACTCGGTGCGGACGTTGCGCTCGAAACGCGCTGCTTCCATGGGACGACGACTGTACTAGGTCGCCACGTCCCGGAGCTGCTTCAGCACCCACTCCGCCAGCGGCGGCATCGCGAGGTCGGCAGTGGCCACAGTGCTGATCGCTCGCGGCCACGTCCACACCAGGATCTCGCCACAGGTCATCGCCGCCGATCGGAGCGCTCGGCGGTCGAGGCCCGCGATCGTGGCCTCGATGTTCTCCGGCATCGGTGCATCGGGAGCATCGAGCACCGCCGTGAGCCCGTACTGCGGATCCGGGATACGCTCGGCCACCGCCCATAGGCGCCACAGCTCGGCGCGCGTGGCGTCGAGCTGCGCGTTCGCCTCCCACAGGGAACCGCGCGTGAGGTATTTCGCGCAGGCGCTGAGGTGGACGAGGGCGATGTGCATCCACCTGCGGACCTCTTCCTCCGTCGCGGCGCTCGCCTTCGCCTCGCCGACGATGCGCTCGTCGGGGTCGTACAGGACGATCCAGTCCGGCCGCGGTGCCTGGCGCTCACGCGCGACGGCGACGACGAGATCCAGCTGAACGCCGCTCGCGTACTGCGCGAAGGTGTGCTGGTAGGGAGGGAGCTCGCGGTTGGTGGGTTCGATGATCTGCTGGTGCATGTCGATCACGTCCCCGACGCGACGCACGACCCCCTCGCTCTCGCGGACCGCGTCGCGCCAGGCGGTGTCGACGACCGCGTACATGGCGTCGACGTCCGACAGCTCGTCGGCCGCGCCGCGGCCGAGGCTGCACCCGACGACGAGAACGCGGATCGCAGGGTCGCGCTCGGCCTCGCGCAGCAGCGCCAGCATCAGCTCCCGATGTAGCCCGAGCTGTCTCGGTAGTGAACGCAGCCAGCGGTCGGCATCGGCGCGCACGTCCGAATCGTAGCCACGCTAGGCTCCGCGCTCGTGCCGCATCCTCTTCGCATCGGCTTGAAGCTTTCGCAGCAGGTCCATCCCATCGGGGCGCAGCGCGAAGCGTGGCGCATAGCGGACGAGGCGGGCTTCGATCACATCTGGCCCTTCGACCATCTCATCGCGCTCGGGAACGATCCGACGCGCCTCATCTTCGACGGCTGGACGATCCTCGGCGCGGTCGCCGAGAACACCAAACGCGCGCGCATCGGCCTCAACGTGACGGGCAACCTCTACCGCCACCCGGGCCTGCTCGCGAAGATCGCCGTCACCGTTGACCACCTTTCGGGCGGACGGCTCGAGATGGGCATCGGAGCCGCGTGGAACGAGCCCGAGTTCACGATGTATGGCATGCCGTTCCCAAGCGTCGCGGACCGCATCCGCATGCTCGACGAAGCCTGTCGCGTCCTGAGGGCGCTCTGGACCGAGGAGCGCGCGACCTTCAGGGGCCGCTTCTATCAGCTCGACGCCGCGATCTCCGAGCCGAAGCCGGTGCAGAAGCCGCATCCGCCGATCTGGATCGGCGGTTCCGGGCCGAAGCGCACGCTGCGCGTCGTCGCGAAGCACGCCGACGTGTGGAACTCGAATGCCCCGACGCCCGACCAGACGCACGCCCTGGTGAAGATCCTCGACGAGCACTGCGCGAAGGTGGGCCGCGACCCGGCGACGATCCGCCGCTCGCATCAGATCCGCGTCGAGAAGGAGGACGACGCGCTGCGGATCGGCGAGTCCGCGCTGCGCGCCGGATTCACCGAGCTGCTCGTCTTTCCGTTCGCCGCCGGCGACCTGCGCACCGGCGTCGAGCGCGCGGCGGCGCTGCTGCCCCGGCTGCGAGCGCTCGCTCCCTAGCGGCGGCTCAGGCCGAGGACCGAGAGGAAGAAGCTCGCGAAGAAGGTCTGCACCCCGAGCGTGATCGCGAGCGAGGAGACGATCACGACGCGCAGCGTGCGCGGCACGTCGACGATCGGACCGAAGCCCTGGGTCTCCCAGATGCCGATGGCGGTCGCCGCGAGCACCAGGCCGCTCGTCACGAGGACGAGCGCTGCGACGATGCCCGTTTCGAGCGTCACGTAGCGATACAGGCGCGACAGCCGCGGATCTTCCGGCAGCAGTCCTTCGCTGATCGCGAACGTCTTGGTGAACACCGCGAAGATCACCGATTGATAGCCCAGGATGATCGCCGCCGCCGCGTACACGAGCGTGTGGACGTCGAGGCGGACCGATCCGAGCGCGCGCTCGCCAGGGAGCAGCCATACGAGGACGAGCGCGCCGACGATCATGAGCAGCGCTCCCGGATATAGAAAGAGCCAGCGCGGGCTGTAGAGGAGCAGGAATCGCAGGTGGCGCCAGCCGTCGCGCCAGGTGCGCAGGTGCGGTGGCCGATCGCGCTTGTCGGGCGCGAGGGTGACCGGCACCTCGGTGATGCGGAGTCCCTGCACCGAGGCCTTCACGACCATCTCCGACGCGAACTCCATGCCGGTCGTCCGCAGGTCGAGCGCGAGGATCGGTGACCGGCGGAAGCCGCGGAGCCCGGAGTGGAAATCACCGACCTCGCTGCTGAAGAAGAGACGCCCGAGGAACGAGAGCACCGGGTTCCCGAGCCACCGGTGGAGGAACGGCATCGCGCCCGCCGCGAGGCCGCCCTTGAAGCGGTTGCCCATCACGAGGTCGTAGCCGTCGCGCAGCTTCGCGAGGAAGGCGTCGATGGCCATGAAGTCGTACGTCCCGTCGGCGTCGCCCATCACGACGTACTCGCCTCGTGCCGACGCGATCCCGGTCAGCAGCGCGCTCCCGTAGCCGCGGAGCGGGACGGCAACGACGCGCGCGCCGGCCGCGGCCGCGAGCTCGCGAGATCCATCGGTGCTGCCGTTGTCGGCGACGATCACCTCGCCGCGGATGCCGTACCGCGCGATCGCCTCACGCGCTTGCGTGACGCAGCTCGCCACCGTCGCGGCTTCGTTCAGGCACGGCATGACGATCGAGAGCTCGACTTGTTGGTCCAAGCCGTTGGCGATGCTAGCCCGAGATCCCCAGCTTGGCGGTGCGTACGCGATCCACATCGGCGAACGCGCCGATGCGGGCGCGGACCTCGTCGGGAACCGGATCGTCCAGCGTCAGGATCATGAGCGCATCGCCGCGCGGGTGAAGGCGTCCGACCTGCATCGACGAGATGTTCACGTCGTGCTCGCCGAGCAGCGTTCCGACACGGCCGACGAGTCCGGGCTTGTCCTGATGCTTCGTGAGCAGCAGGTAGCCCTCGACCTGCACGTCGACCCAGAACCCGTCGATGAGGACGATGCGGGGCTCGCCCTGCACGAGCGTCCCCGCGACCTCGGTGCTGCCGACCCGCACCGTGAGCAGGGCGGCGTAGCGTGGCGCCTCGGTCTCGCGCCGCTCCTCGATCACGAGTCCGCGCGTACGGGCGATCGCGAGCGCGTTGACGAGATTCACGCGCTCGGCGCTGAACGTCTCGAGCAGCCCCTTCACCACGGCGGCGCGCAGCGGCTCGCCGTCGAGCTCGAGCAGCTTTCCGGCGTACGCGAGCTGCAGCTTCGCCGGACGCTCGTCGAGGAGCTGCGCGACGAGCGCGCCGAGCCGCTCGCCGAGACGGAGCCACGCGCTGCCGCCCGCCTCGTCCGCCGGTGGACGCGGCGCGTTCACCGCGTACCTCGCCGGCTGGCCGTCGAGCACGTCGAGGATCTGGCGCACGACATCGACCGCGACGTTCACCTGCGCCTCGGCCGTCGACCCCGCGATATGCGGTGTGAGCACGGTGCGCGGCGCGCGTCGGATGGGGGAGTCGGCCGGCAGCGGCTCGCTCGGATACACGTCGAGGGCGGCGCCCGCGACCGTACCCGCTTCGAGCGCGGCCGCGAGCGCGGCCAGATCGACCACCTCGCCGCGCGCGCAGTTCACGATGACCGTCGTCGGCTTCATCTTCGCGAGCGCGTCGGCGTTGATGAGGTTGCGCGTCTTCTCGGTGAGCGGCGTGTGCAGCGAGATGACATCCGCGCTGCGCAGAAGCTCGTCGAGCTCGACGAGCTGCGCGCCCGCGGCGCGCGCGCTCGCCTCGGTGGCGAACGGATCGTGGGCGATGACGCGCATCTCGAAGCCGGCCGCCCGGCGCGCGACCTCCGAGCCGACGCGGCCGATGCCGACGAGGCCCAGCGTCTTGCCCCTCAGCTCGCGGCCGATGAGCTTCGAGCGCGCCCATTCGCCGGCGCGGACGCTACGGTCGGCGTCGGTGATGCGGCGGAGCAGCGCGAGCGCGAGCGCGAGCGCGTGCTCGGCCGCGGCGACGATGTTGCCGAGCGGCGCGTTCACGACGTACACGCCGCGCGCCGTCGCCGCCGGGACGTCGATGTTGTCGACGCCCACACCGGCCCGGCCGACCACCGCGAGTCGCGGAGCGGCGTCGAGGATCTTCGCGGTCACCTTCGTCTCGCTGCGAACGATGAGCGCGTCGACGTCGGTGAGGCGCGACGCGAGGTCAGCTTCGGAGAGGCCGGTCGTCGTGCGGACCTCGCAGCGCTCGCGGAGCAGGACGAGGCCGTCCTCCGCGAGAGGATCGGCCACGTGAACGATGGGCAGGCTGCGCCGCGGGACGTCGTGCGCGCTCGTCTCGCTAGCGACGGCTCCCAACGGTGTCCGGACGAGCGCCGCCCCCGCGGGCGCCGGGTCGCGCTGGCTGTGGTGCGCTCTCCGCGTACGCCCGAAGGGCCGCGGCGATCGCCTGACCCGGCTCGACCGGCTGATTGAAGTCGCGCAGCGCGAGCTCGAGGGCACTGAAGAAGTTCAGGATGTCCTGGAGGGTCACGAAGCCGAGGTGGCCGACGCGGACGAGCTGACCCTCGAGCTTTCCCTGGCCGCCCGCGACGATCGTGTCGTAGTCGTCACGCAGAACCCGGATGAGGTTGCGCGCGTCCACGCGCGTCGGCGGACGGAACGCGGTGACCGCGGGTGACGCGTGCGCCTCATCTGCGAACAGCGTGAGGTTGAGCGCCTGAAGACCGCGACGGGTCGAGCGCGCGAGATTCTGGTGACGGCGGAGGATCGCCTCGAGGCCTTCCTCGGCCATGAGACGGAGCGCCTCCTGCAACGCGATGTACACGCTCACCGCCGGTGTGGCCGGCGTCGCGCCCTTCTCGAGCGCGGTCTTGTACGTCGCGAGGTCGAAGTACGCCTTGGGGAGGTCGGACTTCTCGTAGAACTTCCAGGCCTTCTCGCTCATCGTGACGATGGACACGCCGGGCGGCGCGCCCCACGCCTTCTGCGAGCCGGTCACGCAGACGTCGATGCCCCACTCGTCGATCTCGAGCTCCGCCGCGCCCGCGCCGGAGACGCTGTCGACGATGAGCAGCTTGCCCGACTCGCGGACGACCTCGCTGATCTCCTTGAGCGGGTTGAGGACACCGGTCGAGGTCTCGTTGTGCTGGAGCATGACGGCCTTGGCGCCGTCCTTGCCCTTCTCCTTGGCGAGCTCGTCGCGAACGAGGTCGGGCTCGACCGCGCGGCCCAGCGTGACGTCGACGCGACGCGCGTCGACGCCGTAGGCCTTGCAGATCGAGTAGAAGCGCTCGCCGAAGGCGCCGTTGATGAAGACGAGCGCGCGGTCGCCCCGCGACAGCGTGTTCGCCACGGCGGCCTCCATCGCGCCCGAGCCGGACGCGGTGAGCGTGAGCACGTCACCCTGCGTGCGCAGGAAATCCTGCAGCGCGCGCGTGAGCGCGGCCAGCAGGGCGGCGAACTCGGGACCGCGGTGATTGATCATCGGTCGGGCCGACGCGGCGAGCACGGACTGCGGCACCACGGTCGGACCCGGGATACGGAGGTTCTGGGGGCGGTACATGTTCTCTCCCTCTACGCTGAACGGGCGGAGGTGGGACTTATCGAATGATGCCAGCCCACCGCGCTCGTCACAAGGAGAGAAGCGAGCATTCCTGAACCCAAGTTGGCTCCGTCGGTCCTGAACGCCGACTTCGCCCGCCTGGCGGAGGCCGTGGGCGCGCTGGAGCGCGGCGGGGCCGACTGGGTCCACGTCGACGTCATGGACGGCCACTTCGTGCCAAATCTCACGTTCGGGCCAAAGATGGTGGCCGACCTGCACCGTGCAACGCGCCTGCCGCTGGATGTCCACCTGATGATCGAGCGACCTGACGACTGGGTCGACCGCTATGTCGACGCCGGCGCCGCGTACGTCGTCATCCACGTCGAGGCCGCGCGAGCGGTCTCCGCAACGCTGTCCCGGGTCCGCGCCCGCGGCGCGAAGGCGGGGATCACGCTGAATCCGGACACGCCGGTCGACGTGATCCTCCCGTACCTCGGTGAAGTGGATCTTGCCCTGGTGATGAGCGTGAATCCGGGATTCGGCGGCCAGAAGTTCATCGAGAGCGCGCTCGACAAGCTTCAGCGCCTGCGAAAGCAGATCGACGCCCGCCGCCTCCCGGTCGAGCTCGAGGTGGACGGCGGCGTGAAGCTCGAAAACGTAGGTCGCGTGATCGAGGCCGGCGCGAGCGTCGTCGTCGCCGGATCCGCGGTGTTCGAGGCGCCCGAGGGCATCGATGCCGCCATGAGGAAGTTCCGCGCCGCGCTTACCGCGGTCCGCCGCTGACCAGGCTCAGTCGATGATCCCGGCGCGCTCGCGGATCCGCTTCGCGGTCCGCACGAGGTTCGCCACATCGCCGAGCTGCGCGTACCACCCCTGCGACTCAAGCCCGATGTACAGCTCGTAGCAGCGAAGCCGCTCTTCGAAGAAGGGCAGGGTCAGACCGATCGTTCGGTAATGCGAGAGGGCCTCCTGCGCGAAGTCGATCCGGGACCACGCCGGGTACCACGGCGACCAGAACGTGAGCCACGCGATGTCGAACAGAAAATCGCCGTAGATCGAGCTTCCCCAGTCCAGCAGGGCGGTGACGGTGTCGTTCGCCGCGAGCACGTTGAAGTGGAGGAGGTCGCTGTGCACAAGGCGCCGCTCCTCGGGGCAGCGGTCCGCGAGCCGCTGCAGCGCCGCGAACGCCTCCTCGAACGGTCTTGTGCCGACGGGCGAGGCCGCGAGCGCGGCGCGCCAGCTCGGGCCAAGGCGCGTCGGTCCGTCCGTCGCGACGTCCAGGAGCGCCGCGGGCCACGACCGATGCCGCGCCTTGCCCGTTCCGTGCCAGAGGCCGAATCCATCGGAGCCGGTCAGATCGACGCGGCGCGCCGCGTCGAGCGCCGCGAAGAGTGACGGCAGTACGCGCCGCATGCTCAGCTCATCGAGTCCGTCGATGTGCGTCCCCGGAGCGCGCTCCGAGATGGCGTATGCGCCGCCGAGCGCCTCACCGATCTCGACGATCCGCGGGATCGGCAGATCGCGTGAGGCATATCGCGCCGCGAGCCGATCCTTCTCAAAGTCGTCGCGGTGCGTGCCAAAGCGCGCGATGAGACCCTTGCCGTCCAATTCGAAGGAGTAGGCGCTCGCCCAGACACCTTGGCGCAGCGGCGTGAGGTCGGTGATGCCAGGTCCGTAGCGCTCGGTGAGGAAACTCTTTGCCGCGTCGGGATCAGTCTTCGTCGCCAAGGCCCAGCTCTCCCAGGCGCTCGTCGCTGATCCCGAAGTGGTGCGCGATCTCGTGCACCACGGTGTCTCGGACGATGTCCGCCTGCTGGCGCGGAGACGCGGTCATCCGCTCGATCGGCCCTCGGAAGATGCTGATGCGGTCGGGCAGGTACGGCTCCATCGCGCCCCGGTCGGTCAGTGGAACGCCTTCGTAGAGCCCGAGAAGCTCGCCACCGTCGCGCAGCTGCTCCGGCGCCGGCTCATCCTCGACGACGATCTCGATGTTGCGCATGCGGTCTCGGAACTCCGCGGGGAGTCCGTCGAGCGCGCGTGCGACCAGTCGCGCGAAGCGGGCCTGCCGGAGGCGTGACATCTCGTCGCGACTCTAGCCGTCGCGCTAGGCCGCCTCCCGCTCGTCGGCGAGCGCGGAGCGCAGCCGTCGCAGCGCTCGCGCCCGTACGCGGCACACACCGGACTCCGATAAGCCGACCTGAACGCCGATCTCGCGCAGGGTCAGACCGCGGCCATACGAGAGCACGATCACGCGGCGTTCCAGCTTCGTCAGCGAGCGGAGCTCGCGCACGACGCAGTCCCAGCGCGGATCGCGGCGCGTCCGTGGTGCCTCCGTCGCATCCGGTGCAGCGACGCCGCTGTCGCCGAGCTCCGCCAGCCGGTCGAGCGAGATCTCGACGTACGGCGGCGGGAGGTCCTCCGAGATGCGCTGTGCCTCGCGGTACGCGCGGCGGGCCGAACGCGTGAGGGGATCCCGCTCGCGAAGCGCGTCGAGCACCTGGCCCCTGACGCGGCGCGCGGCGTACGCGCCGAACGAGGCGCCGAGGTCACCGCGATAGCGCTGCGCGGCCTGGACAAGTCCGACGACCCCCGCAGCAATGAGGTCCTCACGGTCTGCTCCGCGACAGCGCGGATCGAGTGCCCGAGAGGCGACGGCTCGCGCGAAGCCCAGGTGCGTGAGGATGCGTTCATCGGTGTCCTGTGGGCGCGCGCTCATGCCATCGCGACCGTCTCGCGGTCGACCGCACATAAACTGGCCCATCCGTGGGAAGAACAAAGATGGATCGACTGGGTGTGTGGGCCGCGGTGGTCGGTCCGGCCTTGGTTCTCGCCTTTTTTTGGAGTGAGGCCGTTTTCGGCCCATCTCAGCCGAACGGTGGTCCACTGCGCATGGCACTGGGCTTCACCTTGGTGATCGGGGGACTGGCGTGTTTCGCGTTCGCGCTGCTCCGGCTTCACGCGCAGCCGCCCAGTGGTGCAGGCCGTGCGTCGCGTCTCGGCGCCCTGCTCGGTCTTGTTTCCGTGGCATTACTCGCGATCGGCTCTGTCATGTGGTGGCCGATCCTCTTCGTTTGGCCCCACCTCGGTCCTCTCGCGGGGGCATCCGTCGGGATAGGGTCCCTGAGCCTTTTCGGCGCGTGGGTGCTCCTTGGGCTCGAGGCGGCGCAAAAGCGATCGCTGCCAAACTGGCTACGACCGCTTCCGCTTGCGCTCCTCGGACTCTTCTGCCTGCTGCTCTTCGCAGCCGCGATGACGAGTCCGTGGCCGCTCCTAGCCGCGGTCTTCGTCCCGTTCGTGACGGCCTGGATCCTGTTCGCGTACGGCCTATGGAATCTCGCCACGCTCCCGAGAAAGCCCCAGGTGCCCGACCCAGTCGCGTAGCGCGGCCGAAACGTGCAGACCCGCTGAGGGGCTGCATCTTGCGCCCCGCGTGGACCAAGCCGACGACGCCCCAGGCGATGAGGTCCTCCCGGTTCGGCTCCACGGCACCGCGGATCGAGCGACCGTGCCGCGACCGCTCGCGCGAAGGCAAGGTGCGCGATGATGCGCTCGCCGTTCGCCGGTCCGTCCATCGCGGCGTCCCTCCCCGGCGCGGCACGCTAGTCAGGGTCCGAAAGGGTGTCAATAGCGAATTGACGCAGATATCCACAGAAGGCGAGTCGTACTTCGACCGGTACGCCTACCCGGACTGGCTGCGCACCCACAGCCTTCTCGTCGGGCGCATCGCCGAGACGCTTGCCGCCGCGCGGGACGACGTTGGCAGCGAGGCGCGGGATATCGGGCTCGCCGGCTATCTGCACGACATCGGACGCAGCCCGCTCCTGGCCGGCGACCCGCGCGAGCACAACGAGCTCTCCGCGCTGATCCTCGCGGCCGAAGGTCTCGCGGGAGCGGTCGAGCCCGCGCGCCGGCACGCGATCTACACCGTGCTCGATCCCGCGACCGCGCCGGCGACACTCGCCGACAAGATCGTCTACGTCGCGGACCGCCGCGGCGGCATGCGGGTCGAAACAGTGGAGGTGCGCGCGCGCGATACCGCGCGGCGGTATCCGCGTTACGCGACCGACATCGAGCGTGCGATCCCCGCCGCAAAGGAGCTCGAGCGCGAGGTGTTCGCGGGCCTGCCATTTGCACCGGACGAGCTCGAGGCGCATCTCCGCACATGAGCGATTTCTTCCGGCTGCAAAAGCACATCGACGAGCTGTCCGCGATCGGCGCGCGCGACGGCGCGGTCACTCGACTCGGGTTGACCGCGGAAGAGCAGGCGGCGCGTGATCTCGTCGGGTCCTGGTGCGCCGCGCGTGGCGCGCAGCTGCGTCGTGACGCGGCCGGGAATCTGTTCGCGCGATTCCCCGGCGAGCGCGACAAGGATCCGCTCGTCCTCGTCGGCTCGCATGTCGACTCGGTGCCCGAGGGTGGCCGTTTCGACGGTGCGCTCGGCGTGATCTGCAGCATCGAGGCGATCGAATCGCTGCTCGACGTCGGCACCCGCTTCCAGCGGCCGGTCGAGGTCGTGGCGTGGGCGGACGAGGAGGGAGCGCGTTTCGGGATCGGACTGTTCGGATCCGCGGCCGCGTTCGACCGGCTTCCCGCACGAGCGGCGGAGCGCACCGACCGCGGCGGGATCTCCATCGCCGACGCGTTGCGCGCGCTGGGAGAGCAAGGCGATCCCTCGCTCGCCGCGCGCGATCCACGCGAGATCGCGGCCTACCTCGAGCTTCACATCGAACAGGGTCCGCGCCTCGCCGAGGCGAATCGCGCGCTCGGCGTCGTGAGCGACATCGTCGGCATCGTGCACGGCCGCGTCACGGTGAAGGGGCGCGCCGACCATGCGGGTGCGACCGTCATGACGGCCCGGGCAGACGCGCTGCTGGGCGCCGCCGAGATGGCGCTGGCGCTCGAGACCGCCGCGCGCTCGCGCGAGAACACGGTCGGCACGGTGGGGGAGATCAGCGTGCGACCGGGCGCGAAGAATGTCGTTCCGGGTGAATGCGTGTTCTCGATCGATGTGCGGGCGCCGGACCAAGCCCGGATCGATGCGGTGATGGCGGATCTGCAGGATGCCGTGAAGCGCGTCTCGGAAGCCCGGCGGCTCGAGACCTCCATCGATCTCTTCAACGCGGTGCCGCCGACGCCCCTGGACCTGCCGATGCGCGACCTGTTCGCGCGGGCGGCCGCGAGCGTCGGCGTGGAGGCGCCGGTCCTCTCGAGCGGGGCCGGTCACGACGCGCAGAACCCTCAGCTCGCCGGCGTTCCGACCGGCATGCTGTTCATCCGTTCCAGCGGTGGCAGTCACACACCGCGCGAGTCGGCCGCAACCGTCGATGCCGCGCTCGCCTCCGACGCGCTGGCCTTCGCGCTACGCCGCCTCGCGGGTTGATGGCGGGCGAGGGCGGTATGCTGCTGGCTGCCAGTTGACGTGAACTGGCAAGACGGACCACCGGGGAGACGTGTGTGGCGACGACCGTCGGCCAGTACCGGATCGGGGAGCTTGCTGCGAAGGTCGGACTGACCGAGCGGACGATCCGCTATTACGAGGAGCTGGGTCTCCTCGAATCGGTGAAGCGCCTCGACGGCGGGGTGCGCGTCTACACCGACGACGACGTTCGTCGACTGAGGTATATCGGCAAGCTCAAGATGCTCGGCCTCACGCTGCAGGAGATGCTCGAGCTCGAGCGGATGTACCAACGGCATCGGTCCAATCGCAATGTCCTTCCGCGTCTGGTCGAGCTGCTCGACGCGCACCTCGCAACACTCGACGACAGGATGATGGAGCTCAGCGCGCTGCGCGACGAGATCCGCGCGTACCGCGAGCACGTCACGCAGCGACTGTTGGAAGAAGAATGAGCGACGTCGTCATCGTCGGCGCGGCGCGCACGCCGATCGGCGCCTTCCTCGGTGGACTTGCGCCGCTCGCGGCGCCGAAGCTCGGCGCGATCGCGATCCGCGCCGCGCTCGAGCGCGCGGGTGTTCCGTTCGAGGCGATCGACGAGGTGTACATGGGCAACGTCGTGCAGGCCGGTGTGGGACAGGCGCCGGCGCGGCAGGCGGCCCTTGGTGCGGGTCTGCCGCAGAGCGTCCCGTGCACGACGGTGAACAAGGTCTGCGGGTCTGGCCTGAAGAGCGTGATGCTCGCCTCGTCGCAGATCCGTTCGGGCGAAGCGCGCTGCATCGTCGCGGGTGGCATGGAATCGATGTCGAACGCCCCCTACCTCGCGCGCGGTCTGCGCACCGGGCTGCCGCTGGGCGAGCACCGCATCGAGGACGCGAATCTCGTCGATGGCCTCGTCGACGCGTACGGCGGCGGGCACATGGGTCTGGGCGGGGAGAAGGCAGCCGAATGCTGTGCGCTCACCCGCGAGGATCAGGACCGCTTCGCGGTCCGCAGCTATGAGAAGGCGCTCGCCGCGCAGCGCAGCGGCGCTTTCGACGAGGAGATCGTCGCCGTCGATGTGCCCGGGCGAAAGGGCGCCGTCACGACGGTCACGAAGGACGAGACGCCCCGCGAGACGAGCCTCGAGGCGCTCGCGAAGCTCGCGCCGGCTTTCAAGCCCGGCGGCACCGTCACCGCGGGCAACGCCTCGAAGCTGAACGACGGCGCGGCCGCGCTGGTCGTCGCGTCCGCGGACCGTGCGGCGGAGCTGCGAGCGGCGCCGATCGCGCGCGTCATCGCGCAGGGCCAGTACGCGCGCGAACCCGAGCTCTTCCTGCTCGCGCCCACCGGCGCGATCACGCGCGTGCTCGAGCGCGCCGGATGGACGCTCGACTCCGTGGATCTCTTCGAGGTGAACGAAGCCTTCAGCGGCATCGAGGGCGTGCGCCGCGAGCTGGGCATCCCCGAGGCGAAGTTCAACGTGAATGGCGGCGCGGTAGCGCTCGGGCATCCGATCGGTGCGTCCGGGGCCCGCCTGCTCGTCACGCTCCTCTACGCGCTGCGCGCGCGGGGCAAGCGGCGCGGGATCGTCTCGCTGTGCCTCGGCGGCGGCGAGGCCGTCGCGCTCGCGGTCGAGGCCCTATGAGCGACGAGCACGCCCCGAAGCTCACTCCGGTGATGGCCTTCACCGCGAAGCGCGCCGAGGTCGTGCGGTTCTACACCGAGATCGCCGGACTCACGGCGGACGCGGAGGCCGATGCGACCTGGCTCGCTGCCGAGAACGCGCAGCTCGTGGTGCACGATCCCGAAGATCGTCAGACCGAGCCCGAGGTGCGCGAGCAGCGTGGGTTCGTGGTCTGGTTCGGGATCGACGACGTCGCGACCGCATATGCGCGCGCCAAGGCCGCCGGCTGCACGATCGGCCAATTCCACGGCGATTACTTCTTCGCCCGCGACCCCGACGGCCGCTACGTCGGATTCCACGCGAATGAGGAGCATGGGCACGGGCATGGTCACGACCACTGAGACCGCGACCGGCTTCGATCTGACGCTCAGCGAGGAGCAGGAGCTCGCGCTGCGCACGGCCCGCGATTTCGCGCGCGAGAAGGTCCTGCCGCGCGCGCACGAGATCGACGAGCAGGGGAAGGTGCCGCGCGAGCTCATCGCGGAGATGGCGTCGCTCGGGTTCCTCGGTATTTACGTCCCCGAGTCGTACGGTGGCGCAGGCCTCGACGCGCTCAGCTACGCGCTCGTGACCGAGGAGATCAACCGCGCGTGCGCGTCCACCGGCGTGGTCATGTCGTCGCATGTGTCACTCGTCGTCGATCCGGTCCTTCACTGGGGCAACGACGGGCAGAAGGACCGCTTCCTGCGGCCGCTCGCGAGCGGCGAGAAGCTCGGCTGCTTCGCGCTCTCGGAGCCCGCCTCGGGCAGCGACGCGGCCGCGATGCGAACGTCGGCGCGGCGTGACGGCGACGCGTGGGTGCTGAACGGAACGAAGAACTTCATCACCAACGGCGCGAGCGCCGACATCGCGGTCGTCTTCGCCCAAACGGATCCGAAGGCGCGGCATCGCGGCATCGTCGCGTTCATCGTCGAGAAGGGCACATCTGGGTTCAGCGTCGGCAAGCTCGAGCACAAGCTCGGCATCCGCGGGTCGGACACCGCGCAGCTCGTGTTCCAGGACTGCCGCGTCCCTGCGGCGAACCTGCTCGGCGAGGTCGGGGAGGGTTTCAAGCTCGCCCTCTCCACACTCGACGGCGGGCGCATCAGCATCGCCGCTCAGGCGGTCGGCATCGCGCGCGCGTGCCTCGAGGATTCGCTCGCGTACGCGAAGGAGCGGGAGGCGTTCGGCAAGAAGATCGTCGAGTTCCAGGCGATCCAGTGGAAGCTCGCCGACATGGCCACCGAGATCGACGCGGCGCGTCTGCTCGTCTGGCGCGCGGCGACGCTGAAGGACCGCGGCGAGGACCATATCCTCGCGGCCGCGCAGGCGAAGCTCTTCGCCAGCGATGTCGCGGTGCGCGCGGCGCGCGAATGCGTCCAGATCTTCGGCGGCTATGGGTACCTCACCGATTTCCCGGCCGAGCGCCACTACCGCGACGCGAAGATCACCGAGATCTACGAGGGGACGAGCGAGATCATGAATCTCGTCATCGCCGAGGAGATCCTCAAGGAATGAGCGAGCAGTGACCGCCCCGACGCAGGGTCTGGTGCTGCTCCTGCTCGCGCTGATCGTGCTCGGCTTCGGCGGATTCTTCTGGCGCGCGTCGCTGCTGTACCGGCTGCTGCGTCTCGGTCGCAACGAGGAACGCGGCGACGAGCCGCTCCGTCGGCTGCGTGACGAGATCGTCATCTACCTCGGGCAGCGCAAGCTGCTGAAGCGCCCGTATTACCTGCGCGGCATCGGGCACGCGCTGATCTTCTGGGGCTTCCTCGTCATCACCTACGGGAGCGCCGATCTGCTGCTCGCCGGTCTCATCGGCCGGCACCTGCCGTTCACCGACACCGGCCTGTACGCGTGGACGCTCGACATCTTCGCCGTCGCGGTGCTCGCGGCGGTGATCGTCGCGGTCGTGCGGCGCGCGTTCGTGCGCCCGCCGCGGATGCACATCGCGCCCGAGGGCTACGTGATCCTCGGTTTGATCTCGTTCCTCATGGTCACGCTGCTCGTCTTCGAGAGCGCGGGCATCGCCGCCGGACAGCTCGAGACCGGCGTCACGCCGCCGCCGCTCGCGGGTCTCGTCAACGTGTTCTCACGCGAGAACGCGGCAGCGGTGTTCGCGGGCGCGTGGTGGGCGCACGTCGTGACGATCCTCGCCTTCGCGGTGTACCTACCGCGCACGAAGCACCTGCACATCGTCACCACCCTGCCGAACGTGTACTTCCGGTCCTCGCGGCCGCGCGGCGCCCTTCAGCTCATCGACGACATCGAGAACAAGGAAACGTTTGGCGCCGCGAACATCCGCGACTTCTCGTGGAAGCAGCTGCTCGACGGCTACACCTGCACGGAGTGCGGGCGCTGCTCCGATAACTGCCCCGCGCTCGCGACCGGGAAGACCCTGGATCCTCAGAAGATCGTCCTCGACATCCGCGACCAGCTGCTCCGCGAAGGTCCGAAGCTTCTCGCGGGCGCGAAGGCGCCAACGACGCCGCCCGCGCACTGGGTCGAGACGAAGCCCGAGGAGCTCTGGGCATGCACCACCTGCGCGGCGTGCGTCGAGGCGTGCCCGGTGACGATCGAGCACATCGACAAGATCATCGACATGCGCCGCTCGCTCACGCTCATGGAGGGCGCCGCGCCGCCGGAAGCGCAGCGTGCGATGACGAACATCGAGCGCGCCGGGAATCCTTGGGGCGAGCCGCGCGAGTCGCGCGGCGACTGGGCCAAAGACCTCGACATCCCGACCTTCGTCGACAAGCCCGACGCCGAATATCTGTACTTCGTCGGCTGCGCCGCGTCGTACGACCGCCGCAATCAGCGCGTGGCGCGCGCGCTCGCGACGATCCTGAAGGCCGCCGATGTCTCGTTCGCGATCCTCGGTGCGGCGGAGACGTGCAACGGCGATCCCGCGCGCCGTATGGGCAACGAGTACCTGTTCCAGCTGCAGGCGCAGCAGAACATCGAGACCCTGAGAGCGGCCGCGGTGAAGAAGGTCATCACCTCGTGCCCGCACTGCTTCAACACCATCGCGAACGAGTACCCGCAGCTCGGGGGCAACTACGAGGTCGTGCACGCGCTGCCGCTCGTCAAGAAGCTGCTCGACGAGAAGCGCATCACGCTGAGCGACGGCGCCGCGTCCGAGGTCGTCGCGTACCACGATCCCTGCTACCTCGGCCGGCACAACGGCATCTACGACGCGCCGCGCGACGTGCTCGACGCGGTACCGGGCGTGACGCGCGCGGAGATCGCTCCGCACCACCGCGAGCGCGGCTTCTGCTGCGGGGCCGGCGGCGGCCGGATGTGGATGGAGGAGAAGATGGGGCAGCGCGTCAATCACCGGCGCATCGATCAGCTTCTCGCCACGAAGTCGGGCGCGACCAAGGTGGCGAGCGGTTGCCCCTACTGCCTGATCATGCTCGAGGAGGGCGTCGGGGCCAAAGGCGTGCAAGAGTCCATCAAGCCGGTCGACGTGCTGGAGCTCGTCGCGGCGCGCTTGGAGACGAACTGATGGATCTCACTGACGGCGGGACGATCGCGTGGATCGTCGGCGCGCTCGTCGCGATCGTCGTGGCGGTGTTCGCGATCTGGGTCGGGCTCCGCTACGCGAACGACGAGGAGATCGTCTGACGTGAAGTTCCTCGTGTGCCTGAAGCAGGTCCCGGATTCGACCGTGCGCGTGAAGGTCGCGGCGGACGGGAAGTCCATCGCGACCGACGGCATCACCTGGTCGATCTCGCCGTACGACGAATATGCGATCGAGCTCGCGCTCGAGCACAAGGACGCGGACCCGGCGACGATCGTGAGTGTGGTCACCGTCGGCCCCGCGCGCTCGCGCGACGCGCTGCGCCAGGCCCTCGCGATGGGCTGCGACGACGCGACCCTGGTGACCGCGGACGACACGGTGGCCGGCCTGGACGTCGCGAAGGCGCTCGCCGCGGTCGTGAAGGAAGCGAAGCCCGACGTCGTCCTGTGCGGGAAGCAGGCGTCGGATGACGACCAGGGTCTCGTCGGGCCCGCGCTCGCACAGGAGCTGGGATGGCCACACGTCGGGATGCTCACCAAGATCGCCGCGGGCGGTGACGGCATCGAGCTGTGGCGCGAGATCGAGGGGGGCCACGAGGTCTGGACCGCACCGCTGCCGGTCGTCGGTCTGGTGCACAAGAGCGCGAAGGAGCCGCGGTATCCGAGCCTGCCCGGGATCATGAAGGCGAAGAAGAAGGAGATCCCGGAGAAGGATCTCGCCGCGCTCGGGGTGACGCCGGGCGCGCCGCGAGCTCAAGTCGTCGCCATGGAGCCGCCGCCGCAGCGCGGCGGAGGGAAGATCCTCAAGGCGGACGGCGATGTGAAGGCGCTCGCTGTCGAGCTCGCGCGCCTGTTGCACGAAGAGGCGAAGGTCCTGTGATCGTCAAGGTGACTGACCTGGGCATCCTGGTCGTCGCCGAGCGGAGCGATGGAAAGGTGCGCCGCGTCAGCGCGGAGATCGCGGCGAAGGCGGAATCCTTTGGCGACGTCGAGGTCGTCGAAGTGACGGGCACGGACCGCTATCACCCCGTTGCGCATGCGGATGCGGTCGCGAAGTGGGCGAAGAACAACTCCTCGGATCTCGTGCTGATCGGCGCGACACTGAATGGACGCGATCTCGCCGCGCGCGTCGCGGCGAGGCTGGGGTGGGCCTACGCCGCGGACTGTACGGATGTGTCCTTAGGGTCCCTGAAAGACGGCGCGTTCGAGGTGAAGCGGCCGATGTACGCGGGCAAGGTCCGTGCGACGCTGCGCGTACACACGCCCGCGGTGCTCTCGATCCGTCCCGGCGCGTGGACGCTGCCCGCGGGCACCGGCGACCTGAAGCCGACGAAGACGCTCGCGGCGGACGCGAGTGCCGGTGGGACGCTGAAGTTCGCGCGGTTCGAGCCGACCGCGACGTCGGGCAAGCGCGTCTCGCTCAGCGAGGCGCGCGTGATCGTGTCGGGTGGACGCGGCCTCAAGGGGCCGGAGAACTGGAAGCTGCTCGAGGAGCTGGCCGACGCGCTCGGCGCAGCCACCGGCGCGTCGCGCGCCGTGACCGACGCGGGCTGGCGCCCGAACGAAGAGCAGGTCGGACAGACGGGGAAGACGGTCACGCCTGATCTCTACATCGCCCTCGGGATCTCCGGCGCGATCCAGCACCTCGCGGGGATGACGTCGAGCAAGGTCATCGTCGCGGTGAACAAGGATCCCGACGCGGACATCTTCAAGATCGCGGACTACGGCGTCGTCGGCGATCTGTTCGAGTTCCTGCCCGCGTTCACCGAGGCCGTGAAGAAGCGGAAGGCGGGAGCCTGATGCGTCCGGAGGCGGGACAGACGGAGCGCGAGCTGGCCGGTGCGGTGCGTGACTGGGCCGGCGGTCTTGCGCCGCGCATCGCCGATGCCGAGCGCGAGGGTTGGCTGCCGGCCGACGTCATCGGCGAGCTGGGTGAGCTCGGTGTGCTCGGCATGAATGTGCCCGAGGCGGACGGCGGTCTCGGTGCGTCCACCGTCGTGTTCGCGCTCGTACTCGAGGAGCTGGCGGCGGCGTGGCCGTCGCTCGCGATCGGCGTGTCCGTCAACAGCGGCATCGTCGCCGGCTCCATCGTGCGCTACGGCACGCGCGAGCAGCGCGCGCGCTGGCTGCCGCGCCTCATCGGCGGCACCGGGCTCGGCGCGTTCGCGCTCACCGAGGCGAGCAGCGGAAGCGACGCCGCGGCGCTACGAGCGACCGCGCGGCGCGATGGGGACGGCTGGGTCCTGAACGGCCAGAAGCAATTCGTCACGAACGCGAAGTACGCGCCGCTCGTGATCACGTTCGCACGCGTGGGCGCGGCGGAGGATGAAAGACCGCACGCTGGGATCGCCGCGTTCATCGTTCCCGCGGACGCACCCGGCGTGAGCCTCGGTCCTTCCGAGCAGAAGATGGGCCTTCTCGCCTCCGACACGAGCACGGTCGTGCTCGAGGAGGTCCGCGTGGGCGGCGACGCGCTCCTCGGCGAGATCGGTCGCGGCTTCGCGATCGCGCTCGCGGGACTCGATGGCGGACGCATCGGCGTCGCCGCGCAGTCGATCGGGATCGCGCGAGCGGCGCTCGAGCGCGCCATCGGCTACGCGAGGGCGCGCGACCAGTTCGGGCGACCGATCCTCGAGTTCGACGCGATCCGCTTCTCCCTCGCGCGCGCACGCACGGACGTCGACGCGGCGCGGCTCCTCACGCTCCGGGCAGCGTCGCTGCGTGACCGCGGCTGCCCATTCACGCGCGAAGCGTCGATGGCCAAGCTCTTCGCGAGCGAAGCGGCGCAGCGCGTGACCTATCAGGCGCTGCAGGTGTTCGGTGGCTACGGCTACATGCGCGAGTACGAGGTCGAACGGTACGCGCGCGATGCCCGCGTCACGACCCTCTACGAAGGGACGAGCGAGGTCCAACGCATCGTCATCGCGCGCTCTCTGGTCACCGCATGACGCTTCAGAAAGCGAAGACCGCCAAGCAGCGGTGGGTCGACGAGGTCTATGCCCCGGCGGTGAAGAAGCGGGCCGAGCGCAAGGGTCGCTTCACGACGCTCTCGGAGGTCCCGATCGAGCCGCTGTACACGGCGGACGACCTCGAGGGCTTCGACGCGAGCGCGCGCCTCGCGGCGCCGGGCGAGTTCCCGTACACGCGTGGCATCCATCCGACGATGTATCGCTCACGCCTCTGGACGATGCGCCAGTTCGCGGGCTTCGGCTCGGCCGAGGACACCAACGAGCGGTTCCACTATCTGCTCGCGCACGGCGTGACCGGCCTCTCGACGGCGTTCGACATGCCGACGCTGATGGGACGCGACTCCGACGATCCGATGTCGCGCGGCGAGGTCGGCCGTGAGGGCGTCGCCGTCGACACGATCCGCGACATGGAGATCCTCTTCGAGGGGATCCCGGTCGATCAGGTCACGACGTCGATGACGATCAATGGTCCGGCTTCGATCGTGTGGGCGATGTATCTCGCGGCCGCCGAGAAGCGCGGGTATCCGCTCACGTCGCTCGGGGGAACGATCCAGAACGACTGCCTCAAGGAGTACATCGCGCAGCGCGAGTGGATCGTGCCGGAACGGCCCGCGATGGATCTCGTCATCGACACCTTCCGCTTCGGCTCGCGCGAGGTACCGAAGTGGAACACGATCTCGGTGTCGGGCTATCACATCCGCGAGGCCGGCTCGACCGCGATCCAGGAGCTCGCGTTCACGCTCATCGACGGCCTCGAGTACGTGAAGTGGGGCGTCGCCGCCGGGCTGGACGTGAACGACTTCGTTCCGCGGATGTCCTTCTTCTTCGACGTGCACAACGACTTCTTCGAAGAGATCGCGAAGTTCCGTGCGGCGCGGCGGATCTGGGCGCGTGAGATCGAGCGCCGCTACCACCCGACGAATCCCCGGGCGCTGCAGCTCCGCACGCACGCCCAGACCGCCGGCGTCTCGCTCACCGCCCAGCAGCCCTACAACAACGTCGTCCGCGTCGCCCTGCAGGCGCTCGCCGCGGTGCTCGGCGGCACGCAGTCGCTCCACACGAACTCGCTCGATGAGACGTACGCGCTGCCGACGAAGGAGGCCGTGACCCTCGCGCTGCGGACGCAGCAGGTCATCGCGCACGAGTCGGGAGTCGCCGACACGGCGGACCCGCTAGCCGGCTCGTACTACCTCGAGCACCTCACCAACGTGATGGAGGAAGGCTTCGACCGCTACCTGGGCGAGATCGAGAAGCTGGGTGGCATGGTCGAGGCGGTCGAACGTGGCTACCCGCAGCGCGAGATCACCGAGGCGTCATTCCGTTTCCAGGAGGAGGTCGAGAAGGGCGAGCGGACCATCGTCGGCATCAACAAGTACGCGACCGAGGCAGAGCCCGCGATCCCGCTCCTCGAGCTCGACCCCGAAGTCGAGCGCAAGCAGGTCGAGCGACTGAAGGATGTGCGCGCGAAGCGCGACGCCGGACGCTGGCGCGAGGCGATGGACCGTCTGCGCGCTGCCGCGAAGGCACGCGGCGAGCTCATGCCCGAGTTCCTCGAGTGTGCGCGCGCGAACGCGAGCGTCGGCGAGCAGGTACAGGTGCTCAAGGAGGTGTTCGGTGTCTACCACGACCCCGGTTATTTCTAAGAGCGACCTGCTGGCGCGCGTCGAGCACATGTACGTGGCGACGCGCGCGGTGCTCGATGGCGTCCCCGCGGAGCGCTACGACGAGAAGCTGCCGTCCGGCATGACCCTGCGCGAGGTCCTCGCGCACCTCGCGGCGTGGGAGGAGACCGTTCCCGAGCGGGTCGCGTCCGTGCTCGCGGGGGGTCGCGACCTTGACGACCGGTACAGCGACATCGACGGCTTCAACGCGAGAGTCAGTGCCGAAACGCGCGACACCAGCATCGACGACCTGAAGGAACGGCTCGCGAGATCGCACGCCGCGGTGGTGGAGGTCGTGCGATCCTTCGAAGATCGCGACATTCCGGAGCTCGCGATCCAGATCGTCGAGTGGAACACGACGCAGCACTACCCCGATCACTTCGGCGACCTCGGTGCTTCGATGAAGACCGCGAAGGACCTGGTGGCGGCCGTCAACGCGGGCTGGATCAACTTCCGGCTGGCGCTGATGTCGCTCGGGCCCGCGGGGCTCGATGCGACGACTCCTGTCGGATGGACGTACAAGGCGCTCGTGCAGCACACCGCCGGCTGGGAGGACCTCACCGTGAAGCGCCTCGCGCGGCTCCGCGACAGCGGCGAGTTCGCAACGAGCGGCGTCGATACGGACGCGTTCAACGCCGAGATGGCCGAGCGAGCCAAGGAGCGGTCCGCGCCCGAGGTCCTGGCAGATCTCGACGCCGCCCACACGCGGCTGGTGGCCGAGATCGAGAAGCTCACGCCCGAGCAGATCCGCGCGAATGACGACTGGGCCATCGCGGTCATCGCGGGCAACAGCTATGGACATTACGGCGAGCACCACACCGAGCTCTTCGCCGCGGTCCCGAAGCGTCCCGCCGAGCTCCTCGAGCGGATGCGCGACGGCTGGCGTCCCTTCCGTCGCGCCTTCGCGCGCGTCGGTCTGCGGCCTCTGGGCGACCAGACGACGGCAGGATGGACCGCGAAAGCGCTGCTGTCGCACCTCGCGTTCTGGCTCGAGGCCCTCGAGGAGGCGCTGCCCGAGCGCCTTGCGGGTCGCCGCGGGAGGATCCGGAACGTGCAGACGGAGAACGACCGCGAGGCCGCCGCGTCCGAGGCGCGCGCGGCACACGACGTCGTGAAGCGTCTCGATGACGCGTACCGGAAGGTCTTCGGCATCGTGCAGGCACTCCCGCCTGACGAGGATGTGCACTTCATGGCGATCCTCGGGATCGCCGTAAGGAGCTACGGCCACTTCGCGCAGCACCTCGCAGAGATCGAAGCCCGGGTGCCCGCGTCGAAAGAGGCCGTGCTCCGCCGCTTCGACGAGACATGGACGGCGTTCCGCGCGGCGGTGCGCGAACGAGGCCGCGCGGGCCTGATGACGCCGACGCCGTCGGGCTGGTCCTATCGCGACATGTGCGCGCACGCTGCGAACTGGATGCAGCAGTGCGTCGCCGAGTTCGAAGCAGGCGAGTTCAAGAAGTGGAGCGCGGAGACGATCCAGGCCGAGAACGACCGTGCCGTCGCGGCGCACCGGCTCGTCGGGGCGGAGGCGATGCTGGACGAGCTCGATTCGTCGCACCGTCGCGTCCGCGAGCTCATCGCGTCGCTGCCCGAAGAGCGGTTCGGTCCCGAGTCGAAATCCTTCAACGTCATCGCCTTCTACACCTACCTGCACTGGGAGGAGCATCTGCACGAGGACCTCGGGGTGAGCTATTGAAGCGCCCGATCCGCGTCGTCGTCGCGAAGGCCGGGCTCGACGGTCACGACCGCGGCGCGAAGGTCGTGGCACGCGCCCTGCGCGACGCGGGCATGGAGGTGATCTACACCGGCGTGCATCAGACACCGGAGCAGGTCGTCGAGACCGCGCTCCAGGAGGACGCCGACGTCATCGGGCTGTCGCTGCTCTCCGGCGCGCACAACTATCTGTTCCCGCGCATCGCCGAGCTCATGCGTGAGAAAGGCATGGACGACGTGCTGCTCTTCGGCGGCGGGATCATCCCGGAGGCGGACGTCCCGGGACTGCAGAAGCACGGTGTCGGTCGGATCTTCCCACCCGGCGCGTCGCTCGACGAGATCGCGAAGTACGTGCGGGAAGCCGTGCCCGCGAAAAAGAAGGTCGCGAAGTGAGCCACTACGACGGCGGCCCATTGAACCGCCAACCGGTGGAACAACCTTCAGGGACACAGCGGGAAAAAGAGCTCGTGAACGATTACAAGTCGGCGCAAAGGAGTCCAAAGATGGCTGGTCTATTCGGAAGCAAGAAAGACACGCGACCCATCGACGTCGGTCTCGCATCGCTCATCGGGAGCGACGAGGCAGCGGCGATCGAATTCTGGAAGAAGCGTTTCGAGATGACGGCGGCGGTGCCGAATGAGATCGCGCGGGTGGGCGCGCTCACGCCGCAGATGCGCGAGCTCTCGCGCATCGGCAACGTCGACGAGCGAAAGCGACTGACGCGCGCACGGCTCATCGCGTTCACGAAGCTGGCGCCGGAACAACGTCAGTTGATCACCGCCGCGCGCCGCAAGGCGTTCGATGTCGACCGCGCGGTCATGGAGGCGGACCAAAAGCTGGTCGACGAGCTGCTGCCCACCCTCGATGCCTCGGTGCGCTCGGCGTACCCGCAGAGCTAGTGCGGTTCGACTACCGCGACGATCAGCTCGCGGTCCGACATGCCGTGCGCGATTTCGCGCGCGGCCGCATCGTCCCGAACGCGGAGAAGTGGAGCGAGGCCGGCGAGTTCCCGCTCGAGCTCCTGCCGGAGCTCGCGCAGCTCGGCCTGCTCGGCCTGGCCGTACCCGCGGAGCTCGGTGGCGCCGGGCTCGACACGCTCACCGTCGCGCTCGTCATGGAGGAGCTCGGCGCGGCCGACGGCTCGATCGCGCTGACCCTCGCCGCGCACAACAGCCTCTGTATCGGCCACCTTCTCGTCGCCGCCAACGACGACCAGAAGCAGCGCTGGCTCCCGCCGCTTGCGCGCGGCGAGCACCTCGGCGCCTGGGCGCTCACGGAGCCGTCATCCGGATCCGACGCGATCGCGGTGCAGAGCCGCGTCGTCCGCGAGAAGAACGGCTACGTGTTGAACGGGACCAAACAGTTCATCACCAACGGTTCGCTCGCCGGTTTCGCGGTCGTGATCGCCGGAGCGGGCGAGCGCAAGCTGTCGGCGTTCGGCGTATCACGCGGAACGGCGGGTTTCCGCCCTGGGAAGCGTGAGAAGAAGATGGGACTGCACGCCTCGGACACCTCGCAGCTCGTGCTCGAGGACTGTCGCGTCTCCGAGCGCGATCGCATCGGCGTCGACGGTGAGGCGTTCAGCGACGTGAAGAAGGTGCTCGACAAAGGTCGCATCGGCATCGGCGCGCTCGCGCTCGGGCTGGGACGCGCCGCGCTCGAGACCGCGATCGCCTACGCGAAGGGGCGGCACCAGTTCGGCCGGGCGATCGCCGAGTTCGAGATGACGCAGTGGAAGATCGTGCGTGCGCGCACCCAGCTCGACGCCGGACGCCTGCTGGTGCATCGTGCCGCGGCGCTCGCCGATTGCGGCAGGCCGTTCAGCGTGGCCGCCTCCAAGGCGAAGCTGTACGCGACCGAAGCGGCGAGCCGCGCCGCCAACGACTGCCTCCAGATCCTCGGTGGGTACGGCTACCTCCGCGACTATCCGGTCGAGCGCATCGTGCGCGACGCGCGCCTCATGGAGATCGGCGAGGGGACCAGCGAGGTGCAGCGCATCGTCATCGCGAGAGATCTGGCGCAACAGGCCTCGTGACCGTCGCGGCGTCCGATCTGCTGGAACGCGCGCGGGCCGGCGACAAACGCGCGACCGCGCGCCTGCTGTCCGTCGTCGAGAACGACGAGCCCGGGGCGGCCGACGCCCTGCGCACGCTGTATCCCCTTACGGGTCATGCGGAGATCGTCGGCATCACCGGTCCGCCCGGCGGCGGCAAGAGCACTCTGGTGAACCGGCTCGCCGGCGTGTACCGGGCGACGCACGACCGCGTCGCGGTCGTCGCCGTCGACCCGTCGTCCCCGTTCACCGGTGGCGCGATCCTCGGCGACCGCATTCGCATGCGCGAGCGATTCCTCGACGAGGGCCTGTTCATCCGCAGCATGGCGAGCCGTGGCCACGCCGGCGGTCTCGCGCGCGCGACCTCGCGCATCGTCAACGTCCTCGACGCGCTCGGCTACGGCGTCGTGCTGGTGGAGACGGTCGGGGTGGGTCAGGAGGAGGTCGAGGTCGTGCGCGTCGCGGACACGGTCTGCCTCGTCACGGTCCCGGGGCTCGGTGACGACATCCAGGCGATCAAGGCCGGCGTGCTGGAGATCGCCGACGTGCTCGTCGTGAACAAGGCCGACCGGCCCGGTGCGGATGAGACCGCGCGCGACCTCGCGCAGATGCTGACGCTCGGCGCGCCGCGCACGGCCTGGAAGGCACCGATCGTGCGGACCGTGGCCGCGACGGGCGAAGGGACCGACCTGCTGGTCGCGGCCATCGCGAAGCACCGCGCCTGGTCCGCCGAGAGCGGCGAGCGCGATACGCGGCGGCGCGCCGCCGCGCGCTCGGAGGTCGAGGACCTCCTGCGCGATGCGCTCGTGCGACGCCTGCGCGATCGTCTTGGTGAGGAACGGGTCGAGCGCGCCATCGCGCGCGTCGCCGAGCGAGCCATCGATCCCTACGCGGCGGTGGACGAGCTGCTGCGCGAATGAATCACGCGAGCCACCCGGCCCAGCCGGGCACGACGCGCCTCGCGCTCGACGCGACCCGCCACTGTCTGACCGGTTGCGCGATCGGCGAGGTCGTCGGCCTGCTGATCTCAGGCGCGCTCCACTTCACGATCGAGGCGTCGATCGTTGCGGGCATCGCGCTGGCGTTCGTGTTCGGCTACTCGTTCACCTTCGTGCCCCTGTTGCGCGGTGGCATGGCGCTCGCAAAAGCTCTCGGCGTGACGCTCGCCGCGGACACGATCTCGATCGTCGTGATGGAAGCGGTCGACAACCTCGTCGTCCTGCTGGTTCCGGGCGCGATGGCGGCGGGTCTGGACGACCCGCTGTTCTGGGGCAGCCTCGCGGTCGGCCTCGTGATCGCGTTCGCTGCCGCGTTCCCGGTGAACCGTTGGCTCATCGCCCGCGGTCGCGGCCATGCTCTCGCGCACGGGGAGCACGGATGATCGAGCTGGCCCTCTTCCGCACCGGCGCTGTCGACATCGCGCGCTCGGCCTTCCAACCGTGGCTCGAGGGTGCCGCGCGCGAGGAGCGCGTCGTCGCGCCGGTGTGGTCGGCGCTCCTGCGCACACCCGAGGGAAACGTCGTGTTCGACACCGGCCTGCATCCCGTGCACGTCGACCGCCCCGACGCGACGTTCGGCCCGCAGAGCGGCCTCACGGTGATGATGGAGCGCGAGGACGCGATCGTGTCGCGTCTCGCAGCAGTCGGCGTGAAGCCCAATGACGTCGCGATCGTCGTGAACAGCCACCTCCACTTCGACCACGCCGGAAACAACGGCGCCTTCCCGCACGCGACGTTCGTCGTGCAGGCGGAGCATCTCGCGTTCGCGAAAGGCAAACCGAACTTTCCGGGCGTGTATTGGGACATCGCCGAGCTGCGCTACCTGCCGGTGACCGGTCGCACGCGTGTCGCGAGCGGTGTCGAGGTCGTGCCGACACCGGGCCACGCGCCGGGTCATCAGTCTCTTGTCGTCGACCTCGCCGAGACGGGACGCGTCGTGCTCACCGGCGACGCGGCGTTCACGCGGACGAACCTGGAGCGCGGCGAGATACCGGCGATGGATCAGGCCGCGGCGAAGGAGTCGCTCGCGCTCATCCGCTCGCTCGCGGGCGGCGACCTCACTCGCGTGTTCACCAGCCACGACGCGGACGCGTGGGCGACGTGGCGCCACGCGCCCGCGACGTACCGCTGACGGTACGATCGGCGAATGGCGCGACCGCAGGCGCCCCGCATCCCGATCTCGCGCTGGCGAGGGCGCGCGTGGGAACACGTCGACGACGCGGTCGCCGCGGAGGAGCCGCTCCAGCTCCTGCTGAACGGAAAGCCGCTCAGCATCGTCATGCGCACGCCGGGGCATGACATCGAGCTCGCGCTCGGGCTGCTTTCTGCCGAACACGTCGTCGCCTCGCTCTCGGAGGTGACCGGAGTTCGCATCAGCGCCGAGTCGGGGGAGCACGAGGCTCGCGTCCCGGTCGCCGACGACATCGTGGAGTCGAATCAGATCGACATCCGCGTGCGCGACGGCGCGGGACGGCGACCGGAGCGATCGTTCCTCTCGAGCTCCGCCTGCGGCGTCTGCGGCGCGACGACCGTGGAGTCCCTCGCGCACGAGTACGCGCCGCTCGCCGACGGCCCGCGCGTCGAAGCGGCGACGCTTCCGCCGCTGGCGCAGCAGCTTCGGGGCGGGCAGCGCGTCTTCGACGCGACGGGCGGTCTTCACGCCGCGGGCCTGTTCAGCGCCGACGGCGAGCTCGTCACCCTGCGCGAGGACATCGGCCGGCACAACGCGGTCGACAAGGTGGCCGGACGCGCGCTCCTCGATGGCCGGCTGCCGCTCTCGACGTCGGTGCTCGCCGTGAGCGGGCGCGCGGGCTACGAGGTCGTGCAGAAGGCCGTCGCCGCGGGGATCCCGATCCTCGTGGCGGTCGGCGCCCCGTCGAGCCTCGCGGTCGCGACCGCGCTGCGCTTCGGGCTCACGCTCGTCGGCTTCTTGCGCGACGACCGCTTCAACGTGTACTCGGGGCAGGCGCGCCTCGCCGGTCTTCGAACGCCGGTGGCGTAGTGCTCGGCTCGCTGGCGCGCCACGTCAAGTGGTTCACCGATCCCTCCCAACACCCGACGGACTACTCGCTGCTCTTCACCCTGCCCCTCATCGCCGCGTTCGCGGTCGCGGGGCTCGCGATCGCTGCCGCGGCCTGGGTGCAGCGGCGCGTGCCCGAGCCCCGCACCTTCCGCGCGCTCGAGCGCCTCGCGTGGCTCGGGCCGCTCGCGCTCGGCGTGCACGTGGGGGTCGCGCTCATCTGGGCGGCGACGCTCGGAATGCTGTTCGTGCCGTCGCTCCGAGTCGAGCGCGACGAGCTCGGTTTCGCGCTTCTCGTCGTGGAGGGGATGTGCGGTGTGCTCCTCCTCGTCGGATTCGGCACGCGCGTCGCCGCCGTGGCGCTCGCGCTGCTCGGCGTCGTCGCGATGATGCCGTTCAACTTCGAGTCGATCCTCGAGCAGGTCCACATCCTGGGGATCGCGCTCTTCCTGTTCATCACCGGGCGCGGCGCGGTCTCGATCGACCGCATCTTCCGGCAGCAGAAGGCGCTGCCCGTGATGGAGGCGCCGGCCGTTGCGCTGACGCTGCTGCGTATCTGTATGGGCGTCGGCATCGCCTTCGGCGCGCTCACCGAGAAGCTGCTCGATCCAGCGCTTGCGAACGCGCTGCTGACGGACCGGCCATACCTGAACTTCGTCGCCGGCATCGGCGTGACGAACGGCCAGTTCGCGTACCTCGCTGGCCTGACCGAGCTCGTCATCGGCCTTGTCATCATCTCGGGTCAGCTCACGCGCCCGGTGATCGCCGTGGGCGCGGTGATCTTCACGGTCACGCTGCCGTTCTTCGGCTGGCTCGAGCTGCTCGGTCACCTGCCGTACTACGGGATCATGCTCACCTTGTTCATCGCGCCCAGCGCGGATCCGCGCGCGGTGCGCACGCAGCTGCGCGAGGGGCGGGCCGCCGCATGACAGCGGCACGATCCGTGCACGCGAGCTCACCGTGAGAACACCGCTGCGGCGCTTGGGCGCGCTCGTCCTTGCGCTGATGGTCGCCGTCACCGTCGCAGCCATCCCGTCCGCATGCTCGGGGCCATCGGATGGACCCAAGCCCTCCGGAGGCGTGCCCAGCTACTGAGCGCGCGTCTCTAGCCGAAGGACAGCTTCAGGTCGCTCCGGTCTTCGATGATGTCGGGGTTGCGCAGCAGATCGATGAGACGCGGATCGTTCGGCAGGACGATGCCGGTCACGCCCGCCGCGATGCTCGTCTGGCGGAGCTCGTCCCACGCGGCGCGGCTCGCCGGGAACGGCGACTCGGTCCAGCGCTCCTCCGACGATTCCTCCGCCAGCACGAGCCGTCCGCGGGCGAGTCGCGCGCAGGTCTCGCGCGCCGCGCCCGCCGTTGGCGCGCCGCGTGCGACGAGTCGCACCCGCCAGGTGACCGCCGCGAGCGCGGCGAGGACGACGTATGGGTCGCCGTCCGCGGCGTCGATCCAGAGCGAATCCGCTCCTGCGGCCTCGACCGCCTTGGCGTCGGCGAAGAGCTCACCCGCGTCGCCGGCGGGCGCGAGCCGGACGCCGATGCGCAGCACGGCCCGGGCTGGTACAGCCCCGGTCACTGCTTGGGTGCCTCGTGCTCGAGCGCCTCGCGAACCTCGCGGATGTACGCCGCAGCCACCTCGGGTCCGAGCGCGCCTTTCGAAGCGCGCAAACGTTCCGCGGCGACACCGGCGGTGAACGTCGCGAGCGGAGCGAAACGGCGCTCACGCGTGTGCGAGACGACGCGCGCGAGCTCGAGGATCTCCTCGGCGAGGCCGGCGTCGAGCGTGGGCTCGTCGATCGTGGCTCCGCGGCTTTGCGCCGCCTCACGCCAGTGCTTCGCGAGTGCCGAAAAGAACTCGTTCATCCGGCCGACGATAGCGCCCGTACGACTTGACGCAGACCGATGCCAGGAATAGAACGCGAGTAGGACGTGAGCGACCTTACCCGTCGTCAGCTCCTGAAACTCGGCGCCGCAGGCGCCGGAGCGACCGCACTAACACCGCTTGCCAACCCGCTCGGTTTCGACCTGCGCCTTGCGAAAAAGCGCCAGATGGCGTTCCGCATCGCCGGCGCGAAGGAAGTCCACTCGCTGTGCCCCTACTGCGCGGTCGGCTGCGCGCTCATCGCGTACACGAAGCAGGGCGCGGATGGCAAGACGCAGCTGCTGCAGATCGAGGGCGATCCCGATAGCCCGGTCAACGAAGGGCGTCTCTGCCCGAAGGGCGCGACCGCGATGCAGCTCGCGACGAGCTCGCGGCGCGTCGAGAAGCCCCTCTATCGCGCACCCGGCAGTGCGAAGTGGGAAGAGAAGTCCTGGGACTTCATGCTGGACAAGCTCGCGCAGAACCTGAAGGCGTCACGCGACAACACGTTCGTCGCGCAGGACGCGAACGGCAACGTCGTGAATCGCACCGAGGGAGTCGCCTTCGCCGGCGGCGCCGCATTCAGCAGCGAAGAGGGTTACTTCGCCGCGAAGCTGATGCGGACGCTCGGCGTCGTGCATATCGAGCAACAGGCTCGGGTCTGACACGGACCCACGGTGGTCAGTTTGGCCGCCACATTCGGACGAGGAGCGATGACGAACCATTGGCGCGACATCAAGCACGCCGACGTCATCCTCATCAACGGTGCGAACCCGGCCGAAGCGCACCCGGTCGGCTTCCAGTGGTTCGTGAAGGCGAAGCTCGATCCGACGAAGGGACCCGGGCAGGGCGGCGGCGCGAAGATCATCCACGCCGACCCGCGCTACACGCGCACGTCGGCCCTCGCCGACAGGTACCTCCGTATCCGGACAGGGACCGACGTCGCGTACTTCGGCGGGCTCATCAACTACGTGCTCGAGAACAAGCTCTATCACGAGGAGTACGTCAAGAACTACACGAACGCCTCCTTCGTCGTGAAGGACGCGTTCGATTTCAAGGACGGGCTCTTCACCGGATACAACGCGCAGACCCGCAGCTACGACATCTCGAGCTGGGCCTACGAGCAGACGGCCCCGCCCCCGCCGCCCGGTGGGGCGGTCGAGGGACCGCCCACGTCCTCATCAGGGTTCGCCAAGCGCGACATGACGCTGCAGGACCCGAAGAGCGTGTTCCAGCTCATGAAGAAGCACTACTCGCGCTACACACCCCAGATGGTCTCCAGCATCACCGGCATTCCCGTCGATCAGTTCATCGAGGTCGCCAAGATCGTGGGCGAGATGGGAAGGCCGGACAAGGTGATGACCATCGTCTACGCCGTCGGCCTCACGCATCACACGACGGGCGGCCAGCTCATCCGCTCCGGCGCATTGCTGCAGCTGCTCCTCGGCAACATGGGCCGGCCGGGCGGCGGCATGAACGCCGAGCGTGGCCACGCGAATATCCAAGGCAACACGGATCACGCGATCTCGTGGGAGATCCTGCCCGGCTATCTGCGCATCCCCGCTCCGGGTCAAAGGACGCTCGACCAGTACGTCGATCAGAGCGCTGCCAAGAAGAGCGATCCGAATTCGTGGAACTTCTTCGGCACGAACTACCGCAACTTCATGGTCAGCCTGCTGAAAGGCTGGTACGGCGCGGCTGCGACCAAGGACAACGAGTTCGCCTTCAACTTCCTACCGAAACCGGCCACCAACTCGTCCTGGATGTCGATCTTCGACCAAGCGCTCAAGGGAAAGATGGAGGGCGTCATTCTCAGCGGCATGACGGCCACGAGCATCGGGCCGGACGTGAACCAGGTCATGAAGGCGCTCGCGAATCTCAAGTGGCTGGTCGTGATGGACCCCTTGCCCACCACGAGCTCAGAGTTCTGGCGGGCGCCGGGCGTGGATCCGGCATCGATCCAGACCGAAGTGTTCATGCTCCCGACCACGCACTGGATCGAGAAGGACGGGTCGTTCGTCAACAGCGGCCGCTGGATGCAGTGGAAGGAGCAGGTGATCCCGCCGGAAGAAGGGAAGGCGCGCCACGACCACTGGATCATGGCCGAGCTCTTCGACCGCGTGAAGACGCTCTATCGCCAGAACGGCGGGAAGTTCCCTGACGCGATCAACGCGATGACGCTCGATTGGTACAAGGATCCGAAGAAGCCGGAGCTCGACGAGATCGCCAAGGAGATCAACGGAAAGGACCTCGCGACGGGTAAGCAGATGGCGAGCTTCGCGCTGCTGAAGTCGGATGGGACGACCACCGCGGGCGACTGGATCTACACCGGCAGCTACACCGAAGACGGCAACCTGTCGAAGCGGCGCAACGGCGTACAGGACATCGCGAAGAACGACCCGACGGGTATGGGCTTCTTCCCGCAGTGGGCTTGGAGCTGGCCACTCAACCGCCGCGTGATGTACAACCGGGCGTCCGCGGACCTCGACGGAAAGCCGTGGGACCCCAAGCGTCCTGGGATCCAGTGGAACGGCTCCGCCTGGACGGGCGACGTGCCGGACTACCCGGCGACCATGAACCCGAAGGATCCGGCCGCGTGGCTGCCGTTCATCATGAACGGCGAGGGCGTCGGTCGCCTGTTCTCGAGCTCGATGCTGGATGGTCCGTTCCCGGAGCACTACGAGCCGATGGAAGCACCGATCCCGAACCCGCTCCACCCGAACCAGTCCGAGGACCCCGTGGCCTTCCTGTACGACCAGGCGGCTGGCCGGCCGAATCGCTTCGGCAAGGTCGACAAGTACCCGTACGTCGCGACGAGCTACCGGCTCACCGAGCACGAGCACTACGTCACGCAGCACGTTCCGCTGCTCGTCGGCCTGCAACCTCAGGCATTCGTCGAGGTCCCGGAGGAGCTGGCGAAGGAGAAGGGCATCGCGAACGGCGACCGCGTTCGCGTGTGGAGTGAGCGCGGCAAGATCGAGGTCGCGGCCGCCGTCACGAAGCGCCTGGGCCCGATCAAGCTCGCCGGGAGCGACAAGCCCGTGTACCACATCGGCATCCCGATCCACTGGGGCTTCGTCGGAGTCTCCGCCGATCAGAATCCCGAGAAGAGCAAGTTCTGGCTGGCGAACGCCCTCACTCCGTTCGTCGGCGACGTCGGTGCGAGGACGCCGGAGTTCAAGGCGTTCCTTGTGAATATCGAGAAGATCGATTGAGCGCCGTCGCCGAGCGTGTGACCACCTACGCCGACCGTCGTAGCCGCGCGGCCGAGCTCGCGGCGCGCTACGACTTCGCGCGCGAGCCGCTCGCCCTCTACGGCGCGGTCGCGGGGGCGCAGGAGAGAGCCTTCGAGCGCGCCCGCGCCGATCGCCCGCCCGTCGACGACCTCGCGGCATACATCGTGCGCGCTGCGCTTCCCGAGATCATGGGTGCGGTCATGGGCGCGGGCACCGAGACGCTGCGCGAAGCCGTCTTGCTGCGCTTCCACGAGGGCGATCTCGAGCGCATGGTCACGTCCTGGCTGCGCGGCGAGACCCAGAACGGGACTGACGTGTTCCTCGCGCGCGCCGCGACCGCGCCCGTGCTCGAGGCCCTGCCCGAGATCGCGCGCGCGCTGCCGATCGCGGGCGAGGAGCGCTTCTGCCCCGAGTGCGGCGGCCCACCGCAGGTGAGCGTCTTCGTCGATACCGGCGAGGCGCTCGTCACCGGTCAGCGGCGCCTCGTCTGCGCGCGCTGCGCGAACGAATGGGTGTACCCGCGGATGACCTGCGTCGCGTGCGGTGAGACCGAGTCGAGCAAGCTCGTGGTGCTCGCCGACCCGGAGCAGCTGCCGCACCTGCGCATCGACGCATGCGAGCGGTGCAAGCGATACATCGTGAGCGTGGATGCGCGGCTAGAGGGACACGCCGTCCCGGTCGTCGACGAGATCGCCGCGATCCCGCTCGATATCGCCGCTGTGGAGCGTGGCTTCACGAAGGTCACGCCCAACCTGATGGGGTTGTGATGGCTGCCTTCCAAGAGCGCCCGATGGGGTTCTTCACCGACACGTCGATCTGCATCGGCTGCAAGGCCTGCGAGGTCGCGTGCAAGGAATGGAACCAGCTCGAGGGCAACAAGCCCGAGCTCCTCCTCGACAGCTTCGACAACACCGGTCAGCTCGACGCGCAGAACTGGCGTCACGTGGAGTTCATCGAGCAGATCCCCGACAACAACGGCGTGGTCATGACGCCCACGCCGATCGCCGGCGGTCAGGCCTGGCTGATGATGAGCGACGTCTGCAAGCACTGTCAGAACGCGAGCTGCCTCGAGGTCTGCCCGACGAACGCGATCGTGCGCACCGAATACGACTCGGTGCTCATCCAGCAGGACGTTTGCAATGGTTGCCGTGATTGCATCTCGGCCTGCCCGTACGGCGTCATCGGGTTCAACGAGAAGACCGGGACCGCGCACAAGTGCACGCTCTGCTACGACCGCCTGCAGAACGGGATGCAGCCCGCGTGCGCGAAGGCGTGCCCAACGGAATCGATCAAGTTCGGCTACCTCGACGATCTGCAGAAGGTGGCGGACCAGCGCGTCGCCGCCCTTCAGACCGCCGGATACAAGAAGGCCGAGCTCTACGGCCGCGACGCGACCGTCTATGGCGGACTCAACGCCTTCTTCCTGCTCATGGACAAGCCGGCGGTCTACAAGCTCCCGAACACGCAGAACGCGGTGCTTCCGAGCCGCAACAACTTCGCCGGCTACGCGGGCGGCTTCGTCACGGCCGTCGTCGGCCTCGTTGCCGGCGTCCTCGCGTTCCGCTCGCAGCGGATGAACGAGAAGTCCGATGCCGCCCGCTGAACACTTTGCCGCGCCGCCGGGCTGGGAGTGGTGGATCCTCGGGTACTTCTTCTTCGGGGGTCTATCGGGTGGCTCGTATGCGATCGGAACGCTCCTTCGACTGGTCGGCACAGCGGCCGATCAGCGCGCCGCGCGCATCGCCTTCATCGCGAGCTTCCTCACCCTGCTGCCGTGTCCGCTGTTCCTCATCGCTGACCTGGGCCAGCCGCTGCGCTTCATCAACATGCTGTTCGACGCGTCTAATGGCGGGTTCGCGTTCAAGCCGTGGTCGCCTATGTCGCTCGGCTCGTGGGCGCTTCTCGGCTTCGGGCTCTTCTCCTTCGTCTCGTTCGTCGGCGCGGTCGCCGAAAGCGGCTGGCACGCTGGGGATCCGATCGCGCGCATCCTGCGCGGCACGGTCGGCGCGGTCTGGAACGTCATCGGCACGGCTTTCGGCCTCTTTGTCTGCGCCTACACCGGCGTGCTCCTCGCGGTGTCGAACCAGCCGGTGTGGAGCGATGGCTGGCCGCTGGGCGGGCTGTTCCTGGCGTCATCGTTGACCGGAGCGGCGGCGCTGCTGCTGCTGGTCGCGCGCTCGCGGCGCGACGTCGATGCCGGTACCGCGGTCCGTCTCGAGCTCGCTGACCGCAACTTCGCCATCCTCGAGGCAGTGCTCATCGCCGTGTTCCTCGTCACCGTCGCCATCGCTGGGACCATCGGCAAGATGTCGGGCGTCTGGCTGCTGTTGTGGCTGGTCGTGGTCGTGGGCCTGGTCGCGCCGTTCATGGTTTCGCGGCTGGACGGCGCGAGGCGCTGGGCACCGGTGACCGCACCGCTCCTCGCCTTGCTCAGTGTCCTGGCGCTGCGCGCCCTCGTGATCTTCTCGGCGCAGACCTAGCGTTCGCACGACGCGGCGACGCGGCCCCGAAACCCTCTTTACGCGCGGCACCCCGTCCCTGCGGGCCGGGGTCCCCCCGCGCGCGGGGGCCCTCGGTGCCGCGTCGCCGCGAATAGCTCTCTCGACGTCACCGCTACGACTGCGACCGGTTTCACCCGATGTGGGGAATACATCACCTCTAAACTGCCCAGACCAGCGTTCCGGAGGGTAGGGAGCACATGGCAACCGCAATACCGACGGCAGCAGCACCGGCGCCCGCAGCGGCAGCGCCGCGGCCCGCAGAAGCGTCCGCGCCGCTCGCACCGGCGACCATCGAGGAGACCGGACTCACCTCCGCGTTCGTTGCGGACCTAACGCTGAAGCTCCTCTACCAGCGGGCGACGACCGCCGCGGAGCTCACGCAGATCCTCTGCCTGCCGCTCAAGATCCTCCAGCCCGTCCTGGACTTCTGCAAGACCGAGCACCTCGTCGAGGTGAAGGGCGGCGCCGGTGTGACGGCGTCCACGTACGTCTACATGATCACCGAGAAGGGCGCCATTCGTGCCAAAGAAGCGATGGCGCGCAACGGGTATGTCGGCGCGGCGCCCGTGCCGCTCGCGGCGTACGTCGCTCGCGTGCGCGCGCAGTCGGTCGGCGCCGTGCAGGTCACCCTGGAAGGGCTCCGCAAGGCGCTCTCGCACCTCGTGCTTCCGGACCTCACGCTGCGTCAGCTCGGGCCGGCCATCAACAGCGCGCAGTCGATCTTCCTCTTCGGGCCACCCGGCACCGGCAAGTCGACGATCTCGAAAGCGCTCGCGACCATGCTGCAGGGCAGCATCGTCGTGCCGTACGCGATCCTCGTCGGCCAGCAGATCATCCGCGTATACGACGCATCCCGCCACCGTCCGCTCGTCGAGCTTGACGCGCGATTCGACCGGCGCTGGGTCCCGGTCTCGCGCCCGTTCGTCGAGGTCGGTGGTGAGCTGACGCTCGAGGACCTCGATCTCGTCTTCGACTCGACCACCAAGGTCCACGAGGCGCCGTTCCAGATGAAGGCGAGCGGCGGCGTCCTGCTCATCGACGACTTCGGTCGTCAGCGGGCGTCGCCCGACCAGCTCCTCAACCGCTGGATCGTCCCGCTCGACCGTGACGTCGACTTCCTGACGACGAGCGACGGTCGCAAGATCGAAGTGCCCTTCGACGTCCTGCTCGTCTTCGCGACGAACCGCACTCCCTCTTCGCTGGTGGATGAAGCGTTCCTCCGACGCATCCAGTACAAGATCGAGATCAAGCCGCCGACGCCCGAGGAGTTCATGGAGATCCTCCGCCGCGTCTGCGCGCAGCAGAAGATCACCTTCTATCCGAAGGCCGCGGAATGGATCGCGAAGTACTGCCTCGAACGGAACATCTCGCTGCGCTCCTGCCACCCGCGTGACCTCATGCAGCACCTCGGTGCCGCGGCGCGGTTCCTCGGGAAGCCGGCGGAGCTCACGCCCGAGCTGGTGCAGCTCGCCTGCGAGACGTACTTCGTAGCGATCTAGGACGGCGACGCGCTGTCAAGCGTGCTGCTCGTGCCAGCGATGGACGCCGCTCGCGAGACGACCGAGCGCCAGCGCGCCGAGCAGGAGCGCGAAGTCCCGTAGCGCGACGTCGTAGTGCGTTGCCGCGAGCACCAGGTCCACGATGATCAGCGCGAGCCAGCCGGCCACCCAGTACGCCGCGCGCCGCGGGACGAACGCGACGAGGATGCCGAGCGCGATCTCCACGATGCCGACACCACGGAGGAAGACCTCGGGCGGTATCACGACCGCGCGCGCGATCGCTGGCGCGAGGTACTGCAGCCAGTCGATCATCGCGTTCAGGAACTTGTCGGCCCCGGCGAGGATGAGCGCGATCGTGAAGGCGTTGCGCAGCAGGAGGTAGGCCTGATAGGCCGGGTCGGCGAGATCCGCGGTGACCGTCATCTCGACGACGTCGCGGGTGCGCGGCGGCGCGTCGCGCCGAACGGCGTCCATCGGCTACCTCCTTTTCCGAACGTCATCTGGCACGACCGATGCCAGGTCCTGAGTGCGCCCTATCCTCAGCCGCGTGAGCGCGAGCGAACGACTGAGCGGTCTGCGGCAGCGCGCCGCGGTCGGCGGCGGTGACGCGCGGGTCCAGCAGCAGCACGCGAAAGGCAAGCTGACCGCGCGCGAGCGCGTGGACCTGCTTTTGGACGAAGGTTCGTTCACCGAGCTCGACGCTTTCGTGATGGCGCGGCCCACCGAGCTCATCGCCGACGACGAGCGCGTGATGGGTGACGGTGTCGTAACGGGGTTCGGTCAGATCGATGGCCGGCTCGTCTACGTGTTCTCGCAGGACTTCACGGTGTTCGGCGGCTCGCTGGCGGAGGCCCACGCCGCCAAGATCTGCAAGGTCATGGACCTCGCCGTGCGCAACGGCGCGCCGGTGATCGGCCTCAACGATTCGGGCGGTGCGCGCATCCAGGAGGGCGTCGTGTCGCTCGGCGGCTACGCCGACATCTTCCTGCGCAACGTGCTCGCGTCGGGCGTCGTCCCGCAGCTCTCGGCGATCCTCGGGCCGTGCGCGGGCGGCGCCGTCTACTCGCCCGCGATCACCGACTTCATCGCGATGGTGCGCGATACCTCGTACATGTTCGTCACCGGCCCGAACGTCGTGAAGACCGTGACGCACGAGGACGTGACGCTGGAGGAGCTCGGCGGCGCCGACGTGCACGCGCGCCGCTCGGGCGTGGCGCACTTCGAATGCGACGACGAGATCTCCTGCCTGCAGCTGCTGCGGCGCCTGGTCGGCTACCTGCCGTCGAACAACCTCGATCCCGCGCCGCTCGTCGCGACCGATGACCCTGTCGATCGCGCGGACCGCGAGCTCGACGCCCTCGTGCCCGACGCGCCGAACAAGCCCTACGACATGAAGGAGGCGATCCGCCGCGTCTGCGACGACGGCGAGCTGCTGGAGGTGCACGAGGGCTGGGCGCGGAACATCATCTGCGCCTTCGCGCGCCTGGGCGGCCGCAGCATCGGCGTGGTCGCGCAGCAGCCGATGGTCCTCGCCGGCGTCCTCGACATCGACGCGTCGGTGAAGGCCGCGCGCTTCGTGCGCTTCTGCGACGCCTTCAACATCCCGCTCGTGACGCTCGTCGACGTACCCGGCTTCCTGCCGGGCACGGCGCAGGAGCACGGCGGCATCATCCGCAACGGGGCGAAGCTCCTCTACGCGTACGCCGAGGCGACCGTCCCGAAGCTCACGGTCATCACCCGCAAGGCCTACGGCGGCGCGTACGACGTGATGTCGAGCAAGCACATCCGCGGCGACTACAACGTGGCGTGGCCGAGCGCGGAGATCGCGGTCATGGGTCCCGAAGGCGCGGTGAACATCGTGTACCGCGAGGAGATCGAGAGCGCCAAGGATCCCGAAGCGCGGCGGAGGGAGCTCGTCGCGAGCTACGTGGAGCGCTTCGCGAATCCGTACGTCGCCGCGGCGCACGGGTACCTCGACGACGTCATCGAGCCGCACGAGACGCGGCCGCGTCTCATCGCCGCGCTCCGGTCGCTCGCGGGGAAGCGCGACACGAACCCCAAGCGCAAGCACGGGAACATCCCGCTGTGAAGCCCTAGGAGGCCGCGCTGACGACGGCGCTGCGCGCGGTCCTCGTCGCGAACCGCGGCGAGATCGCCGTGCGCGTGATCCGCACCTGCCACGAGCTCGGGATCCGGGCGGTCGCCGTGTACAGCGACGTGGATCGCGACGCGCTCCACGTGCGCCTCGCCGATGAGGCGTATCCGATCGGGCCCGCGTCACCGCGTGAGAGCTACCTCGCGACGGGGAAGCTCGTCGAGGTCGCACGCCGCGCGAAGTGCGACGCCGTCCATCCGGGCTACGGGTTCCTCGCGGAGAACGCCGACTTCGCGGACGCCGTGCAGGGCGCGGGTCTCGCGTTCGTCGGGCCACCCGGTGACGTACAGCGACGCCTGGGAGAGAAGACGCGGGCGCGCCGCATCGCCCGCGACGCCGGCGTGCCCGTCGCGGAAGGGACGCTCGAGCCGCTGCGCGACCTCGATCACGCGCGGCGCGAGGCGAAGCGCATCGGGTACCCCGTGATGCTAAAGGCGGCGGGCGGCGGTGGTGGAAAGGGCATGCGCGCCGTCGCGTCGGCATCCGAGCTCGATGCCGCGTGGCGCCTGGCGTCCGGCGAAGCCGCCGGCGCGTTCGGTTCGTCGGCGCTGTTCGTCGAGAAGCTCATCGAGCACGCGCGCCACGTCGAGATGCAGATCTTCGCCGACTCCGAGGGCGGCATGGTGTGGCTCGGCGAGCGTGACTGCTCGATCCAGCGCCGCAATCAGAAGCTCATCGAAGAGTCTCCGGCGCCGTCGGTCGACGATGCGCTTCGCGAGCGGCTGGGCGACGCCGCGCTGCGGATCGCGCGCGCCGCCGGCTATCAGAACGCCGGTACGGTCGAGTTCCTCGTCGACGCGAGCGGCGCGTTCTCGTTCCTCGAGGTGAACACGCGTCTGCAGGTCGAGCACCCCGTCACCGAGATGGTGACCGGGCTCGATCTCGTCGCGCTGCAGCTGCGCGTCGCCGCCGGCGAGCCGCTTCCCATCGCTCAAAGGGAGGTGCGGCGCCGCGGCGCAGCGATCGAGTGCCGCGTGACCGCGGAGGACGCGCGGCGCGGCTTCGTGCCCGCGACCGGGCGCATCGCGCTGCTGCGCGAGCCCGCCGGCCCGGGCGTGCGCGTCGACTCGGGTCTGTTCGACGGGCTCACCGTGACGAGCGACTACGACCCGCTGCTCATGAAGGTCATCGCGCACGGCGCCGATCGGAGCGAGGCGCTCGCGCGGGCTCGGCGCGCGGTGCGCGAGACGATCGTCGCCGGGCTGCCGACGAGCCTGGCCTTCCATGCCCACGTCCTGAATGAGCCCGACTTCGTCGCCGGCCGCTACGACACCGGTTACGTGGCGACGCACTGGCCGCCGCGCTCGGAGGCCCGGCTCGACGACAGCGCGGTCACCGCCGCCGCGCTCGTCGCGGTGCTCGCCACGCGTGGCCGCACCACGCGCCGCCCGGTCGCGTCGCCCGACGGAGCATGGTCGCGAGCGGGCCGCGAGGAGGCGCTGCGGTGATCTACGAGGTGACCGTCGGCGAGCGACGGTTACGAGTCGAGATTCGGGGGGGCCGGGGGGCGGAGCCCCCCGTGGACGTCCTCGTCGACGACGCCGTCGTGGCCGCCGAGACGGCGGAGATCGTGCGCGGCCGGCAGTGGTCGGTCCGCATCGCGGGTCGCAGCCATGAGGTGACGGTGCTGACGCACGATCCGCTGCATCTCCTCGTCGACGGGACCGAGACGGCGGCGAGCGCGCTCGACGAACGCGCGGCCGCCGCGGCCCGCGGCGCGAGCGCGGCGCGCGGTGGGCGGCACGAGCTCCGCGCGCCGATGCCCGGCCTGCTCAAGACGGTGCACGTCGCCGAGGGCGACGTGGTGGAGCGCGATGCTCCGCTGGTGACGCTCGAGGCGATGAAGATGGAGAACGAGCTCCTCGCGCCGGCGCGCGGTCGGGTCGTCCGCCTCGCCGCCGGCGCGGGCACGAAGGTCGAGGGCGGGGCGATGCTCGTCGTGCTCGAGGAGGCGGAGTGAGGAAGCTCGTCATCGTCGCGGTCGTGATCCTCGTGATCCTCGGCGCGATCTCGACGACCTTCGGCCTGCTCGTCCTGCGGCCGCTACCTGCGGTCGACGCCGACGAGCGTCTCCTCGGATTGCACGAGCGCGTCGAGGTCCTGCGCGACAAGTACGGCGTCCCACACGTCTTCGCGAGCGATCCGCACGATGTCTTCTTCGCGCAGGGCTATGTCACCGCGCAGGACCGCCTGTGGCAGATGGACATCTACCGGCGCGCCGCGCAGGGTCGGCTCGCGGAGGTGCTCGGCGAGCCGGCGCTCGAGTCGGATCGATTCATGCGCACGCTCGGCCTCGGCCGCGCCGCGCAGCTCGACGTGGCCGTGATCTCCGACGAGGCGCGCGGCTTCCTCGAGGCCTACATGGAGGGCGTGAACAAATTCGTGCAGCAGCACGGCGAGAGCCTGCCCCTGGAATTCACCATCCTCGGCTACCGGCCCGAGCCGTGGACCGTGGTCGACACGCTCGCGATCACCAAGCTGCAGCTCTACGACGCCGCGGGCAATTACACGCAGGAGCTGCTGCGCGCGAGCATCGCCGCGCGCCTCGGGCCCGAGGTCCTCACGACCCTGCTCCCCGATGCGTCGACGAACGCGGTCGCGGACGACGCGCGCGCGTGGGCGCTCGTGGCCCCGCTGATGTCGCCGGGCCTCGCCGGCGATGGACCGGGGGCGCTCGCGAGCGTGCTCGGCGGCGCGGGGCAGGGTCTCGGCTCGAACTGCTGGGCGGTGGCCGGCGCACGCAGCGCGACCGGTAAGCCGCTGCTCGCCGGCGATCCACATCTGCCGGTGCGCAACCCGAGCATCTGGTACGAGGTCGCGCTCGACGCGGGCGACCTGCACCTGATCGGATTCTCGATCCCGGGCGTGCCGGGCGTCGTCATCGGACACAACGACCGCATCGCGTGGAGCTTCACGTACGCCTACGCCGACACGCAGGACCTGTTCGTCGAACGCCAGGATCCCAGTGACCTTCGCCGCTACGAGTTCGAAGGGCGAATGGAGAACGCGACCTTCACGCGCGAGGTGATAAAGGTGAAGGGGCGCGCGGACCCGGTGGTCCTCGACGTCGCCATCACGCGGCACGGGCCGATCCTCACGCCGGTCCTGAAGGAACAGAAGGCGCAGCTCGCGCTCCGTTGGAGCGCGCTCGAGGGGACACGCACCGTCGAGGCGGTCATCGGCATGGGGCGCGCGCGCAACTTCACGGAGTTCCGCGCCGCGGCCGCGCTCTTCGTCGGCGCGACGCTCTCCGCGTGCTACGCGGACGCCGAGGGGCACATCGGCTATCAGCTCGTGGGCCGTCTCCCCGACCGCAAGGCCGGCGACGGCCGGCTGCCGGTGCCGGGCTGGAGCGGCGACTACGACTGGCGCGGCCTGCGCCCCGCGGACGACAACCCGTTCCTCTTCGACCCGCCCGGCGGCGTCGTGCTCAACGCGAACAACCGGCCGGTGGACCGCGCGACCGAGACCGGCTGGGAAGGCGAGTGGGATCCCGGCTTCCGCTATGCGTACCTTCGCAACGCGCTCGCCGACATCCGCGGTGCCGATGTCGCTCGTTTCCGTTCGCTGCAATCCGACGTGACGTCGCTGCCGGTGGAGCGCTTCCGCGCCACGATCCTCTCCGCGCGCGCGGCCAGCCCGCTCGCCGCCGAGGGGCAGGGCCTGGTTCGCCAGTGGGACGGCGTGCTCGGCGTGGACTCCGCGGCCGCCGCGGTCTACGAAGCGTGGCTCGTTCACATGTGCGAGCGGACGTTCCGCGACAAGCTCGGGCCATCGCTCTACGAGCAGTACCTCACCGATGGCCGGCCGACGTTCGCGCTGTACGACCTCATCGGCTCCCCGTCGAGCACCTGGTTCGCCGATCTCGCGCGCGGCGACGCGGGCGACCGCGATGCCATCGCGGCGCTCGCGCTCGAGGACGCAGTGCGCGATCTCGCGAAGCGGCTCGGTCCCACCATGACGTCGTGGCGCTGGGGCGACCTGCACACGGTCTCGTTCGAGCATCCGCTCGCGGCGGCGAAACCGCTCGATCTCATCTTCATCATCGGACCGGTGCGCCGCGCCGGCGATGGCTACTCGCCGAACAACGGCGCGTACTCACTGCTTCGCCCGTTCGCGCTCCGCAGCCACGCCTCGGAGCGGCAGATCGTCGATCTCGCCGACGTCGACGCCTCGCTCTCCGTCATCCCGACGGGTCAGAGCGGTCAGCCATATTCCCCGCACTGGGGCGATCAAACGCAGCTGTGGGCGAACGGCGGGTACAAACCCATGCCGCTCTCGCGCGAGAAGATCGGCAAGCTCGAAGGAAAGCTCGTCCTGAGAGCGCGCTGACGGTCAGGGCGCCGTGCGTGTGTCGTGCGGCCGGCGCACGATGCCTTCCTCCATCGCGATCGCCACGGCCTCCGCTCGACTGTCCGCCCCGAGCTTGGCGAAGACGCGCCCCAGGTGCCAGTTCACGGTCCGCTCGCGGATCCCAAGGCTCGTTGCGATCTCCTTAGAGGTCTCGCCGACGGCGACATGTCGGAGGATCTCGATCTCTCGTGGCGACAACGGCATACGTGGGCTTCCTCCTGTGTCTGCCCTGCAGAAGCTACGGCCCCGCAGAAGCGCTGGCTCTGACCCGAATGTCGTGTTTCGGGCATCCGTTCGGCAGGCCGCTCCAGGGAATTTCGTACCGGCGGAACCGGCGGAGGTACAGCAGTGAGGACTTCCCGATCGATGTCGGTGGTCGCTGCGGCGCTGCTCATCGCGAGCATCGTCGCGTTGCCACTGGGTAAGGACACACTCGGGGCCACCGATACCACGTTCAGTGGCCAGGCGACCGTGGTGAGGGGGCAGGTGCTGGACGTCCCGGTGGGGCCGCTCGCCGACACTGGGCCGGTGAGCAGCTCCGGCGGTGAGCTCGAGGCGTCACTCCTCGAGTACCCGGTCGCCGGCGAAGGTGATCCCACGAACGGCGCGCTGTCCGCGAAGGTGCTCCATGCCACGGTGCACGCACGAGGGAACACGAGCCGTGCCGAAGCGACCGTCGCGGACTTCACGGTCGTCGCGGCGGAACAGAGGATCGGCGCGACGCTCCTCATGTCACGCGCCGAAGCGACGTGCAACGGGAACACCGCGTCTGTGTCGGGAAGCTCGGAGATCGTCGGCCTCACCCTGAACGGCGAGGCGCTGACCGTCAGCGGCGGCGTCAACCAGACCGTTCCGGTGCTTGGCCTCGGTGCGATCGTCATCAACGAGCAGTTCGCGGAGGCTTCCGCAGACCAAGGCGATATCACCGTGAACGCGCTGCACATCACGCTCAGGGATCCAGTCCTCGGCACGACCACCGATCTCGTCGTCGCCTCGGCGCACGCCGATATCGCGTGTGGCGCCACCGACCGGTGCGCGAACCAGGACTTCATGACGGGAGGCGGGTGGATCACGACGTCCTCCGGCACGAAGGCGAACTTCGCGATCGCCGCGGGCACCCGCACGGGCTGGGGCCATTTCCAGTACATCGACCACGGTGGGCTGCTCAAGGTGAAAGGAACAGGCGTGACGATGTACGCCGCGACCGGCGACACCTCGAGGCACATCGAGGGCACGGCCGAGATCGACGGCTCGCCCGCGACGTACAAGGTCGATGCCGCGGACAACGGCGAGCCAGGGCGTTCCGACACGTTCCAGCTCACGCTGTCGACCGGATACGAGCAGAGCGGGACTTTGGGCGGAGGGAACATCCAGCTCCACTGCCGCTGACGCGAGACGAACGAACAGTGGACAGACCTCAGGGGTATCCGTGCCGAGATGCGCGAAATCGGGCTTCCTCGGATGGCCGCCTCGCCGCGGCTGACGCTCCCTCGGCTGGATCCCCTGATGGTCGTCGCGTCCCTTGCGTTCCTCGCCCTCTTGTTCGTCGCGCTTCTCGGCGAGCGGATCGCGCCGTACGAGCCGATCTACTTCGTCCCGGAGCATGGCAGCGACCCGCGACCGTACGAGCCCGGTCTCGTGTTCCCCTTCGGCTCGGACGTGCTCGGGCGCGATCTGTTCAGCGTCGTCCTGGCCGGGGCGCGCGCGACGCTGACGATCGTCCTGCTCGCCGGTCTCGGACGTGTCATGGCGGGCGTCGTGGTCGCCGCGCTCGGAAGCTGGTGGCGTCCGGTGCGACTGCTGACGGAGCCCGTCGCCGAACTGCTCGCGGCCGTTCCCGCGACGCTCGTCGCGCTCCTCCTCATGAAGGCCTTCGTGAAGACCGACACGAGCATTCTCGTCTTCATCGGTGCCCTGCTCCTGACCGGCTGGGCCGGTCCGTATCGCGTCATTCGCGCGGAGGTCGACCGGCTCGCGCGAACCCCGTTCACGATCGGAGCGATCACACTGGGCGTCGGCCGCTGGCGGCTCCTCTGGCGACACCAGCTGCCTCACCTCGCACCGGTGATCGCGATGAACCTGACGCAGCAGGTCGTCGCCTCACTGGTCCTCGTCGCCGAGCTTGGCGTTCTCGGAGTGCTCGTCGGCGCCGTGCGCACGATCAACGTCGAAGAGTCTCAGACCGCGATACATGTCGGTCCCCCGATGAGCGCCCTGCTGCCCGACGCTCCCGAGTGGGGCGCGATGCTCGCCAGCTCGCGGACGGTCGAGATCTTGTGGGCGACACGCTGGGTGATCTTCGTGCCCGGAGCGGCGTTCGCGCTCACCGCGATCGCCGTCGCGGCGATCGGCTTCGCCCTCGCGCGCCGCTACGCCCGCCGAGACTTCTTTGAGGACCGACGCGCGGCCGCAGCGGCTGTTTTCGGGATCGTCGCGCTGTTCGCAGTGTCGAGTCTCGTGCCCGAGCGCTACGCGGAGGCGCGGGAATGGTCCGCCGCTGCACGGAGTGAGCTGCGGTCCACTCGCGACCTCGCGACCGCCTTCGATGAGGCCGGACTGCGCGCGTACTCCGCAGTGCGGCGCGACGTGGACATCGTCCGTGGCGGCCCCGCGCTGGTGACGATCGGCGACGCCTCGGTCGCCGAGCTCGACCCGAGGCCGGTAAACCCGCCCGTCGGCACGATCCAGGTGCAGTCTCTCGTGCGCGCCGGGACGGGTGGCGGCGTGGTCGAGGCGCCGCTCGTGTTCGCGGGTCGCGGCCTCGTTCCCATCGCACCGGCAACGACTCCTTATGCGCCGAATACGCGCTTCGCCGGTGGCAGCGGCCGGTTGCTCGGCCCGTTGATCAAGGACTACCCGGACGACTACGCGGGTATCGATGTGCGCGGCAAGGTCGTACTGCTCGCGCGCTTCATGGGGATCGCCAAGCCCAACTTCGACTACGTACCCGGACCCTCGCCGGAGGACCCGATCCTGTCCGCTCTAGATCGCGGCGCCGCAGCGGTCTTGTTCGTGGATCCGGAGCTCAGCTCGTACAGCGATGACGGAAGGCAGTCCCGGGGAACACGGCGGTTCGCGAACCCGTACTTGGACATGGAGAAGCGGTTCCCGGCCATCAGCGTGTCGGGCAAACCGGTCATCGTCCTGGACCGCGCCGCTGCCCAGACGCTCGTGGCGCCGCTCGTGTTCGCGGGTCGCGGCCTCGTTCCCATCGCGCCGGCAACGACTCCTTATGCGCCGAATACGCGCT
>DASYUC010000081.1:0-86858 GCA_036001645.1 Candidatus Limnocylindria bacterium
GGAAGGCCACCGGCAACGACTTCATCGTGCCCCCGGCGCCGTACGCGTTCGCCGACATCGCGCAGACCAGCCGCATCAACCCCGGGTCGAGCGGCACCGTGACGATCAGCACGGCGGGAAAGATCGCCCTGGTCCTGCTGAAAGACTGGCGGACGTGCCATCGCTTCTGGTGGACCAACCGGCATGCACCTGAGCGATGATGTCCGGCGAGTCATCGCGCATACGCACGGTGCCATCACTGGTCCGTCACACGCGGATTTGGACATGCTCGGCCAACTTCACCAAACGTTTTCGTATTTGATTGAGATCGGACGTCCGACAGTCATGAAGTTCAGAGCCCGCTAGGAATGGCAATCCTGATCCCCGGTCGGACACGTTGCCCAATCTGTGGACGGGTAATTGAGAAGGACCAAGAGGTCGTCACGTTCGGAGCGTTTGTGCCGAACCAAGCTGATGTCTTGCACTTCTTTAACGATGGCGCATTTCACGCCGCCTGCTTTTTGGCCCACCCTTTGGCCACGGAGGCGGCGCGACGTTCGGACGAATTCCTCCGGACGAGCGCACCCGGCCAGCGAAGATGCGTGGCGTGTGCCGAGGACATCATGGACGCTAACGATTACATCGGTTTTGGCCATCTGGTGAACGACCGGGCCGATCCTCTATACAGATTCAACAACCTGCATCTGCACCGGTCGCACATTCAACAGTGGCCAGACTGTGGAGCGTTCTATCCGTTGCTGAAAGCCGCCGTTTCTGCCGGGACACTCAAAGGACCTCTTTATGATCTGCTCCTGCGTGACTTGGCGGGGTGCAGTTCCTGAGTTCTAACGCTGAAGCAGAACGTCGTCACTTTGCATCACGCTAGAGTTGCGCCATGCGCGAGGCCGCTGCCGCACCGCGACCCGATGACACCGGCGCGCCGGACGAGCAGAAGAAGGTCCACCGCGCCGAGCCGAAGACGCGCACGTCGGCTGAGGCGAAGCGCGAGGGACCAACGCTCGACACGATCAAGGCCGATCCGCGCGTCAAGACGTACATCCGCTCCGCGAACCAGCAGACCGGCGCCATCGGGTACACCGAGCACGGCGAGCGGCACGCGAACACCTCGGCCGACGGCGCGCGTTTCATCCTGAAGTCGCTCGGCCATGACGCGCGGCGCTGCGAGGTCGCGGCGGTCGCCGCCTATCTCCACGACATCGGCAACGTCATCACGCGCGAGTCCCACGGCCAGACCGGTGCGATCCTCTCCCAGGCGATCCTCATCGACACGGGTTTCGAGCTCGAGGAGGTCGCGACGATCATGGGAGCCATCGCGAACCACGAGGAGTCCGAGGGCGGTCTCCCGGTCAGCGCCGTGTCTGCCGCAGTGATCATCGCCGACAAGAGCGACGTGCACCGCAGCCGCGTGCGGAACCCGAAGACCACGTCCTTCGACATCCACGACCGCGTGAACTACGCGGCGACGTCGTCCGAGGTCAAGGTGAGCCGTAAGGAGAAGCTGATCACGCTCGAGCTCACCATCGACACCGAGGTCGCACCGCTCATGGAGTACTTCGAGATCTTCCTCTCGCGCATGATGCTGTCGCGCCGCGCCGCCGAGTTCCTGCACTGCAGCTTCGCGCTCGTCATCAACGGCACGCGTCTGTTGTGATCGAATGCCCGCCGCGCGCTCCCGCCGTCCGACCAGAGTCCGTACCACCACCGCCGCGGGTGGTGTGGTCATGCGGGGCGCGGGCGACGACGCGGAGGTCGTGCTCACCGGCCGCACCAGCGACGGCACCTGGGTGTTTCCCAAGGGCACACCCGATCCCGGCGAGTCGATCGAGGAGACCGCGCTGCGCGAGGTCCGCGAGGAGACCGGTCTCGACGTGAGCATCGTCGCGCCGATCGGCGTCACCGACTACTGGTTCGCCGTGCCCGGCGAGCGCGTGCACAAGTTCGTCCACTTCTTCCTCATGCGGCCCGAGGGCGGCGACGTGTCGCGGCACGATCAGGAGTACGACGACGTCCGCTGGGTCCCGGTGCGCGAAGCGCGCCGGATGCTGTCCTACGAGACGTACCGCGAGATCCTCGACCGCGCGATCGAGGCGGCGCGAGCGGCGGCATGACGACGGACGCGGCGCTGCGGCGGACGCCGCTCTACGAGCAGCATCGGGCTCTCGGCGCGCGGATGGTGCCGTTCGCGGGCTACGAGATGCCGATCCAGTACGCCGGGATCGTCGCCGAGCACCGCGCCGTGCGCGAGGCGGCGGGCCTCTTCGATCTCTCGCACATGGGCGAGTTCCACTTCGATGGACCAAAGGCGCAGGCCGCGGTCGATCGGCTCGTCTCGAGCGACATCGCGGGTCTGGCGACGGGGCAGGCCCGCTACGGACTTCTCTGCAACGAGCGGGGCACGATCGTCGACGACGTCATCGTGTACCGCACGGGCGCGGACCACATGCTGATGGTCGTGAACGCCGCGAATATCGAGAAGGACGAGGCGCACGTCCGCAAACACCTCTCGAAGGACGTCAGCGTCGCCGACCGATCCGCCGACACGGCGCTCATCGCGATCCAAGGTCCGCGCGCCGCCGACATCCTCGTCCGCATCGCGGGCGGCAGCGTCGCGGCGCTCCCGCCGTTCGGGGTGAAGGCGGCGCGAGCGGCGGGCGCGGAGGCGACGATCGCGCGCACCGGCTACACCGGCGAAGACGGTTTCGAGGTCTTCATCGACAACGCGGACGCGGTGCAGGTCTGGCAGGCGCTCCTCGTCGCGGGCCGCGGCGATGCCCTCGTTCCCGTCGGCCTCGGCGCGCGCGACACGCTCCGGCTCGAGGCGCGCTTCTCGCTGTACGGGAACGACATCGACGAGACCACCGGTCCGATCGAGGCGGGCCTCGGCTGGACGTGCAAGCTCGACAAGGAGTTCGTCGGCCGGGACGCCATCGCGAAGCAGAAGGCCGACGGCCCGAAGCGCCGGATCGTGGGACTGGTCGTCGACGGCGGCGTGGCGCGCCACGGCTACGACGTCATCTCCGAGGGCAAGGCGGTGGGACAGGTGACGAGCGGGACCTACGGACCGACGGTGGCCCAGAACATCGCCCTGGCGTACGTTCCGACCGAGCTGTCCAAGGTCGGCACCACCCTTGCCGTCCGCATCCGCGAAAAGGACGTTCCCGCTACGGTAGTGAAGACACCTTTCTACCGGAGGGCACCGTGAGCACCGTTCCCGACGACCTGCGCTACTCGAAGGAGCACGAATGGGTGCGCCTCGAGGGCGACACGGCCACGATCGGCATCACCCATTTCGCGCAGGAGCAGCTGGGCGACGTCGTGTTCGTCGAACTGCCGGAGAAGAGCGCGAGCGTCCGCCAGTTCGCGAGCCTCGGGGTCGTCGAGTCGGTGAAAGCCGCATCCGATATCTACAGCCCGCTCTCGGGTGAGGTCCTCGAGCGCAACGTGAAGGTCATCGAGAAGCCGGAGCTCGTGAACACCTCCCCCTACGACCAGGGCTGGATGGTCAAGGTCAAGCTTGCCGACAAGGGCGAGCTCAGCAAGCTGCTCTCCGCGCAGGACTACCGCGCGCACATCGGCGAGACAGCCGGCGCCGGCGGGGACTAACGAGAGGTGGGGAACAACCCCTACTCGCCGCACACCGAAGCTGACCGTGCCGCGATGCTGGGTCGCATCGGCGTGCGCGACATCGACGAGCTCCTCGGCGCGATCCCGAAGGACGCGCGTCATCCGAAGCTGGGCATCGGCCCGGGACTTTCCGAGCTGGAGGTGCAGGCGCACCTCGAAGGGCTGGCCAAGCTGAACACGACCGCCGGCTCCGGACCGTTCTTCATCGGCGGTTCGATCCAGCGCCGCTACATCCCGGCGGCCGTGCCGGTGCTCGCGCTGCGCGGCGAGTTCCTCACGGCGTACACCCCGTACCAGCCGGAGGTCAGCCAGGGCACCCTCCAGGCGGTCTTCGAATACCAGTCGCTCATGGCCGAGCTGCTCGCGATGGACGTCGTCAACTCGTCGATGTACGACGGCGGCTCGGCCACCGCCGAGGCCGCGTTCATGGCGGTCCGCCTGACGGGACGCAAGAAGGTGGTCGTGGCGACGGAAGTGGACTTCACGTACCGGCGCACGCTGCGCACGTACGCGCGCGGGCCGGAGCTCGAGATCGTCGAGGTCCCGACAGCGAAGCTCGCGTCGTCCGCCGAGGGCGCCGCGTGCCTCATCGTCCAGCACCCCGACGCGTTCGGGTCGCTGGTCGAGGTCCGCCAGATCGCGGACGCGGCGCACGCCGCGGGCGCGCTCTGCGTCCAGGTCACCGAGCCGCACGCGAACGCCTTGCTCGAGCCGCCGGGCGCGCTGGGCGTCGACATCGCCGTCGGCGAGGGGCAGCCGCTCGGGATCACGATGTCCTACGGCGGCCCGCATCTCGGGATCTTCGCCTGCCGCGAGGCGCTCGTGCGACAGATGCCCGGCCGCATCGCGGGCCAGACCGTCGACGCGAACGGCACGCGCGGATTCGTGAACACGCTCCAGACGCGCGAGCAGCACATCCGTCGCGAGAAGGCGACGAGCAACATCTGCACGAACGAGGCGCTCGCGGCGATCACGGCCGCCGTGTATCTCTCGCTGCTCGGCCCTGAAGGTCTGCGCGCCGCCGCGCGAGCGGGGGTCGCGCGCGCGCACGCGCTCGCGAAGCGCCTGGCCGCGCTCCCCGGCTGCTCCATCGCGAACGACGGTCCGTTCCTCGATCGCTTCACGCTCCGCACCGAGATGGGCGGATGGGACCTGCGGAACGCGCTCGTCGCGCGCGGGATCCAGGTCGAGGCGACCGCCTCGCATTACGTGGACGGCCGCCGCCAGGGGCGCGACGACGTGATCGTGCAGTGCACCGAGCTCACGACCGATGCGGACGCGGACGCGCTCGTCGACGCGGTCGCGCAGCTCGCGCGCCTGGGCGAGACGGTGGCGGCGCGATGACCATCCGAACGCAGGTCATCCCCGACGTCGGTGCGAAGACACCGGTCCCGGCGCTCGAGCCGCTCATCTTCGAGCTCGCGCGGCCGGGGCGGAATGGTCGGCACGTGCGCTCGGACGGCACGCCCGACATCCCCGAGGCGTTCCAGCGGAAGACACCGCTGCGCCTGCCGGAGCTCACCGAACCGCAGGTCGTGCGGCACTACACGCATCTCGCGCAGCTGAACTATTCGGTCGATACCGGGATGTATCCCCTCGGCTCGTGCACGATGAAGTACAACCCAAAGGTGAATGACCGGGTGGCGGGGCTCTTCGCCGACGTGCATCCGCGCCAGTCGTACCGCACGACGCAGGGCGTCCTCGCGCTCGCGTACGAGCTCGAGCAGATGCTGGCGAAGATCACCGGGATGGACTTCGTGAGCCTGCAGCCGCAGGCCGGCGCCCAATCGGAGTTCACCGCGCTGCTCGTGTTCAAGGCGTATCACGCCAAGCGCGGCGAGGCGGACCAGCGGCGGCGGATCATCGTCCCCGACTCGGCACACGGCACGAACCCCGCGTCCGCGGCGATGTGCGGCTACCAGGTCACGACCGTGAAGAGCGACGCACGCGGGAACGTCGACCTCGACGCCCTCAAGGCCGCGCTCGGGCCCGACGTCGCGGGTTTCATGCTGACCAACCCGAACACGCTCGGCCTCTTCGAGGAGCGCGTGCGCGAGGTGTGCGACGCGGTCCATGCCGCGGGCGCGCTCGTGTACGGCGACGGCGCGAACATGAACGCGCTGCTCGGCGTCGCACGGCCGGGCGACCTCGGCTTCGACTGCGTGCACATCAACGTCCACAAGACGTTCTCGACCCCGCACGGTGCGGGGGGTCCCGGCGCGGGGCCGCTGTGCGTGAAGGCGCATCTGCGTCCGTTCCTGCCGAAGCCGTGGATCGTGCGCGAGGCGGACGGCATGTATCACTACGACACCGCGCGCGAGGACCGCGAACCCGCCGCGCTCGGCGATTCGATCGGAACGATCAAACAGCGCATCGGGAACTTCGGCGTCCTCGCGCGCGCCTATACCTACATGAAGACCCTGGGGGAGGAGGGCATGGTGGAGACGGGGCGCGACGCGATCCTCGCCGCCAACTACCTCCTCGCGCTGCTGCGCCCCGCGTACGACCTCGCCTACGACCGCCCGCCGATGCACGAGTTCGTGATCAGCGCGACGAAGCAAAAGAAGCAGGGAGCGTCCGCGCTCGACCTCTCGAAGGCCCTGCTCGACGAGGGCTTCCACTCGCCGACGGTGTACTTCCCGCTCATCGTGCCCGAGGCGATGATGATCGAGCCGACCGAGACGGAGCCGAAGGAGACACTCGACGCGTTCGCCGCCGCGATGCTGCGCATCGCCGAGCGCGTGAAGACGGATCCGGCCGCGGTGCGCGACGCGCCACAGCACGCGCCGCTGCGCCGCCTCGACGAGGTCGCCGCGGCCCGCAAGCCGATCTTGCGATACCGGGCAGTCGTACCCGGGGTTGCAGGGGCGGAGCCCCTGCGAGGAGAGGTTTGATGCGAATCGGCGCGAAGCGACGATGAGCATCGCCGCAGCGCGTCTTGCCGTCGCGATGGTGCGCCCGCCGCAGGCGCTCGTGAACCGCGGGCTCACCGATCTGCGGGCGGAGCCCGACGAGGATTCGGAGCGCGTCGATCAGGCCCATTACGGCGAGCGGCTCACGCTGCTCACGCGCGACGGCGATTGGTTCTACGCGCAGGGTCCGGATCACTATTTCGGTTGGGTCCAGGCCGATCACCTCGACGAGGTCGGCGCCCCGGAGCGACGCATCGTCGGCGTCGTCGTGGCGGACGTCCGCTCAGCACCGACGGACGCCGCGCCGATCATCGACCGGCTTCCCGTCGCCGCGCCGCTCGCGATCCAGGAGCGCCAGGGGGAGTGGCTGCGTATCAGCTACGACGGCTGGGTCGCCTTCCGCGACACCGTCGACATCGCGCAGCTCGCGTCGCGCTTCCCCGTGCCGTCCGATCTGCTGCGCACGGCCGAGTGTTTCCTGGGCGTCCAGTACCTCTGGGGCGGCACGACGGCGGACGGGATCGACTGTTCCGGGTTCACACAGCTCGTGTACCGTTTGAACGGGGTGGGCCTTGATCGTGACGCCGACCAGCAGGCGGTGGAGGGTCGATCCGTGAGCGCAGCGCGCCCCGGTGACCTCTTCTTCTTCGGCGACGAGAAGATCACGCACACCGCGATCGCCACCGGCGAGCGAGAGTTCCTTCATGCGCCCCAGTCGGGTGCTGTCGTCGAGCGCGCGACGTTGACACCGGCTCGCAACCTGCGAGCGATCCGTCGCTACCTGCCGGACGAGATGTGACCGAGCACGCCGCGAAGCGGTCAGCGCAGAACGAGGAACGTCGCACCGACCGCGAGCTCGTCTACGCCGCACGCGATGGGGACATGCTCGCGTTCGACGCCCTGTTCTACCGCTACCGCGACGGCATCTTCCGCCTCGGTCTCGCGATCACGAAGGATCCTTCGCACGCCGAGGAGATCGCGGTCGACACCTTCAACCGGGCGTACAAGGCGCTGGCGCGTCTCGAGCCCGAGGGATCGCTCCGGCCGTGGCTCTATCGGGTGGCCGTCAACCTCTCGTACAACCGCCGCCCGCGGAAGGGCGTCATCCTCAGCCCGCTCGAAGACTCGGCGAACGACACGTTCCAGAGCGAGGAGCGTTCGCCGTCGCTGCTCGCCGAGCAGGCAGAGGTGCGGCGGATCGTGCTCGCGGCGGTGGACACGCTCGGCCCCAAACACCGCATCGTCGTGGTCCTCCACTACATGAACGGCCTGAACCTCGCCGAGATCGCCCAGGTGGTGGACTGCCCGATCGGCACGGTGAAATCCCGCCTTCACTACGCGCTGCGCCGCCTCCGAACGCATCTTTCGGCACACCCGGAGTTCGGCATCGAACCATCCACCTTCCTCGCACCTAATTCAAGGCGGACGGTCGCCCCGGTCGTCGAACCGCTCCCAGGCGAACCGCAATGAGGTTGTTCCCCGTGGCATGTCGCGCGGCCGAGCAGAAGATGACGGAGCTCTTCACCGGAGAGCTGCATCCGCGCGAGCGGCTCGAGCTCGAGGCGCACGCCGACAGCTGCGCCCGCTGCAACACCGCGCTCCGTGACCTCTCGACGATCTCCGTCGCGCTCGATCGCGCCTACGCGCCCCTGCGGCACCGCGGCACGCTGCTGTCGCCCGCGCGTGTGCGGCTGGCCGCCCGCGTCGAGCCGCGACCGACCGCGGCGTGGTGGCGCGTCGGCTTCGTTGGCCGCCTCTCCGAGGCCACGATGGCCCTGGGCTTCGCGGCCCTCGTGCTCGGCGGTTCCCTCGATGTTGCCGTGAAGCCGGAAGTGATCCCGACCGCGCCCGCGATGTCGGTCATCAAGGACTACATGCGCACGCAACCGCCGTACGAGGAGACCGCGTATCTGCGCTGGCTCCGCTTCCAGCTCCGCGCGATCGGCAGCGTCGCCGCTCCCGCCACGCGCTATCCGGTGGGCGGCCAGTTCGACGTCGAGCAGTTCAGCAACGAAGACGATTGGCTCGACTCCGGCGCACCTCGCTAGCCGGACCGCCGCGACGGCGTCCCACCGCGCACGCGCTGTCCTCCTTTCGCTCCTCGCCGCGCTGACGCCGCTCGTCGCCGCATGTGCGCCGACGGTGCCGACGCGACGCGACGTCGTGCTCGGCATCGCCGGCGAGCCGCGCGCGATCCTGAGCGACGAGCCGAGCGCGCAGGTACTGCAGTCCGCGGTGACCGAGTCCCTCGTCCGGCGCGACCCGGACGGCGGATTCGTCGCGCGGCTCGCGGCGGAGGTCCCGACAATCGCGAACGGTGGCGCGCGGATCGTGACCGACGCCGCGACGCCCAACGGACGTCTCATCGCGACGTTCGCACTGCGCAGCGACGCGGTCTGGCAGGACGGTGAGCCGATCACCGCGGACGACGTCCGCCTCGCTTTTGACGACGACCGCGCGGCGCCACCGGCGACGGCGCGCCGCTGGATGGCCGACCGCGTCGCGCGTGTCGAGCGCGTCGACGATCGGACCATCCGCTTCACCTATCGCGCGGGCGAGCGCTGGGAGCTGTATCCGCTCGTCGCGCGCGTCCTGCCCGCGCACCTCCTGGCGAGCGCGTCTCCTGAACGGCGCGCGCAGTACCTGCGCGAGCCGATGCACGCCGGCCCGTTCGCGGTGGCGGCGTGGATCCCCGGATTCGGCATGACGCTCAGCGCCTTTCCGCGTTACGTCGGCGGCGCGCCGGCCCTTGGGCGAATCGAGGTCCGCTTCTATCCCGACCGTGGCGCGGTCGTCGACGCGCTGCGACGCGGCGACGTCGACGTCGCGGGCGCGCCGGCCGTCGAGGCCGACCTCGCGCGGACGCTCGACCGGTTCGCCGACGGGCCCCGCCTTCAGGCGCTCTACAAGGCTGCGAACGCGATCGAGATGCTCCGCTTCGGGACCAAGGGAACGGTCTTCACCGATCTCCGCCTGCGTCGGGCCGCTCTGCTCGCGGTCGACCGCCGCGCTCTCGTGGAGACCGTCTTCGCTGGACGCGCGCGCGTGCCGCGGTCATACCTCGTAGCTCCGTTGTGGGCCGCCACCGAGCCGCTCGACCCGCCTCAGCTCGATCGCGACGCGGCGCGCACGCTGCTCGCGGCCGCCGGCTTCCGCGCCGGACCTCTTGGCATCCTCGAGCGCGGCGCCGAGCGCATGACGGTCACGCTCCAGGTGGCGACGGGGTCCCAGGCGCGCATCGACGCGGGCCGGCGACTCTCCGGCGATCTCGCGACGGTCGGCATCGCCGCGACCGTCCTCGAGCGAACGCCCGCGGACGTGGTCGACGCGGTCACGCGCGGCGAGTTCGACCTCGCTCTCATGTCGGAGCGCACCGACGATCCGCAGCTCGCATCGGACCGTTACCGAGGCCTCGCCGGACCCTGGTTCGACCTGTGGCTGGACGCGGCGGCCGCCGCGCCGGAGCGAGCCGACAAGCGCACGCTCTACGCCGAGCTGCAGCGCCTCTGGGCCGAATCGTTGCCGGGCGTCCCGCTCTATCAGGTGCTGCTGGTCGATGTCGTTCCTCGCAATCTCGTGGGCATAGAGCCCTCCCCGAACGGCGATCCGCTCACCTGGAACGCTCGCGACTGGCGTTTCACCGCCGGCGCGAACTGAACCGTCTCTGGAGCGCATGGGTATGGGGCCTAGATGGGGTCCGTATGTCCGGATGCGCGCCGTTTGTTGTTTGACGCGCTGAGGGACCGGGTCCCAGAATGGCCATGTCCGCTCGCATGCTCGGCCGCCAGGTCCGCGTGCGGGCACCCATGGCACAACAGGAGGAGGAGCGCATGACCAAACGCCGCACGGGCATCTGGTCCGTCTCGGCACTGCTTGCGATCGCGTCGCTACTGGTTGGCGCGTGCACGCAGGCACCGACCGGACAATCGACGACCACAGGTGGTGGCACCGCGCAGGGACAAGCCGACCCGAATGCCACGCTGACACTCAACATGGGCAACGAGCCCGACACGATCGACCCCCAGAAGTCGTCGTTCGTGAACGAGATCGCGCAGGCCTCGTTCGTGTTCGAGGGGCTCATGTCCTTCGACACCGCGACGAGCAAGCCTGTCCCCGCGGCCGCCGCGGCGGCACCGAAAGTCTCGGCTGACGGCCTCAAGTACACCTACACGCTGAAGGACGGCCTCAAGTACTCGGACGGCGGGGCACTGACCGCGAAGAACTTCGAGTACGCGTTCCTGCGTGGCTGCGACCCGGCAGCGGCGGGCGACTACGCCTTCGTCTTCTACATCATCGTGGGCTGCGAGGCCTACAACACGACGGACACGAAGGCCTCGACACCGGCAGAGCTCGCGGCAGCGCGCGCCAAGGTCGGAGTGAAGGCGACGAGCGACAAGGACATCGAGTTCACGCTCACCGACCCGGCTCCGTACTTCGTCCCGATCACCGCCCTGTGGCAGGGCTGGCCGGTCCGTGAGTCGGACGTCACCAAGGGTGGCGACAAGTGGACCGAGCCCGCAACGTACATCGGGAATGGCCCCTACAAGCTCTCCGAGTGGAAGCACAACGAAAAGATGGTCTACGAGCGGAACGACAACTACCGCAAGAAGATGCAGATCAAGACCATCACCAAGGTCATGATCAATGAGTCCGCAGTTGCATTCGCGGCGTACCGCAACAACGAGCTGGACATCACGGGCGTCGGCCCGGCCGATCTGCGCACGGTTGAGGGCGACGCTGAGCTGAAGGCTCAGGTCCTCGATGTTGGCGGATCGTGCACCTTCTATTACGGCTTCAACGTCCGTCGTCCCCCGTTCGATGACGTGAACGTTCGGTTGGCGTTCTCGAAGGCATTCGACCGCGCGGCGTTCGTGAAGGACGTACAGCAGGGCATCGGCAAAGCCGCTGACGGCGGCTTCATTCCGCCGGGCTTCCCCGGCTTCGACGCCTCGGACACCGAGCAGAAGTACGACGTCGCAGCGGCGAAGGCCCTCCTTGACAAGGCGAGCCCGGCCTCGAAGGCAGGTCTCACCGGACTCAAGTACACCTTCGCCTCCTCAGCGACCAACAAGGCTCGCGCCGAGTGGGCGCAGGGCCAGTGGAAGACCAACCTCGGCGTGACCATCGAGCTCGACCCGGTCCAGAGCACGGCATACACCGCGCTCTTCAAGAAGGGTCAGGACTCTCCGCAGCTGTTCGTCCTCGGCTGGTGCGCGGACTTCCCAGACCAGCAGAACTGGCACTCGACCGTGTGGGCCACCGGCGGCGTTAGCGCCGCGCGGACCGGCTACTCGAGCACGGCCTTCGACAGCCTGACCAAGGCTGGCGACAAGGAAGCCGACGCGGCCAAGCGCGACACGACCTACAACAACGCAGGAAAGCAGCTGAGCAAGGACGCCCCCGCGGCCTGGGTCTTCTACGACCAGAGCAAGTACCTCGTGAAGCCGTGGCTCAAGGGCATCACCGCGAACCCGATCGACTACGGCATCCCAGGGTTCTTCTCCTTCGAGAAGATCTTCATCGCGAAGCACTAAGCCTCGCTAACGCAGCGAAGGAAGAGGGCTGGCCGTTGAGGCCAGCCCTCTTTTCATCATTGAGCGTCGGCACTCGCGTACGTTCACCGGATGGATAGGGCCGCGCGGGTGACGCGGCGAGTGGGATTCTCGCGAGCGAGAGTGGAGGGGCCCCGCCGGCAGACGAACGCAGGCGCGCGGTGCAGGCGGGGAGGCCAACTCGCGAGCGAGAACCCCGAGCCGCGGCAGGACCCGCGCGGACCCTATTAAAGGATGAACGGGACGCGAGTGTCGCGCGGTATACACTTCGAAAAAGTGCTCAAGTACACGATCCGGCGTCTCCTGTTGATGATTCCGACGCTGTTTTTCGTCGCGCTCATCACCTTTGCGCTCGCGAAAGCCGCGCCGGGATCACCGTTCGACAAGAATCCGGACAAGCCTCCGAAGCAAGAGACCATCGACAAATGGAACAAGTTCTATGGGCTCGATAAGCCGGTGCATGAGCAATTCATCCTGTACGTGAGCAACGTCCTGCACCTGGACTTCGGGACCAGCATCAGGCGGCAGCGGGCGGTGACAGAGATCCTCGGCCAGGGCTTCCCGGTCACGGCGCAGCTCGGTGTTCAGGCGCTGCTCCTCGCACTCGCTGTCGCACTCCCGCTTGGCGTGATCAGCGCGCTGAGGCAGAACACGATGGTCGACTACGGCAGTCTCTTCTTCGCCACGGTCGGCACGACGATCCCGTCGTTCGTCATGGCGATCTTCTTCATTTACATATTCGGGCTGGGTCTCAAGCTCTTTCCCATCACGGGATGGGGAACGCCGCAGCACATGGTGATGCCGACGGTGATCCTCGCCATGGGGGCGGCGGCGTTCCTCGCTCGCATCACCCGTGCGTCGATGCTCGAGGCGATCCGCCAGGATTACGTGCGGACAGCCCGCAGCAAGGGTCTGCGCGAGCAGGTCGTCATCGTTGGGCACGTGCTCAAGAACGCCATGATCCCGGTCGCGACCGTCGTGGGTCCCGCGGCCGCCGGCCTCATCACCGGCTCGTTCATCATCGAGACCTTCTTCTCGGTCCCGGGGATCGGCCGTGAGTACGTGATCAGCATCACGGCGCTCGACTACCCGGTCATCATGGCGACGACCCTGCTCTACGCGTTCTTCATCATCGTCGCAAACCTATCCGTCGACCTCGTCTACGGCATGCTCGACCCGCGCATCAAGGTGGCGAAATAGTGGCCACGGCGAGCACGACCCAGGAACGCGCCGCCGAGCTCAACGTCCTGGCCCGCAAGCAGCGCTCGCTCTGGGGGGACGCTCTTTACCGGCTCTTCCGGAACAAGGCCGCGGTGGGCGGACTGATCGTGATCGCGTCGGCCTTCCTCATCGCGATCTTCTCGGGGTTCATCGCTCCCTACAGCCCGATCGACATCCCGCGCCCGCCGGCGAGCCAGATGGAGCCGCTGTGGACGGGGTCGAAATACACCGATGCGCGTTATCTGCTCGGGACCGACTTCCTCGGACGCGACATCCTGAGCCGCCTCATCTACGCGTCACGGATCAGCATGGTCGTGGGGTTCATCCCGACGACGATCGTGTTCATCGTCGGCGTATCCGTCGGCCTCGTGGCGGGTTTCTTCGGTGGGTGGCTCGACCAGCTGCTGATGCGCTTCACCGACATCATCTACGCCTTCCCAGACTTCCTGTTCCTGCTGATCATCGTCGCGTCGTTCAGGAACAGCCCCTTCGGCAAGGTGATGGACGGACTGGCTCTGATCTTCGTCGCGATCGCGATCGTCGGCTGGGTCGGCGTAGCCCGGCTGACACGCGGTCAAGTGTTGTCGCTCAAAGAACGTGAGTTCGTCGAGGCGGCGCGCTCCGTCGGCGCGACCCCGCGACGGCTCATGACCAAGCATCTCTTGCCCAACGCCTTGGCTCCGCTCATCGTCACCGCGGCCTTCGCCGTTCCAGGCGCGATCCTCGGCGAGGCGACCCTATCGTTCCTGGGCGTTGGGATCATTCCGCCGACCCCATCCTGGGGAGGCATGATCCTGGAGGGCTTCCCATTCTTCTCCTCGAACCCGTGGTCCGTCCTCATGCCCGCCATCTGCATCTCCATCGTGATGCTCGCCTTCACGTTCGTGGGTGACGGCTTGCGCGACGCGCTCGACCCGCGGATGAAGACCTGAGATAGACTCCGCCGACGTTGGCTGACCTTCTCGAGGTCACAGACCTCCACACACAGTTCTTCACGCGTGACGGAGTCGTTCGCGCCGTCGACGGTGTGACGTTCCAGGTCGCCGCCGGCGAGACGCTCGGCATCGTGGGGGAATCCGGTTGCGGAAAGTCCGTGACGGCGCTCTCGCTCATGCGCCTCATCCCGCAACCACCCGGCAAGATCGTCAAGGGCTCGATCATGTTCGACGGCCAGGACATCCTGAAGATGGACGATGACGATGTCCGCGGCATCCGCGGCAACAACATCGCGATGATCTTCCAGGACCCGATGACGAGCCTGAACCCCGTGCTCACCATCAGCCGTCAGATCTCCGAAGCGCTCGAGCTCCATCTCAAGATGGACAAGAGCGAGGCGCGGAAGCGGACCATCGAGCTCCTCGAGCTCGTGCAGATCCCGAGCGCGAAGAAGCGCGTCGACGACTACCCGCACCAGTTCTCTGGCGGCATGCGCCAACGCGTGATGATCGCGATGGCCCTCTCGTGCAACCCCAAGCTCATCCTCGCCGACGAGCCAACGACCGCCCTGGACGTGACCATTCAGGCTCAGATCCTCGACCTGCTGAAGAACCTCGCGCGCGAGTTCCGCACCGCGTTCATCCTGATCACGCACGACCTGGGCGTGGTGGCCGGCATGACGCAGCGCATCAACGTCATGTACGCGGGAAAGATCGTGGAGAAGGCCGACACCGGCGAGCTGTTCGCGAATCCGAAGATGCCCTACACGTGGGGCCTGCTCCGTTCGATCCCACGCTTGGACGAATCGCGCAAGGCCAAGCTCGTCCCGATCGAAGGTCTGCCGCCGGACCTCATCGCGCCGCCGCCGGGCTGCAAGTTCGAGCCGCGCTGCCAGTACCGACGCGACATCTGCCACGAGAAGGAACCGGACCTCGTGCACATCCCGAACTCCAAGGCCGATCACGAGGCTCGCTGCTGGGGTACGCAGCAGGGCGGCTGGCTCGTCGACACGGACTGGCGCCGCGAGATCGGCGACACGCAGCTGATCGAGGCGATCAAACAGGAGACCGCGTCGGTGACCACCGCGACGGAAACGCCGGGGGAGTGACGAGATGGCCGTGACGACGAACACCACGCCGCCGAAGGACGAATTCATCCAGCGCAGCCGCTCGACCGCGACGATGGACAGCGGAAAGAACCTCCTGACCGTCCAGGCGCTCAAGATGCACTTCCCACTGACGCAGGGGATCATCTTCCAGCGCCAGGTCGGCGCGGTGCGCGCGGTCGACGGGATCGACTTCTTCGTCGAGCGGGGCGAGACGCTGGGCCTCGTGGGCGAATCGGGCTGCGGCAAATCGACGACCGGCCGCGCGATCCTCCAGCTCTACAAGCCCACGTCGGGATCGGTGAAGTTCGACGGCACCGAGCTCACCACGCTCCCGGGCGAGAAGATGCGGCGCATGCGTCGCCGGATGCAGATGATCTTCCAGGACCCGTACGCGTCGCTCAATCCACGCATGACGGTCGGCAACATCATCGGCGAGCCGCTCGAGGTCCATAACCTCGCGAAGGGCCGCGCGAAGACCGAGCGCGTGCAGGAGCTTCTGAAGGTCGTCGGCCTGAATCCGTACTTCACCAACCGCTACCCGCACGAGTTCTCGGGCGGGCAGCGCCAGCGCATCGGCGTCGCGCGCGCCCTCGCCGTCGAGCCCGACTTCATCGTCGCCGACGAGCCGATCTCCGCGCTGGATGTTTCCATCCAGGCGCAGATCATCAACCTGCTCGAAGAGCTGCAGGACCGCTTCAAGCTCACGTACCTGTTCATCGCGCACGACCTCTCGGTGGTCCGCCACATCAGCGACCGCGTCGCGGTCATGTACCTCGGCAAGATCGTGGAGCTCGCGGACCGCGTCGATCTCTACGAGCGCCCGCTCCACCCCTACAGCCAGGCGCTGCTCTCGGCCGTTCCGATCCCCGATCCCGCCGTGGAGCAGAAACGGAAGCGGATCATCCTCACCGGCGACGTGCCCTCGCCCGTGAACCCGCCCTCGGGCTGCCGCTTCCACACGCGGTGCTGGAAGGCGCAGCAGATCTGCTCCGAGGTGGATCCGGAGTTCATCGAGCACGCCCCGCGTCACTGGGCGGCCTGCCACTTCCCGGGCGCGTAGCGCCGTCGGGCGCAGCCGGCGTGGCGGTCCACCTTTGGCATGCGAGCGAGGACGACTCGATCGAGCTGTTCCGTCCGCATCGCGCGCCGACGAGCGACCGCGATGAGGATCTCGTCTGGGCCATCGACGACGATCACCTCCCCGCGTACTTCTTTCCACGCGACTGTCCGCGCGCCACCTTCTGGCGCTGCCCGCGAACGCTCGCGCAAGACACGTTGCTGCTGGGCGGCGCCGAACGCGTGCACGCGATCGAGTGGGCATGGTGGGAGCGATTTCGCACCGCTCGGATCTTCCTGTATCGGTTGCCCGGCGATCAGTTCGAGATCCTGAATGAGGAAGCCGGCTACTACATCGCGCGTTCCGCGGTCCGACCGATCGAGCGGATCGAGATCGCGGATGTGGTCGGAAAGCATGCGGAGGTCGGGATCGAGCTCCGCCTCGTCGATAACCTGTGGCCACTCTGGGATCGGGTGATCGCATCGTCGCTCTGCTTCAGCGGAATTCGGCTCCGCAACGCGGCGCCTCGGCCGCGGTGACTGCGCCTGGCAGGCCTTCTCCGGCGTGCTCGATGTCCCACGAAGCTGAACCTTGTCGTGGGGTGATGTCGAGATGGACGTTGACGGGAAGTCCCGAAGACGGTCATCGTCGGCACGTACCGAAGGGCCACGCCTGCGAGCAATGTTGCGGAAGCGGATCAGCCTGAACTGGATCGCGTGACCTCTCGTTCCTAGCTGGCGTGAGCCGTCTGCACGCGGTGACGCGGGCCGCCGTACTCGCTCTGGCCTGCGCGCCGGCGCCGCAGACGGACACCGCCACGCCGACCGCGGCCGCGCCCCTTCCCGGTGGCCGGGTCGTGCAGTCGACGTTCTTCGATGCACAGACACTGCAACCGTTCCTCGCGACCGACGCCGTCTCGCTGCAGGCGACGGCCCTGCTCTACGCGCCGCTGCTGCGACCGGATCCGGTGACGGGCGAGCTGCGACCGCATCTCGGGACGTGGTCCGTCTCGGCCGACGCGCGCACCATCACCTGGGACATCGATCCGCGGGCCGCGTGGTCGGACGGCACGCCGATCACGGGCGACGATTTTGCGACGCTCGCGAAGGCCGTCGCGCGCAGTAAGAAGACGCCGCGACGCTCGTCGTTCCAGCTGATCGAAGGTTTCGCGGAGTACCAGAGCGGCAAGGCGACGTCGATCGCCGGCATCGCGGTCGCAGGGAAGCAGCTCACGGTGCGGCTCTCCGCGCTGTTCTGCCCGTCGCTCTACGCGGTGTTCGGCGTCGCGCCGATCCCCGCGCATGTGTTCGCGCGCTACCTCGGCGACGCGCCCGACAAGACGACGATCGACGACGCGGCGGAGAATCTCGCGCCGACCGCCGTGAGCGGTCCGTTCCGGTTCGAGTCGTGGACGAGGGGCGAGCGGCTCGATCTCGGGCGGAACGAGCGTTACTTCGAGGGCGCGCCGCTGCTCGACGGTCTCTCGTTCAAGGTCACCTCCGACGCGAGCGCGTTTGCCGCACTGTTGCGCGACAACGAGCTGAGTCTCGCCGCGATCGAACCGAAGGACGCCGATGCGGCGGCGCGTCGTGGCCTTGCTGTTCGCAGCTATCCGGCCGCGTCGTACACCGCGTTCGCGTGGAACCTGCGCACCGGAAATCCGGCGCTGCGAGACGTTCGCGTTCGTCAGGCGCTCGCCTACGCGATCGATGTCGACGGTTTCGTGCAGAGCACCCTGTTCGGTCATGGCCGCCGCACGCAGCAGCATCACCTGGATGGGACGTGGCCCGCGGCGCCGGCATCGTCGCTGACCCGCTACGCCCCTGACGCGGCCGCGGCCGAGGCGCTTCTGCTGCAGGCCGGATTCGCGCGCGGCGGCGATGGGATCTTCGCCAAGGACGGCAAGGCGCTGACGCTCGTCCTCTACACGAACGCTGGGAACAAGTCCCGCGAGACGTTCCTTCAGATGACGGTCGAGCAGCTGCAGCGTTTCGGCGTGAGGGCCGAGCCGCGCCTCGAGCAGCTCGACACGCTGCTCGAGCGTCTTGGGACCGGCTCCGCGGAAGGCGACGGCTGGCTCATCTCCTGGGCGATGAGTCCCGAGCCGGATCCGTACGGTCTCTGGCACTCGAGCCAGATCCCCGATCCCACGAAGCGCACGGCGGGGCTGAACGTCGGTGGATTCAGCTCGACCGACGTGGACAAAGCGATCGACGCCGCGCGTACTCCGCGGGGCGGCGCGGGTTGCGACCGCTCGGCGAGGGCTCAGCAGTACGAGGCGCTGAACGAGCTGCTGAACACCCAGCAGCCCTATCTGTTCGGCTTCACGCCAGAGACGCTGATCGCGGCCCCGATGACGCTCCGGGGTCTGCGGCCTGGCACCTTTTCCCTCTACGCCGAGGTCCAGCGGTGGTGGCTGCAGAAGTGAACGGCGGGCGGTTTTCGCCCGTATAGACGGCGGGTGGCGGAGAAAGCCGCCCCGATGGACACTGGCACCGGCTGGGCAGCAAAAGAGCAAGAGGGGGATACATGACAGCAAAGCAGCGCACCGGAAGGGTCCTGATCGCGGTCTTCGCGGCGACGATGCTCGTCGCGACGGCTTGCACGCCAGGCGGCCCGACGGCCAGCAGCGCGCCGACCGCCGCGGCCTCGGCGACGGAGAAGCCGCAGCAAGGTGGTCGGATCATCGAGGGCTGGATCTCCGACCTCGCGACCATCCAGCCGGTCCTTTCGAACGACACGACCTCGGCGCGCGCCTGGGGCCTGATCTATGACGGGATCATCCAGCAGGACGCGAAGACCGGCGAGCCGAAGCCGAAGATGGCGACGTACAGCATCTCGAGCGATGGCCTCACGTACACGTTCGAGATGAACGCGAAGGCGAACTGGTCCGACGGCAAACCGGTCATCGCCCAGGACTGGCTCACCGGTCTCATGGGCGTGGGCAAGTCCGGAAAGACCGTCCGCAAGTCGACGTTCCAGGACATCCAGGGCTTCAACGAGTTCTGCGCGCCGGCGGGCACGCAGTGCAAGGCGACCGCTTCCTCGATCACCGGCGTGACCATCGACAGCGCGAACCCGAAGAAGTGGTCGGTGAAGATGACCAAGGTGTCGTGCCCGGCGATCCTCGACCTCAACGGGTACACGATCCCGACGCAGGTCTTCGGCAAGTACCTGACCGCGACGTCCAAGGCCGAGGACTTCGACAACGCTCCCGAGAACACGAACCCGACCGTGTTCAGCGGTCCGTTCAAGTTCAAGGAATGGCGTAAGGGCGACCAGGCGATCTTCAGTAAGAACGAGACCTACTGGCAGGGCGTCCCCAACGTCGACGAGTACGTCATGAAGGTCGTCGCGAACACCGCCGCGGTCACCAACGGCCTGAAGACCGGCGAGCTGACCTTCGGCACGGTGCTCGCGCGTGACCTCGCTGACATGCAGACGGTCGACAGCGTCAAGATCACGAAGTACCAGAACCTCGGGTACACGTTCATCGGTTGGAACACGGCGAGCCCGTCCGCGACCGGCCTCGCGGACAAGCGCGTCCGCCAGGCTCTCGCGTACGGCATCGATATGGACGCCGTCATCAAGGCGGTCGTCTTCGGTGAGGCGACCAAGCAGGTCGCGCATCACGTTCCGGTCCAGTGGGCGTACCCGAGCATCGCGCTCGAGCCCTACAAGTACGACAAGGCCAAGGCGGAACAGCTGCTCAAGGATGCCGGATGGACCAAGGGTTCGGACGGCATCCTGGCCAACGCGGCCGGCAAGAAGTTCAGCCTGACCATCTCCACGAACTCCGGTAACCAGGAACGCGAGACGCTGGCCCAGGTCGCGGCCGACCAGTACAAGCAGCTCGGCATCGACGCGAAGGCGCGTCCCGAAGCGTTCCAGGGTCTGGTGACGAAGCTCACGACCGGCGACCAGACGCTCGAAGCGACGATCATCGGTTGGAGCCTCGGCGGCGATCCCGACCCGTATTCGATCTGGCACTCGAGCAACATCCCGGACCCGGCCAAGAAGGTCGAGGGCTTCGGCTTCACCTACTTCAAGGATCCGGCGATGGACAAGGCGATCGAGGAAGGCCGCAACCCGACGAACGGCGACTGCTCGACCGCCGCCCGCAAGAAGAACTACGAGACGTTCAACAAGATCCTGAACGAGAACCAGCCGTACAACTTCGGCTACTCGAACAACACGCTGGCCGTCTCGCAGAAGACCTTGCAGAACTTCAACCCCGCGTCGTTCAGCACGCTCTACAACGTCCACGAGTGGTGGGTCAAGAAGTAGCGACGTAGTCTGGTGGGGCGCCCGCGAGGGCGCCCCACCGCGCGGAGGAGCGCTTGCGCAACTTCATCCTGCGTCGGCTCGTCTACGCGATCCCCACCCTGATCGGCATCTCGATCATCACGTTCGTGATCGTGCGAATGTCTCCAGGAGACCCGATCCGACTGTTCACCTTCGGTCAGCGCGACATCACCGGTGAGGACATCGAACGTCTTCGCCATCTCTACGGTCTCGACAAACCGCTGCCGCTGCAGTACGTGGACTGGCTCATCGCGATGGTGCAGCTCAACTTCGGCCAGTCGTTCATCTACCACACGGATGCCTTCCAGCTGCTGCTGACACGGGTTCCCAACACGCTGCAGCTGGCGGTCGTGGCGCTAGGCCTGCAGCTCGTCATCGGCGTGCCGCTCGGAGTCATCGCCGCGCTCAAGCGCGGGAGCTGGGCCGATGGGGTGATCCGCGTCTTCGGCGTCGCCGGGCACGCCGTCCCGGCATTCTGGCTGGGGCTGGTGCTCATCATCATCTTCGCGGTCCAGCTCAAGCTGCTGCCGAGCCAGGGCATGCTGACCGTCGGGAAGGACGTGTGGGATATCCCCGACCGGCTGAAGCACATACTTCTGCCTGCGTTCGTGTTGTCGCTCACCGGGATCGCGAACTACTCGCGCATCCTGCGCACCGAGACACTTGACGTTCTCGGGCAGGACTTCGTGCGCACCGCGCACGCGAAGGGCCTGCACGAGCGGACCGTCGTCTTCGTCCATGCCCTCCGGAACGCGCTCATCCCCGTGGTCACCGCGCTCGGCGGGATCCTCGCAGGCCTCGTCGGCGGGGCGCTCGTCGTCGAGCAGGTCTTCTCGTGGCCCGGTGTCGGCCAGTTCACCTTCCAGGCCGCGATCGCGAAGGACTACCCGATCGTGCAGGCCGCGACGATGTTCGTGAGCGTGCTGCTGGTGATCAGCTACCTCCTGCGCGATATCGCTTACGCGCTCGTCGATCCGCGGATCAAGGCCGGATAGTGGCGACGAGCACCGCGTCCATCCGCGCACCGTCTGCGGCAGAGGCCCTCCTGCTGCGGCCGCCACGAAGCCTCTGGTCGAACGCCTGGTACAAGCTCCGGCACGATCGTTTGACGATGATCGCGTTCGCCGTTCTGCTTGCGCTCGCGCTACTCTCCGCCGCCGCGGATCTCTTCGCGGGCAACCTGTTCCACTACACGTTCGAGAAACAGGATCTGCTCAACACGTATCAGAAGCCCACGCTCGATCCGCCGGCCTTCCTCCTCGGCTCCGACGAGATCGGGCGCAGCCAGGTGGTGCGGCTTCTCTACGGCGGCCGCGTCTCGCTCGCCGTCGGTTTCGTCGCCGCGCTCGTGAACCTCACCGTCGGCGTGACGATCGGCCTCACCGCGGGATACCTGCGCGGCCGGGTGGATGACCTGTTCACCTGGTTCGTCACCACTTTGAACTCGATCCCGACCATCTTCCTGCTGCTGATCTTCGCCGCGATCTGGGAGCCGGGCCCGATAACGCTGACGATCGTGATCGGACTGCTGTTCTGGACGGGCATCTCGCTGTTCGTCCGCGGCCAGACCTTCGCTCTGCGCGAGCGCGAGTTCGTCGTGGCCGCGAAGACGATCGGGGCACGGGACGCGCGCATCATGTTCAAGCACATCCTTCCCAACATCCTGCCGCTCATCTTCGTGCTGGCCGCGATCGACATCGGCGCGATCATCCTGACCGAGTCGGCGCTCTCGTATCTGGGCCTCGGCATCCTTCCCCCGACGCCTTCGTGGGGCAACCTGCTCACCAACGCGACGACGTACTTCGTCCGCGCGTGGTGGCTCGTCGTTTCGCCGGGCGCGATGATCTTCCTCACGGTGCTCTGCCTGTACCTGATCGGCGACGGGCTGCGCGACGCGCTCGACCCGCGCCTCAAGACGGAGAAGTGATCAACTAGGAGGCGCACATGCTGATGCGCCTCGCGTTCGCCGCCGTCCTCGCCCTGTCCGCGTGTCAGGTCGCTCCGGTGCCCGGCGTCGCGACGCCGACGCCGACGCCGGTCGGCAGCGCGGACGTGGGTGGCAGCTTCCGCGTCGCGCTGACCGCCGACGCCGCGACGCTCGACCCGTGGAACGCGAATGACACGAACACGCTGCTGGTCACGCGGCAGATCTTCGAGACGCTCGTCGACTACGAGCCGGGCGGCTTCAAGATCGTGCCAAAGCTCGCGGAGGCCTGGTCGGTCTCCTCCGACGGCCGCTCGTGGACCTTCGCGCTGCGACGCGGCGTGAAATTCCACGATGGGACCGACCTCGACGCCGCCTCCGTCGTGCTGAACCTCGACCGGGCACGTCAGACCGCGCACCCGCTCCGCGGTGCGGCCGGTGCGGACCGTTATCGCGCGTACGCGGCATTGCTGGAAGGCTTCGACGACACGTCGGTCATCGCACGCGTCGAGGCGAAGGACGGCGCGACGGTGGTGATCACGACGAAGATGCCGTTCGGCCCGCTTCTCGCCGACCTCGCGACGCCGAGCTTCGCGATCGTGAGCCCGAGATCGATGCGCGACGACCCCGCGGGCTGGTCCACGCCGGCGTCGTCGGGCGCGTCAGGCACCGGGCCGTTCGTGTTCCGGCCAGGCGCGTGGCAGTCGGGCCAGCAGATCGCGCTCGAGCGGAACGGCGCGTACTGGGCGAAGGATCGTGACGGGACCCTACTGCCGTACGTCGATCGTGTCGTCTTTCGCGTGATCAAGGACGAGACGGCACGCATCGCCGAGCTTCGCTCCGGCGGCCTCGACGTGGTCCGCGATCTCACGGCGGCGTCCCTCCCGACCGTGAAGGCCGACCCGAACCTCCAGCTCCTCACGCGGCCCGCGTTCAACGCGACGTATCTGGGCATCACCGGTGCGGTCAAGCCGTTCGAGAAGGTCGAGGTCCGCCGCGCGATCGCGATGGCCGTCGACCGGTCGCTTCTCACGGCCGCGCTGTACGGCGGCGCGGGCCGGCCGGCGTCGCAGCTGCTCGCGCCGGGGATGCTCGGGTACGACGACAGTGTGGTCGACTTCTACCGCTACGACACCGCGGCTGCGAAGCGCCTGCTCGCGGATGCTGCCTATCCCAGCGGCTTCGCGACCGATCTCTGGTATCCAACCGCGTGGCGCGCCCAGTACCCCGATCCCCGGCGCGTCGCCGAAACGATCGCCGCGGACCTCGCGAAGATCGGCATCGTCGTGACGCTGCGCACCGAAGATGCGGCGGCGTACCGCGCGGACGCGCGTGCCGAGCGCCTACCGCTGTGGCTCGATGACGCCGGCGGCGACAGTGCGGATCCGGACTCGTTCTTCTCCGACGGGGGCGTATGGGCGGGCGACGTCGTACGTGAGCTCCTGCGCCGCGCGCGGTACGAGGCGGATGCGAGCAAGCGGACCGAGCTCTACAAGCAGACCTCCAAGCTCATCCAGCAGGACGCCGCGCGGATCCCGCTGGTGCATACCGACGTGCTCGTCGCGGCGACCAAGAAGGTGCGCGGCCTCGTGCCGCACCCCATCGGCGTCGAGTCGTACGGCCAGGTCTGGCTCGGGAGGTGACGAACGCGACAGTTCGCACGGGCGTCGCTCGTCTACGCTGGACCAGATGATGGGAATGGGCGGCCCCGGCGGGATGCACGTCTTCATGTGGGGTCCCGGCGGGCGCGGAGAGGGCAGACGACCCTCGCTCTCCATGTATCGCCGCCTCCTGCAATACGTCGGACCCTACAAATGGAACCTCGTCTTCGCGGCCCTGCTGCTCGTCGTCTCCACCGCGCTCGGTCTGATCTGGCCGCAGGTCGTGCAGCGCGTCATCGATCTTGGTCTCCGCGACGAGGGATTCCTCGACCTTCTGATCGTCGGCCTCATCGTCGTGCTTCTGGTGCGCGCCGTGATCGATGGCATACGCCAGTTCGTGATGGCCTTCACCGGCGAGAGAGTGATCTTCGACCTTCGGATGGCCATCGTCCGTCATCTGCAGTCCCTTTCGCTGTCGTTCTTCAATCACCGCAAGACCGGCGAGCTGATGTCTCATGTGACGAGCGACGCGACGCTCGTCCACGGCGTCATCACGCAGACGATCATCCAGGTGCTGGGGCAGGTCCTCACACTGGCCGGCGGTGTGGCGGTGATCTTCCTGATGAACTGGCGGCTGGCCCTTCTCACGCTCGTCGTCGCGCCGCCGATCGCGGTGCTTGGCCAGCGCATGGGTCGGCGGATCCGCGACATCTCGCGGGAAGCGCAGGACGCGCAGGGCGAGGCGGTGGGCGTGCTCCAGGAGGCGATCGCGGAAGTGCGTGTGGTGCAAGCGTTCACGCGTGAGGAGTACGAGGCCGCGCGCTTCCACGAGAAGCTGTTGTTCACGTTCACCAAGACGATCGAGCGGGCGCGCATCGCCGCGACGATGTTCCCGATCATCGGCTTCCTCGGTTTCTTCTCATCGATCGTCGTGCTCTGGTATGGCGGCCACGAGGTCGCGCGCGGCGAGATGACCGCGGGAATGCTCGTCGCATTCCTCCTCTACATGAACATGGTCGCGGGCCCGGTCGGCATGCTCGCCAGCCAGTGGACGCAGGTGCAGCAGGCCTTCGGCGCGGCGGACCGGATCTTCGCGCTGCTCGACACGGCGCCCGAGATCCAGGACCGGCCCGGCGCCGCGCCCCTGCCCTCGGTGCGCGGCGAGATCCGGTTCGAAGAGGTCGGCTTCCGGTACGGGAATGCCGGCGCCGAGCCAATGGTGCTCGACGGTGTCACGACGACGTTCCAGCCCGGCGAGACGACCGCGCTTGTCGGTCCTTCGGGGGCGGGAAAGACGACGCTGGTGAACCTCGTCGGCCGCTTCTACGACCCCGTGAGCGGTCGCATCGTCGTCGACGACCACGACCTGCGCAGTGTCACGATCCGCTCCCTGCGCGAGCAGATCGCGGTCGTCCCGCAGGAACCGATCCTCTTCGCGGACACGATCCGCGAGAACATCCGCTACGGCCGTCTTGACGCGACTGACGCGGAGATCGACGAGGCGGCGCGCTCTGCGAACGCGACCGAGTTCATCGCGCGCCTTCCGAACGGTCTCGCGACGATCGTCGGCGAGCGCGGCGTGCGCCTCTCCGTCGGTCAGCGGCAGCGCGTCGCGATCGCGCGTGCGCTGCTGCGCGACGCGCCGATCCTCCTCCTCGACGAGGCGACGTCGTCGCTGGACAACGAGAGCGAGTACCTCGTGCAGCAGGCGCTCGACCGGCTCATGCGCGGCCGGACCACGATCGTGATCGCGCACCGGCTGTCCACCGTCGAGCGCGCCGACCGCATCCTCGTGCTGGACCATGGACGCATCGTCGAGGAGGGCACGCACGGCGAGCTGCTCACTCTTGGTGGTCTCTACCACCGCCTCTACACGCGCCGCTTCGTCGACGTCGACACGGTCCGCACTGCCGAGGAGGGTGAGCCAGCTCCGATCATCGCTGAACTGCCGGCGGGAGAGCCGCGTCGCTTACGGGTGGTGCGCTAGTTACGGGTCCGGGCCTCGGTCGGCTCACCGCGAGATCGTGAGTTCGTAGCGCCACACAGCCCCAGCGTCGGAGCGAGCGACGAACCACATCTCGTCGCCGATGCGCTCGCCCACGACCCACGCGAACTGTCCCGAGACTGCAAGGTCGTGGATATCCCACACGTCGTTGGAACTCGCCGGGCCGCCGCGAGACCAGGTCCGCCCGCCGTCAGTGGTCAGTAGGACGGCGTCGGTGCTGCTGCCGTCGTAGAGGACTGGGATCCAGCCGATCGACGCAGAGGCAAAGTGCGGACCACCGAGAAGATGCACGTTGTTGCTCGGTGACCACCAAGAAGTTGGCGGGATGGCGTCCTGGAGCTTCATCCAGCTGCCACCACCGTCGGTCGTTCGATACAGCGAATGACTCGTGCACGGCATACCGACGCAATCGTTCGTCGCGACAAGGGCCCACCCGCTGTGCTGATCAGTGAAGTCGATCTGAAATTGGCCCTGTCCAGCGATGCTCAGCTGCGGTGTCCACGTGCGACCGCCGTCGTGCGTCGCGATGACCGTCGCGGTGTTAAGGGGCTGACCCGGCTCGTTCCTCGCCGTATAGGTGGCCGCCCAGCCCCTGCGCTGGTCGATGAAGTCGAGCTGGTCGCTGAATGCCGGAAGCAAAGCCACCGACTCCCAGCGCTCACCATCGCTCGTGGCCACGACCTCTAGGTTGCAGTTGAACGGAGAGCACGCGACGCCAGATGCGGCCAGACGGATCGCCCAGGCGTGACGGTCGTCGACGGCGCTCAGTCCGCGGAGTCCCGGCCCGAGCTTCGAAGGCTGTTCCACGGACAGCTGTTCGCGCCAAGATCGCCCGCCGTCGCTCGTCCGAAAGATGACCGTCCGACACTGCGGCGGGGCGGTGGACGGTGGCGCGCAACCTCCGACGGTGCCGGGCAACAGGACGCTCGTCAGCAGCCAACCGCTGCGGGCATCGACAAAACGCAGTTGCGTGAGACCGCCAGCCGGCAAGATCTCGAGCGATGCGAGCGTGACCCAGGTCTTTCCTCCATCACTGGTCCCGAGCACCAGACCGTGCCCGTCGTAGCTCGCTGCGATCACCCACCCGGTCTGCTCATCGATGAACCACGCCGCCCACAGCGCGGTACCGGCCGGAACATGCGCGACCGCTGATGTCGCCGATGCCGGCACGGCACGGCTCGGCGTGGCGTTTGTCGGCACGCTCAGCGCCGTGCTCTCCGCACTTGTCAATCGCGGTGACGACGCCACTGGTGCCGAACACGCCAAGATCAGCGCGGCGAGCAACGCATTCAATATCCGCATGACTCGGAGAATGCCGGACCCGTGCGAGCGTGGCGTCAGTGCTCCATGCCCGAACGCTTACAGTCGGGCTATGAGGTGGGGCCTGACCCGCCTCGGAATCTCAGACGCGCGTCCAAGGAGATGGTGAAGTCTTGCCGGCGTCGACCTGCTGATCGGACGGCGACCACGTCCTCCCTATGAGTAGAGACCTGGCCAGAGAAGTGGCGCGCACGCCATGGCAACCAGGTCCGCGAAGGCATCGGTGCGCGAGACGAAGCCCTCCGTCAACAGTCCTACGGCTCCGCTGTGCCGTTTGGACGCGGTCACGCCGAAGAGATCGTCGATGATCGTGCCGAGCTCATCACCTGCGGCGAGCCGGTTCGCGACGGCGGACGGCAGCGGCATCCGTAGGCCGCTCGCGTCGCCCGAGCGTCCGTCCCGCGTCACCGCCGCGACCCAGGAGACCAGCCAAACGACCGGCGGCTCGTGCTCCACGCCGCCCTCGAGACCGAACGCGATATCGGCGCCGGTCGACGAGAGCGCCGCCCGGGCACGGTTCCGCGCCCCCTCGCGCGTCGCGTGGTCGCCTACGGGCTGATCTGGGACGCCGCTGGCCACATCCACCGCTTGGAGGACACAGTCAGGCGCCAGACGCGCCAGGGCCCGCCTGACGGCCTCGATCTTGGCCGGGTTGCGGGAGCCGACGGCGGCGCGGGCGTACGGAAGAGGCATCTGGGGCGGCGATGCTAGGGCCGAAAAGGCTGGCGGTGCCCAAGCCAAAGGCCTAGAATTCCGAGTGCAATGCTCGGAAATCCACAGACCGCCTTCCATGTCTCCACGCGGGGTGAATACGGCATGCGCCTGATGGTCGACCTCGCGCGGCACTGGCAGCAGGGCACCGTTTCGCTGCACGCGGTCGCGACCCGCGAGGACCTGCCCGAGGCATATCTCGAGCAGCTCGTCGCGGTGCTGCGTAAGGCGGGCCTGGTGAACGGCAAGCGCGGCGCGGGCGGCGGCTACATGCTGGCCCGCGATCCCTCCGCGATCACCGCCGGAGACATCGTCCGCGCGCTCGAGGGGCCGATCGAGCCGCAGATCTGCACCGCCGAGGGCGATCCCGTACTCAACTGCATCCGCGAACAGGACTGCGGCACCCGAGCGGTCTGGGTCAAGCTGCAGTCGACCATCGCGCACGCGCTCGACGGCATGACACTCGCCGATCTCGCGAAGGAGAAAGTGACCGTTGCCTGATCTCGTCGTCAAAGACCTCCACGTGAACGTGGAAGGAAAAGAGATCCTGAAGGGGATCGACCTCGTCGTCCGGAGCGGGGAGGTGCACGCGATCATGGGTCCGAACGGCTCGGGTAAGAGCACGCTCGCGCTCACGGTCATGGGCCACCCTCGCTACAAGGTCACGCGCGGCGAGGTGACATACGGGGGTCGCGACGTCCTCAAGATGGCCGTTGATGAGCGCGCACGCGCCGGCCTCTTCCTCGCGTTCCAGTATCCGGCCGCGATCCCCGGTGTCTCGGTGGCGAACTTCCTGCGCACCGCGATCAACGCGCGTCGCGCGGAACCGGGTGCGACCGCGGGGACGGCGGCGGAGGCGCGCAAGAACGACATGCCGATCCCGCAGTTCCGCAGGCTTCTCGCGGAGAAGATGAAGCTCCTCGAGATCGACGACTCGTTCATCACGCGTTCGGTGAACGACGGCTTCTCGGGCGGCGAGAAGAAGCGCCTCGAGACCCTGCAGATGCACATGTTCGCGCCGACGCTCGCCCTGATGGACGAGACCGACTCCGGCCTGGACATCGATGCGCTCCAGGTCGTCGCGCGCGCGATCGAGGCGCTGCGCGGACCCGAGGTCGGCATCCTCCTCATCACGCACTACGAGCGCATCCTTCGGTTCGTGCAGCCAGACTTCGTCCACGTCCTCATCGACGGACGCGTCGTGCGCACTGGCGGGCGCGAGCTCGCCGCGGAGCTCGAGGCGAAGGGCTACGACTTCGTGCGCGAAGAGCTATACGCGGGGAGGGCCTGAACGTGGCAGTCACGGTAAAGACAGGCACCGAGGTGCGCTCGCCGCTCGACGTCACGAAGATCCGGGCGGACTTCCCGATCCTCTCGCGTACCGTGAACGGCAAGCCGGTCGTGTATTTGGACAACGCCGCGACGAGCCAGAAGCCGCGCCAGGTCATCGATGCGATGAGCGCGGTGTTCGAGGAGCACAACGCGAACATCCACCGCGGCGTGTACGAGTTCAGCGAGACGACCACCGCCGCCTTCGAGGGCGCGCGGGCGAAGGTCGCACGCTTCATCGGCGCGCGCGACGAGCGCGAGGTGATCTTCGTGCGCAACGCGACCGAGGGTGTGAACCTCGTCGCGTACACCTGGGGCCGCGAGAACATCACGTCGGGGGACCGGATCATCTCCACCGTCCTCGAGCACCACTCTGACTTCGTGCCGTGGCAGCAGCTCGCGAAGGACGTCGGCGCGCAGATCGTCATGATCGACGTCGACGACGACGGCCGGCTGCGGCGCGACCAGCTGTCGGCCGAGCTGAAGCGTGGCGCGAAGCTGCTGGCGATCACGCACACGTCGAACGGCCTTGGGACGGTGAACCCGGTGAAGGAGATCGTCGCCGAGGCGCACGCCGCGGGCGCGACCGTCCTCGTCGACGCCGCGCAGGCCGTGCCGCACACGCCGGTGGACGTGACTGACCTGGACTGCGACTTCCTCGTGTTCAGCGGCCACAAGATGCTGGCGCCGCCCGGCTCGGGCGGTGTCTGGGGCCGCATCGGGCTTTTGGAGCGCATGCGGCCGTTCCTGTTCGGCGGCGACATGATCAGTCGCGTCACCGTCGAAAAGACCGAGTGGAACGAGCTGCCGTGGAAGTTCGAGGCGGGCACGTCCTCGTACGTGGACGCCATCGGGCTCGGCGCGGCCGTCGACTACCTGGGGGCGGTCGGCGTCGCGAAGATCCACGACCACGAGGTCTCGCTCGTGGGGTACCTGCTGCCGCGCCTCGCGGACATGCCGGGCATCACCGTGTACGGCCCGAAGACCCTGGACGACCGCGTCGGGGTCGTGTCCTTCAACATCGAAGGCATCCACCCGCACGACGTCGCGACGATCTTCGACCGCGAGGGCGTGTGCGTGCGCGCGGGCCATCACTGCAACCAGCTGCTCATGACACGCCTCGGCGTCGCGGCGACGACGCGCGCCTCGTTCTACCTCTACAACACGACGGGCGAGTGCGATGCGCTGCTGGGCGCAATGGAGAAGGCCAAGAAAGTGTTCAAGGTGTGATGGTCATGACTCGTTTCACTCGTCAAGACCAGTACGTGCACCTCCTGGCGGAGGTGCTGTAGCCGTGGATGACATGTACCGCGACTACATCCTCGATCACTACAAGAACCCGCGGAACCAGGGCCAGCTCGAGGGCGCGACGAACACGTACAGCGACTCGAACCCGCTCTGCGGCGACGAGCTCAGCATGGCGCTGCGCATCGCTGACGACCGCGTCGCGGATGTACGCTTCAGTGGCAAGGGCTGCGCGATCTCGCAGGCGTCCGCTTCGATCCTCACCGAGGAGATCAAGGGGAAGACGCTCGACGAGATCAAGGCCATCGATCGCGATCACATACTGGAGAACCTCGGCATCCCGATCAGCCCAGCTCGCATCAAGTGCGCGCTGCTCAGCCTCAAGACGCTGAAGGGTGCGGCGTGGGGTCTGCCGGCGTGGCCAGACGAGGACGAGGCGAAGGCGCGCTCGGCCGGACAGGGGAGATAGCCATGGCTACCGACGTTCGCGAACAGGTCCCGGACAACTACAAGTTCGGCTGGGAAGACAAGGACGCCGTCTACCGGAACGTCAAGAAGAAGGGCCTCAGCGAGGACGTCGTCCGCGAGATCAGCCAGGACTACAAGCACGAGCCCGACTGGATGTTCCAGCGGCGACTGAAGGCGCTGAAGCACTACCGCACGCGTTCGATGCCGACCTGGGGCGCGGATCTCTCGGGCATCGACTTCGAGGACATCTACTACTACCTGAAGGCATCCGACGAGTCGAAGAAGAGCTGGAACGACGTTCCGGCCTACGTCAAGAGCACGTTCGACAAGCTTGGGATCCCGGAGGCCGAGCAGAAGTACCTCTCGGGCGTCGGAGCTCAGTACGACTCTGAATCCGTTTACCACAACATCCGCAAGGACCTCGAGAAGCTCGGCGTCATCTTCATGGACACGGACACCGCGCTGAAGGAACACGAGGACATCGTGAAGCAGTACTTCGGCACGGTGATCCCGGCGAACGACAACAAGCTCGCCGCTCTGAACACCGCGGTCTGGTCCGGTGGCTCGTTCGTGTGGGTACCGCCGGGAGTGGAAGTCACGATGCCGCTGCAGGCGTACTTCCGCATCAACAGCGAGAACGCCGGCCAGTTCGAGCGCACGCTCATCATCGCCGAGCCCGGTTCGAAGGTGCACTACGTCGAGGGCTGCACCGCGCCCGTCTTCACGACGAACACGCTGCACAGCGCGGTCGTCGAGATCATCGTGAAGGAAGGCGCCGACGTCCGCTATACGACGATCCAGAACTGGAGCCACAACGTCTACAACCTCGTGACCAAGCGCGCCGTCGTTCAGCGGGGTGGCCGCATGAGCTGGATCGACGCGAACCTCGGCAGCAAGGTCACGATGAAGTACCCGAGCGTGTATCTCACCGGCGAGGGCGCGCACGGAGAGGTGCTGTCGGTGGCTTTTGCGGGCGACAACCAGCACCAGGATGCCGGAGCGAAGATGATCCACGCCGCGCCGAACACCACATCGATCATCACCAGCAAGGGCATCAGCAAGGGCACCGGCATTCAGAGCTACCGCGGACTGGTGAAGATCTACGCGGGCTCACATGGCGCCAAGAGCACCGTGCGGTGCGACGCGCTCATGCTCGACGACACCGCTCGGAGCTCGACCTACCCCTACATGGAGATCGACGAGGACGACGTGACCATCGGCCACGAGGCGTCCGTGTCCAAGGTCGGCGAGGAGCAGCTCTTCTACCTCATGAGCAGGGGGATGAGCGAGGCCGATGCCACCGCGATGGTCGTGAACGGCTTCATAGAGCCGATCGTGAAGACGCTGCCGATGGACTACGCGATCGAGATGAACCGTCTGATCCAGCTCCAGATGGTGGGGGCGATCGGCTGAGCCTCGCCGCTGTGGCCGCACCGTCATTGCCGCTCGACCGCGCAACGGTCGAGCGGCTCAGTGTTGGGCGGGGTGAGCCCGGCTGGCTGCTCGCGGACCGTCTCGCGGCTCTCGAGCGCTTCGAGGCGGCGACGTGGCCGACGGGTCAGGAAGAGGAGTGGCGGCGCTTTCCCCTGAAGGACCTCCCGCGAGTCGAAACGACCGAGCTCCTCGGTGTCACGCACCCGCCGAGCGAGTACGGCTCCGTGCCGGTCGACGCGTCCCACAAGGGCCTCGTGTTCGACCGTTGGTCCTCCGCGGTGCGCGATCATCCCGAGCTCGTGCGCCGCTGGCTTCCCGACGGGGGCGGCATGCCGAGCCACGACGTGTTCCGCGCCTGGGCCGGCGCGCTCTACGGGCACGGCAGCACGTTCCTGTACGTTCCCGCTGGCCTGCACGTCGAGCTGCCGCTGATGGTGCACAAGCGCTGGGCCGCGGGCACCGCGCCGATCGTATTCCGCACGCTGGTCGTGGCCGAGGAGGGTTCGTCGGTGACGCTGCTCGAGGAGCTTTCGTCCGAGGGCGGCGGCTCTGGCCGCGTCGCGGTCCCCTCGGTCGAGGTGCGCGCCGGCCCCGGCGCGACGGTCCGCTACGTCGGCATCCAGCGCTACAGCGATGACGTGTGGGAGCTCGGGCAGCAGCGAAACATCTCGGAGCGCGACAGCGTGCTGGCCAACTTCAACGTGCTCGTGGGCAGCAAGCGAACGAAGCTCGGCGTCGAGTCGGACATCCGCGGGAACGGCGCGATGGTCAAGCTCTACGGCCTCGTCGCTGGGGGAGACGCGCAGCGCATCGACGTCAACTCGTTCCAGCGCGTCGATGGCAAGGCGTCGACCAGCGATCTGCTCTATCTCTCGGCGTTGTACGAGTCCGCACACGCGATCTTCTACGGCGTCATTCGTGTCGAGCCGACGTCGAGCGCGACCGGCTCGTACCAGGAGTGCCGCAACATGCTGCTGTCCAACAAGGCGGGCGCGGATCCGATCCCGGTGCTCGAGATCCTCACCAACGATGTCGCGCGGTGCGGCCACGGGGCGACCGCGGGACGCATCGACGACACCGAGCTCTTCTACATCATGTCGCGCGGACTGGACCGCTCCACCGCGGAGCAGCTCCTCGTGCGCGGATTCTTCCAGCGCGTCGTCAACGACATCCCCGACGTGCAGGTCCGTGCGCGTGTGATCGGCGCGCTCGCGCCGCGGATCGGCCGCATCGCCGAGGTCGAGGGGGCGGCGGCGTGAATCGATACGTCCCCGTCGCGAAGGTCGCGGATATCCCGCCGGGCGAAGTCTGTGTCGTCGAGGCCGATGGCAGGAGCCTCTGCGTCGGGCACTGCGAGGACGGATCCTGGGGCGCGATCGACAACGTCTGCACGCACGACGGCGGCATCCTGGGTGAGGGCGAGCTCGAGGATTGCCTGGTGGAGTGCCCGCGGCACGGCGCGCGCTTCGACCTGCTCACCGGCGAGGTGAAAGCGCTGCCAGCCGTGTTCCCCGTGAATGCGTACCCGGTGCGCGTCGTGGGCGACCAGGTCGAAGTCGACATCGGCGTCCCGACGCGGGAGCTGGAGATCGGCTAGGGGCCCCATGTGGCGTAAATAGTCCGGTAACGGTATATTTACGCCATGCGAAGCCTGAAGCTCGTCAGCGTGGCCGACGCGGCCACGCGTCTTGGCCTGAGTGAGCGTCGCGTACGAGCTCTCGCAGCCAAGGGCCAAGTGCCAGCCCAAAAGATCGCGAACCGCTGGTTCGTCGAAGTGGACCGGCTAAGCGAACGGCGTCGGAGCGCGGGAGCGAGAGGACGGCCATTCTCGGATCGGCACGCGCTGGGCCTTCTGTTCCTTGCATCGGGCGAGGATCCGCAGTGGCTTTCCGCGTATGAGAAGTGGCGTCTACGACGATACGCGTTGCCGCGCCTATCTGACCTCATACCGCGGCTCAACCAACGGGCGGGTGTGCACTCCGTCCGCGCTCCGGAATCCCTCGTGAAGCGCCTTGCCAACGATCCAAATTTCATTCGCTCTGGAGTCAGCGCCGCCGATCATTACCGGGCCGACATCTCAAGTCGGTCGGTCCTTGATGGCTATTACAAGGAGCGCGCCTTCAAAAACTTGGTCTACCGGTACGCCCTCCAGCCCGTCCCGGAGGGAGAGGCAAATCTTGTCGTTCGCGGAATTGAGGACGACACGGCCCTCTCGCGGCGCCAGTTCATGCCGGTCGCAGTGGTGGCCGCCGACCTCGCGGACTCGGCCGACGCGCGGACGCGGCGGGCCGGCATGCAACTCATGCGCGGGCTACTGTCGTGATCCTGCTCCCGGTCGAAACTGAGCGCGAGCGTGACGTGTGGCGGACGCTGCTAGACATCGCGGAGCGGGAACATCGATGGACGGTGATCGGAGCCCGGATGGTCGAGCTACACGCCGTCGAACGAGGACGCGAACTGCGGCGATCGAGCCTGGACGGCGACGCGCTAGGTGATGCGCGTGCGCGTCCGAACCCGGTGCGCAGGATCGCGCAACTGCTCACCGACGCGGGCTTCGACCTTCAAAACGTCGCCGTCATGGGCACCGGGCATACGTTCGTGAAAGGCGGCGTCGAGATCGATCTGCTCGCCCCAGAAAACCTCGGAGTCAATTCCGTGCGCGACCGAACGACGATTCCGCCGCTTCACACGGTCGAGGTGCCCGGCGGCCGGCAGGCGCTCGATCGCAGCGAGTGGGTCGAGGTTGATGTCGCTGGACGACGCGGTCGCTTGCCGCGGCTCAATTTACTCGGTGCGATCCTGCTCAAGGCGCGGGCCGTCGATGTGGACGACGAACAGGAGAGTCAGCGGCTCGATCTCGCGCTCCTTCTAAGTCTGGTGGATGAGCCTGACGCACTATTCACGGAGCTGCGCGCGCGCGAGCATCTTTGGCTTAGGAGCCGAGCCGAAATGAATGATGAGAATGCCGACTGCTGGATCGGCCTAAGCGATACCGACATCCAGAAGGGCCTGGTAGCACTGAGGACCCTTGCGCGCCTGCCCTCGCCGGAGGCCTGATCCAGCCAAGGAGGCAGTGGCATCGCTTGTGCTCCCTTCCAGAGGCAAACTCAGCGGAGGTTCCCATGGAAGAGCGCAAGATCGTCGAGAAGCGCACCGAGGTCACGCGCGAAGACGTGACCGAACCGAAGACGACGAACGTCAACATCGGTCCGGATGGCACCACGCAGGTCGAGGAGGAGTCCGAGATCGTCGAGGAGCCGGTCGAGTCGACGATCATCACTCAGGAGAAGACCGTCAAGAAGGACATGCGCTAAAAGAGCAGGGGGCCCTTCCGGCGGTATCCTCAGCCCGAACACGCGCCGGGAGGGCCTCTTGATCAGCAGCGCCGCTCGCGACCGGATCAAGCTCGCCATCGACCAGCTCGAGGAAGCGTTCCATCGCTACGACGAACGGTCGAACCAGGACACCAACGAGTCGTACGAGGCCGCCCTGGAGCGCGGCAAGGCGATGGGCTACCAGGAAGCTGCGCACGTCGTGAAGACCGCGCTCCACGACATCGACGTCAAGAGCCTCTAAATGCGGCACTCGCGATGATCACTGCGGTCGTGCTCATCACCGCCGAGCGCGGGGCACTTCCGAAGGTCGGTGAGGACCTCGCCGCCGTGCCGGGCGTCTCCGAGGTGTACTCGGTGACCGGCGAGATCGATTTCGTCGCGATGGTCCGTGCGCGCGAGCACGAGGAGCTCGCCGACATCGTCACCCGGCGCATCGCTCAGGTGCCGGGCGTCGCGCGCACCCACACCCACGTCGCGTTCCGGGCGTACTCGAAGCTGGATCTCGAGAGCGTGTTCGGACTGGGCAGCCCGCGCTGAGACGCCGCGCCGTCGCCTAAACTCGGCCTGATGCAGGCCGTGGTCATGGCCGGCGGCGAGGGGAGCCGCCTGCGCCCCCTGACGATCAATCGGCCGAAGCCGATGGTCTCGATCGTCAATAAGCCATGCCTGGGACACATCTTCGATCTCCTCCAGCGGCACGGCATCAACGACGCGTTCGTCACGCTGCAATATCTCGCGTCCCAGATCCAGGACAGCTTCGGCGACGGCGGCGCGATCGGGATGCGACTCAAGTACAGCGTCGAGGAGTCGCCGCTCGGGACCGGCGGCTCCGTCCGTCAGGTCGGCGCCCTCGACGACACGTTCATCGTCATCTCCGGCGACGCGCTGACCGACATCGACCTGTCGAAGGTCATCGCGTTCCACCGCGAGCGCAAGGCCGCCGTAACGCTCACGCTCTACCACGTCGCGAACCCGCTCGAGTACGGCGTCGTCATCACCGGCGAGGACGGGAGGATCTCGAAGTTCCTCGAGAAGCCGTCGTGGGGCGAGGTCTTCTCGGACACGATCAACACCGGCATCTACGTCATCGAGCCGCGGGTGCTCGAGCGGTACAAGCCGGGCGAGGCGTTCGACTTCAGCAAGGATCTGTTCCCGGCGCTCCTCCGGGAAGGCGAGCCGCTGTACGGCTACGTCGCCTCGGGGTACTGGACCGACATCGGATCGATCTCCGAATACGCGCGCGCGAATGCGGATCTCCTGCACGGGCGTCTGACGGCGCCGCCGCTCGGCCGCGAGCTCCTTCCCGGCGTGTTCACCAACGGCGACGTCGAGATCGACGAGTCCGCGCGCATCACCGGTCCGGTCTATCTCGGGAACGGCGTGAAGATCGGACCCCACGTCGAGATCGTCGGACCGACCGTCCTGCGCGATTACGTGACCGTCGACGTCGGCGCGGTGGTCGACCGGTCGATCGTGTGGCGCAACAGCTACGTCGGCGAGCGGGCGGAGCTGCACGGCACGATCGTCGGCCGGCAGTGCGCGTTGAAGTCGGGCGTGACGCTCGAAGAGGGCAGCGTCATCGGGGACCACTGCATCGTCAATGACAACGCTCGCGTCCGCAGTCAGGTGAAGATCTGGCCGGACAAGCAGATCGAGAGCGGTGCGGTCGTCGGCGCGAGCCTCATCTGGGGCTCGCAGGGGCGCCGCGCGCTGTTCGGCCGATTCGGCGTCACGGGCCTCGTGAACATCGACCTCACGCCGGAGTTCTGCGCCCGGCTCGGCGCCGCGTACGCGTCGACGCTGCCGGAGGGCACGACCGTCACGATGAACCGCGACCAGCATCGGTCCAGCCGCATGCTCAAGCGCGCGCTCATGGGCGGGATCGTCTCCGCCGGCGTCCACGTCGCCGACCTCTTGCAGGCGCCGCTGCCGATCGGGCGGCATCACACGCGGCGTATCGGCGCGGGCGGCGGCGTCCACGTCCGTGTATCTCCTTTCGATGCGCGCGTGTGCGACGTCAAGTTCTTCGACCGTCAGGCGCTGGACATGGACAAGGCGCAGGAACGCAAGGTGGAGACCGTGTTCTTCCGCGAAGACATCAGGCGTGTCGGCTACGCGGACGTTGGCCGGATCTTCGAGTCGCAGCGCGTCGGCGAGGCGTACAGCGAGGGGTTCCTGGCCGAGATCGTTCACCGCAAGGAGATCGCGGAGCGCAACTTCAAGATCGTCGTCAACTACTCGCACGGCACCGCCGCGCAGTTCCTGCCACCTCTGCTCAACACCCTGGGGATCGAGCTCATCGCGATCAACGGAGTCGTGTCGGAGGATGTCGGAGCCCGCTCCTTCGATGAGTTCCAGAACGAGAAGCGCGAGCTGGCCGCGATCGTGTCGGCTCTGTCGGCATCCGCGGGCGTGATCATCGACGCCGGAGGCGAGAAGGTCTTCTTCGTCGACGACGAGGGACGCAGCATCAGCGACATGCATTTCCTTGCCGCGTTCGTCGCGTTGTCCGCGCGCGTCACCCCTGGCGTGGTGGCCGTTCCCGTCTACGCCCCGTCGGACATCGAGCGCGCTGTCGCCGAGGTCGGCGGCAAGGTGCAGCGCGTCCGCGCCTCGGCCGAGGCGCAGATGAGCCTGGCCGCGCGCGAGCATCCGCTCGTCGTTGGCGACGGCGTCGGCGGATTCATCTTCTCGCGCTTCCATCCGTCGTACGACGGGCTGTTCGCGACGGTACGCCTGCTGGAGCTCCTGGCCGTCACCGGCAAGTCGCTTTCGGAGGTCATGGACGAGACACCGCCGGCGAACGTTGCCCGCCTCCAGGTGCCGTGCGAATGGGAGCGCAAGGGCCGCGTGATGCGCGTGCTCGCGCAGGACCCGCGCACCGAGCAGACGCGGCAGATCGACGGCGTGAAGCACCAGAGCGATGGAGAATGGGTGCTCGTGCTGCCGGACGGAGACCGCCCGCTGTTCAACGTGTACGCCGAGGCCAAGGACGAGGCGCGCGCCTGGTCGCTCGCGCAGGAATACGCCGACCGTCTCACACAGCTGCGGGCCGAGGCTTGACCGTCCGCGTCGCGATCGCACAGTGCGCGCCCGCGCTCGGCGCCTTCAGACGCAACGTCGCGATGCACGAGGAGTGGATCGGGCGAGCGCAGAGCGCCCGCGCCCGCCTGGTGGTCTTCCCCGAGCTTTCGCTTACCGGCTACTACCTGAAGGACCTCGCAGGCGACATCGCGTGCGCGGTCGACGACGAGCGGCTGAAGCCGATCGCCGACGCATCCCGCCGCATCGACGTGTGCGCCGGCTTTGTCGAGCGCGCCGCCGATGCCCGCCTGCACATCGCGCAGGGGTACTGGTCCGGTGGTCGCCTGGTGCATGTGCACCGCAAGGTCTACCTGCCGACGTACGGGATCTTCGACGACGGCCGCTACTTCGGGCCGGGCGAGCGCTTCGACGTGTTCGAGAGCGTGACCGGGCCCACGGGTCTCGCGATCTGCGAAGACCTCTGGCACATCTCCGTGCCCTACGTGTATGCCGCGACGGGCGCGACCGTCGTGCTGTCGCCGGCGTCGAGTCCCGGACGCGGTGTCGCCGAGGGCGGCGACCTCGGTACCGCGGAGTCGTGCCGGCTCATGGACCGCTTCTACGCGCAGTACCTGACGCTCTACGTGCTCTTCGCGAACCGCGTCGGGCTCGAGGATGGCATCGCCTTCTGGGGAGGATCCGAGGTCGTCGCGCCCGACGGCACGGTCGTCGCGCGCGCGCCGGAGTTCGAGGAGCACCTCCTTGTCGCGGAGATCGACCCCGACCTCGTCGCGCGCGAGCGCGACCGCAATCCGCTCATCCGCGACGAGCGGCCCGATCTCGTGCAGAGCCATCTCGCGCGGCGAACGAGACTGGTGCGCGCGCCCGACGTCGCGGCGGAGCGCTCGTGAGCATCGCGGAGCGCATCGGCGCGATCCGGCCCGATCCGAGCGACCAGTCGCCCCTGCGCATCGACGAGGCGCTCGTGCGTCGCATGCTCATCGCGTTCCTGCGCGAGGAAACGAAGAAATCAGGCCACCGGCGCGTGGTCGTCGCGGTCTCGGGTGGCGTCGACAGCGCCGCGGTCCTGGCGCTCGCGGCGGAGGCCTTCGGTCCCGCGAACGTTACCGCGCTGTTCCTGCCGTATCGGACGTCCGATCGCGCATCGCGCGAGCACGCGCGGCTCATCGCCAAGACGTTCGGTGTTGCGCTCGAGGAGATCGACATCACGCCGCAGGTCGACGCGTACCTCGGCGGGCTCGGTGAAGTGGACCGCGTGCGGCGGGGCAACAAGATGGCGCGCGAGCGCAAGTCGATCGAGTACGACCGTGCCTGGCCGGACGGGCTCGTGCTCGGGACGAGCAACAAGACCGAGCTCCTGCTCGGGTATGGCACGCGCCACGGCGACATGGCCTGCGACCTGAATCCCGTCGGCGATCTGTACAAGACGCAGCTGCGCGAGCTCTCGGTGATCCTCGGCGTGCCCGACGTCGTCGTGGCCAAGGCACCCAGCGCGGATCTCTGGGAGGGCCAGACGGACGAGGGCGAGCTTGGATTCACGTATGCGCAGGCGGACCTCATCCTGTATCACCTCGTCGATCGCCGCCTGCGTCCCTCCGAGCTGATCGCCGCGGGCTTCGACGCGGCACTCGTGAACAACATCCGGGAGCGAGTCCGTCGGAGTCATTACAAACGGGTCATGCCGCTCATCGCCAAGGTGAGTCTTCGCACGGTCGGCCATGACTTCCTATATCCGCGTGACTGGGAAGCGGACTGAGCACGTCGTCCAGCGGCGCGGAGCCGACCGAAACCCTCTCTACGCGCGAAACCCCGTCCCTCGTCGGGACGGGGACCCCTCGCGCGCGGGGGCCCTCGGTCGGCTCCGCGCCCGATGCCTCTGAATCTCCGCCCCTACGTCTCGCGCTCGGATACGGGCTGGCATTCTCGGCCGCCGCGTGCTTCGGGGTGGGCGGGATCATCGCGAAGACCGCGTTCAACGCGGGCGTGCCGCCATCGCTACTCGCCGAGTGGCGGATCCTGTTCGGCTTCCTCGCCTACGCGGCCCTCTTCGCCGTGATCCGGCCCGCGGCGTTCCGCGTCCGTCGAGCCGATCTGCCGCTCTTCGCTCTCTTCGGCATCGTCGGCCTCGCGGGCGTGCAGTGGTCGTACTACGAATCGATCCAACGCCTCCCAGTCGGCGTCGCGGTGGTCATCCAGTACACCGCGCCCGTCCTGCTGCTCATCTGGGCACGGCTGCGCGGACGGAAAGTGGGGAGCCGGCTGTGGCTCGCCGCGGCGCTCGCACTCGTCGGCTGCTTCTTCGCCGCGGGCGCGTATGACGCCGCGCTCTTCCAGCTGAACACCGAAGGCGTGGCGCTCTCGGTGCTCTCCGCGTTCATCTTCGCGCTCTACTTCTCGCTCGCGGAGCGGATCCTCAAGAGCTACGAAACGCCGACGCTCCTCATCTATGGATTCGGCTTCGCGCTTCTCGCGTGGGCGGTCTACCGTCCGCTCTGGACGCTACCGTGGACCGCGACGCCGCCCGAGATCTACACGCTTCTCGTTGGCGTGCTGATCGTGGCGACCGTGATCCCGTTCGGCCTAACGCTCGCCGCGGTGAAGCTCATCCCCGCCGCGCGCGTTGGCCTGACGGCGACGATCGAGCCCGTCGTCGCGGCGATCGCCGCGTTCCTCGTGCTCGGTGAACAGCTCGCGCTCCCGCAGATCGCGGGCGGTGCGATCGTGGTCGTCGCGATACTCATCGCGCAGAGCCTCCGTCCGACCGCGGATAGCGTGTAGGACTGAAAAGTGCCGCGGTACGTCGAGGAAATGAGTGGGCGCCGATCATGAAGGACCTCAGCGTTGGATGCGCTTGGGTGCCATCGCAGCTGACCATTTCCGACGCAGTTGTCGCGTCCATATTTGTCATGAGCCTTCCAGACGGCATAGCCGTGCGTTTCACGGAATACCAAGGGTCATCACCAGGAATCCGTGCGTGGATGCGCCGGTGGTTTGAGGATCGTCGCGACAAGTACGAGCGCGAGAAGCGGGGCGAGTTGGAGGAACCGATTGCGCTGATCTCGCTGAGCGTTCAGCGCGCCAAGCCTGGAGGCGAGTATTCCCTTGTGGAGTCGATCGCAGCAACGTCCGAAGCCACCTCGATTCCTGATGATTGGCCAGACCTCCCACGTGCTGAGTTGCTCGCGCGCGCGATCGCCTTCCTGAGCTGAGCCGGACCCGGCAACGCGAGAGAATCTCCGCTGATGGGCAAGCTGTATCTCGTCGCAACACCGATCGGCAACCTCGAGGACGTCACGCAGCGCGCGCTGCGAATCCTCCAGGAGGCTCATATGGTCGCCTGCGAAGACACGCGCCACACGCAGATCCTGCTGCGCAAGCACGACATCCGCGCGAAGCATCTCACCGCCTACACCGAGTTCAACCACAAGCGCAAGGTCGTCGAGCTCGTCGGCCAGCTCGATCGCGGCTGGGACGTCGCCCTCGTCTCCGACGCGGGCACGCCCGCGCTGTCCGACCCCGGCGAGCAGCTCGTCCGCGCGGCCGTTGCCGCGGGTCACGAGGTCGTCGCCGTGCCCGGGCCTGCCGCGGCCATTGCCGCACTCGTGGCATCGGGACTGCCGACGCGCGAGTTCACGTTCGTCGGGTTCGTCGAGAAGAAGAGCGGGCCGCGACGGCGCCTGCTCGAGCGGCTCATCGCCGAGGGTCGCACCGTCGTGCTCTACGAGAGTCCCTACCGCGTTGCCGACCTGCTCACCGACCTCGCGGCCGTCGCGCCGGCCGCGCCAGTCGTCGTCGCGCGTGAGCTCACCAAGATCCACGAGGAGCTTGTCCGCGGCACGGCGTCGGAGCTCGCGGCACGCTTCTCGGGGAAACCGCCCAAGGGCGAAGTCACGGTCGTGTTCGCGCCGGGCAAAGGCCCGCTGATCGACCCATCGGGTGGTCCGGAGGCCTAAACTCCCGGCTACACGGCGCGGGGGAGGATGCGATGAAGCTTGGCCTGCACCCGTTCTTGTTCCGCAGCACATCGTTGATGTTCGTGGCCGCGCTCGCGATATCGGCGTGCACGAGCCCGACGCAGACCGGGGCGACAGCTGCGCCGTCAGCGCAGGCGGGGCCGGTGTCGGGAGGGACCGTCACGATCCCCATCGGCGCGGATCCCACGCTCAATCCCTGGAGCCCGAACGCCTTCGTCGAGTCTCTCTTCATCAACCGTGCGATCTTCGAGGGCCTCACCAAGCCCGGCAAGGATCTCGCGCCGGCGCCGGATCTCGCGGAGAGCTGGACGACCGCGTCCGACGGGCTCAGCTGGACGTTCAAGCTCCGCAGCGGCGTGAAGTGGAGCGACGGCAAGCCGTTCTCGGCCGACGACGTCGCATTCACCTTCAACGACATCGTGCTCAAGCCGGACCTCGGCGCGCAGAACCGCGCGAGCTACGCGGCCGTGAAGAGCGTCACCGTCGTCGACCCGAATACGGTGCGGTTCGACCTGACGCGCAAGTTCGCTGCCCTGGCTTCGTTCCTCGCGTACAACGCGGGTATCCTGCCGAAACATGTGCTCTCGGCCGATCCGCTGAAGACGACGTCGTTCAATAAGGGCGTTCCGGTAAGCACCGGTCCGTTCAAGGTCGAGAAGTACACGTCCGGCCAGAGCGTCTCGCTGGTGCGCAACGAGAACTACTTCGGTCCGAAGCCGTACCTCGAGAAGGTCGTCTTCACCGTCGTCCCCGACCCGAACACGCAGATCGCGCAGGCGCTTTCGGGAGACCTGCAGATCATGATCCTGGACAACAAGGCCGCGGTCGATCGCCTGAAGAGCGCGGCAGGTCTCGTTGTCGTGGCACGCCCGCTCGTGCAGTACTACTGGCTTTCGCTGAATCAGACCGACAGCCGCTTCACCGACGTGCGTGTCCGTCAGGCGTTCGTTCACGCCATCGACCGCGCGGCGATCATCAGATCGGTCGAGCTCGGCTACGGTTCGATCGCGAACAGCCCGATCACTCCCGCGCTCAAGGCGTATTACGACCCATCGTTGGCGTCGAAGTACCCGTACGATCCGGCGAAGGCCACGGAGCTGCTGAAGGCGGCCGGCTGGACGCCAGGGCCGAACGGCGTGCTCCAGAAGGATGGCAACCCATTCCAGTTCACGATGGACGTCGGTCAGCGCGGCGTCCTCGAGCCCGTCAACGCGCTCATCCAGCAGGATCTCAAGAAGGTCGGCGTGACCGTCGACCTGAACACGATGGAGTGGAACGCCTACATCCAGAAGGACGTGGTCCGTCGCGAGTACACGGCGACCGTCAACTGGTGGACCTACCCGAGCGACCCGGACGTGTTCCCGTACTACCACTCGAGCGCCGCGGGCAAGGGTTTCAACATCCCCGGCTACCAGGACGCGAAGCTCGATGATCTGCTCGTGCAGGGGCAGAGCGCCGGCGATCTCGAGGCTCGGAAGGCCGTGTACAAGGAGCTTCAGCGGTACACGTCCGACGTCCTGCCGTATCTCTTCCTCTGGTACCCGCAGGAGATCGACGTGCTGAGCACGGCACTCCAGGGCGTGCCCGAGCTCGGCCTCCGCGATTCGATGCACTACATCGGCGAATGGTGGTTGGCCAAGAAGTAATTTCATTCCTTTTCCAGCGCATCGCGTCGGGGGCGCTCGTGATCGTTTTCGCGAGCGCCCTCACCTTCTTCTTCGTGAACCTCGCGCCTGGCGGCCCCGCGTCGGTCATGCGGTTCGACGTCACCGCCGAGCAGCGCGACGCCCTGATCAAACGCATGGGCCTCGACAAGCCGGTGACGCAGCGGTACGTCGAGTGGGTCACGGGGGCGGTGCGCGGCGACTTCGGCATATCGCTCCTGACGGATGAGCCCGTCACGCAACGCATCGGCGAAAGACTTCCGAACACCCTTACGCTCGCCGGCGCCGCTTTCCTGCTGTCGATAACGCTCGGGATCCCGATCGGCCTCATCCAGGCACTACGCCGCGGGAGCTCCCTCGATCATGTCCTGAGCTTTTTCAGCGCGATCGGACTCGCGGTGCCGGTCTTCTGGCTGGGCATCGTGCTGATCCTCATCTTCGCCGTCTCGCTCCGCGTACTCCCATCGGCGGGAGTGACCGGGATCGCGACGGACACGCTGCTCGACCGCGTGCAGCACCTCGTCCTGCCGGCGGTGGTGCTCGCCACGACGGTCCTCCCCACCATCGTCCGTTTCATGCGCTCCTCGGCGATCGAGGTCCTCCACGAGGACTACATCCGCACCGCCGAGTCGAAGGGTCTCGGGCCGCGCGTCGTCGTGGCGCGCCACGTCCTGCGGAACGCATTGATCCCCGTGGTCAGCGCGCTGGGGGCGCTCGTGCCGCGCCTGCTCGGCGGTGCGGTGGTCACGGAGGTGGTGTTCAGCTGGCCAGGTCTCGGCCGGCTCGCGCTCGAGGCCGCTCAGGGCCGGGACTACCCGCTCATCACCGGCCTCACGGTGGTGGCCGCGGCCGTGGCGGTCGGGACGACCCTGCTCGTGGATCTCGCGTACACCCGCATCGATCCGCGGGTACGACTCGCGTGACGCGTCTCGGAGGTGCAGCCCTCGCGGTGCTCGCCGCGATATCCCTTCTCGCGATCGTCGGCCCGTTGTTCTGGACGATCCCGCCCGAGGCGACCAATCCGGCGCAGACCCTCGCCGCGCCGAGTCTGGCGTACCCGCTCGGCACCGACGAGCTCGGGCGGGACGTCCTGAGTCGCCTGCTTCACGGGACCCGGGTCACTCTGCTCGTCGGCGTCGCCGCCATGCTCGCCGCGCTGTTGATCGGCGTCATCGTCGGCGCCGTCGCGGGCTTCAAGGGCGGATGGCCCGACACGGTGCTCATGCGCTTCACCGACGGGATGCTCGCCGTGCCGGCATTCTTCTTCATCCTCGTCGTGGTCACCGTGCTCGGCCCCGGCATTGGGACACTGGTCCTGGTCATCGGCGCGTTGTCGTGGATGCCGGTCGCGCGGGTCGTCTACGGCGAAACCCTCCGCTGGAAGACGGCCGAGTTCGTCGTGGCAGCCGTGTCGCTCGGAGTGCCCGCGCCTCGCCTGCTCGTCCGCCACATCCTTCCGCAGGCGATCCCCTCACTGGTCGTTTCGGCCACGCTGGGAGTCGCGTTCGCGATCCTGACCGAGTCGGCCCTCAGCTACCTCAGCTTCGGCGTCCAGGCGCCGCTGCCCTCGCTCGGGAACATGCTTCAGCGGGCGCAGATCTACGTCTTCACGGCTCCCGTGCTCGCTATTTACCCCGGCCTCGTGATCACGGCCGTCGTGCTCGCGTTCAACTTCCTGGGAGATGGTCTACGCGACGCGCTGGACCCCAGGCGCCGTCGCTAGTATCGGCGGGCGACACGCAGGGGAGGACGAGATGAAGACAGCCGACGTCGGTAAGGCCACGCGCTACTCCGGTTATCGCAGCTTCCAGTACCTCGAACCGGGCAGCGACTATCGCGAATTCGAGCTCGCGAAAGAGCTCGACCGCGTGCCCTCGCGCAAGGTCGAGGTCAGCACCGCGCAGGAGGAGCGGGTCCAGCGTCTGCTCGACGAGCACCTCGCGGTGTCGCTCCACGACCACTGCTTTGTCGTTCCGGCGGACTTCGCGGAACTGGCCGACTACCGCCGGCAGGGACGCGACTGGACGGGATACGCCGGCATGGCGCGGTCCGGGCTTGATGCGGTATTCGACTGCCTGATGGACGGCACCGCGACGATCACGTCGAAGGCCGGCTGGAAGTGGGACGACATCGTCTACGACCTCGGGATGCGCCTGTCAGACATCCTGCACCAGGACTTCGTCGTGCGTGGAGAGACTCTGGACGACATCCGCCGCGCCAAGGAGAACGGGCAGATCGCGTTCATCGCCTCGCTCGAAGCCGCCACGGCCATCGAGAACGAGGTCGATCGTCTCGACATCCTGTATGGCCTCGGCATCCGGTCTTCCGGCATCGCGTACAGCGAAGCGAACACGCTGGGCAGCGGACTGAAAGAAGCCAAGGACGGCGGTCTCACCGAGTTCGGACGCCAGGCCGTGCGCCGAATGAACAAGCTCGGGATCGCGATCGACGTCTCGCACTCGGGTGACCAGACATCGCTGGACACGATCGAGGCAAGCGAGAAACCGATCTTCATCACTCACGCCGGAGCGCGCGGGCTCTGGAACACGAAGCGGATGAAGCCCGATGAGGTGCTGAAAGCGATGGCCGCGAAGGGCGGCGTCATCGGTATCGAGGCCGCACCGCACACGACGCTCACGAAGAAGCATCCCAAGCACTCGATCGAGAGCTTCATGGAGCACTTCGAGTACTGCGCGGATCTCATCGGGATCGACCATGTCGCGTTCGGACCAGACACCCTGTTCGGCGATCACGTCGGGCTGCACCACTACTTCGCGAAGCAGCTGTCGATCAAGGCCGCGCACGGCGCGCAGGCCTTCGAGGAGGTCGCGTTCGTCGATGGGATCGAGAACCCGGCCGAGGCGTTCCCGAACATCGTGCGCTGGATGGTCAAGCACGACTACTCCGACGGCGACATCGGCAAGGCCATTGGCGGCAACGTCATGCGTGTGTTGGAAGAGGTCTGGTTCCGGTAGGCCAGAGCCCGGCTATCCTCCGATGGGCGAAGGGGGAGCCGATCCGTTGAAGCGCGACTACCGCAAGTGGCACAGTCCTGCGCTCTCGCGGGACATGGAGCTGCTCGTCTTCGGCGAAGGCGGCACCCCGGTCCTCGTCTTCCCGACCTCCATGGGCCGCTTCTACCAGTGGGAGGACTTCGGGATGATCGCCCACATGGCGGAGCGCATCGACGCGGCCTGGCTTCAGCTCTGGTGCGTCGACAGCGTCGACTCGGAGTCGTTTTACGACAAGAAGAAGGCGCCACAGGAGCGTGCCCAGCGGCACCTCGCGTACGAGCGCTACCTCGTGGAGGAGGTCCTCCCCACCGTCCGTGCTGAGAATCCGGTCGACTTCCTCGTGACCGCCGGCGCGTCGTTCGGCGCGTTCCACGCGATCGCGTTCGCCACGCGCCGACCCGGTCTCGCGCGCAAGGCGGTCGGTCTCTCGGGCGCCTATGACGCGGCGCGCTGGCTTGGCGGCTCGCATGAGGGTGAGGCGTACTACGTGAACCCGCTGACGTTCCTCCCGAACCTGAACGACGCGCGCTATCTCGAGCCCCTGCGGTCGACCGAGATTGTCATCGCGACGGGACACGACGATCCGAATGTCGAGGAGTCACGGCGTATGGCGACGGCCCTCCAGGACAAGGGCGTGCCGGCGAGCTTGCATGTGTGGGATGGCTGGGCGCATGACTGGCCATATTGGAAAGAGATGGTGGACGTGTTCCTGTGAGCAAAGTCGTCGGTCTTCTGGTCGGGCGCGAGAACACCTTCCCCGGACCGTTCATCGAGACGGTGAACCGAAAAGGCGCCGCGCAGGGCATCACCGCGGAGCTTGCCGTGCTCGGCGGGACGCGCGAGCTCGAGCTGCCGCGGTACCGCGTCATCGTCGATCGCATCAGCCACGAGGTGCCGTACTACCGTGCGCACCTCAAGAGCGCGGCGCTCATGGGCACGGTCGTGGTGAACGATCCCTTCTGGTGGGAGGCCGACGAGAAGTTCTTCGAGTGCACGCTCGCGCGGATGCTCGGCGTCGCCGTGCCGAAGACCGTCGTGCTGCCGAACAAGTCGTATATCTCGGACATCAGCGACCAGTCGCTGCGGAACCTCAAGTACCCGCTCGATTGGGACGACATCCTGTCGTACGTCGGCCTGCCGGCCATCCTCAAGCCGAACACCGGTGGCGGATGGAAGGACGTGTATCGCGTGGACTCCAAGCAGGATCTGCTTTGGGCGTACGACCAATCGGGCGGCCTCAGCCCAGGGCATCGGCCGAAGACGATGATCTTGCAGGAGTTCATCAAGTGGGACGATTACGTCCGCTGCATCTGCATCGGCCGCACGAACATCCTTCCGATCCGCTACGACCCCACGGCGCCGTTCGCCGACCGGTATGTCGTGAGCCGTCCGGTCGAGGGTGAGCTGCGCGACCGCGCCGTCCACGACGCTCGCGCCCTCGTCGACGCGCTCGGTTACGACATGGACACCGTCGAGTTCGCGGTCCGCGACGGCACGCTCTACGCGATCGACTTCCTCAACCCCGCGCCCGATTTCGATTCGTTCTCCATCAAGGAGGACAACTTCAACTGGGTGCTGGAGAAGATGAGCGACCTCGTCATCGCGTACGCGACCGGCGCGGCGCAGCCGCCGTGGCGTGGCGAGCACCGCTGGTGGCGGCACGTGCGCACATGACCACGGAGCCGGCGTTCGTCGTCGCGTACAACGCGCTCCTTTCGGACGCGGCGATGGCGGCGGCCTGTGCCGAAACGCTCGCGGAGGGGCAGCGCACCGCGCGCGCCGTGTTCGGAGATCGCCCGCTCTGCGTCTCCCTGCGGCCGAACTTCGTGACGAAACGTCAGCACGCCGCGAACGTCAGCGCGTCCGAAGCTCTGTACGGTGCGCTCGCGCGTCTCGAGCGCGCGCTGCTGCGCGAGGAGGAGCTGCGCCGCGAGCTCGACCTGTCGCCCGAGGAGGACCGTCTCGCGCTCGCAAACCCGGGCTTCGCCGCGGCATCGCCGTCGTCGCGTCTGGATGGCTTCGTCTCGGACGGGGTCATCCGCTACGTCGAATACAACGCCGAGTCTCCGGCCGGCATGGCGTACAACGACGTCCTCGTGAAGATCTTCGACCGCCTCCCGGCGATGCGCTCGTTCCGGAAGCGCTTTCGCGCGCGGCCGCTCCGCGCGGCGAGCAAGCAGCTCACCGTGATGCGGCGCGCTCATGGCCGGAAGGTAGGCACCATCGCGATCGTGGACTGGCGCGGTCTGCCCACGCTCACCGAGTTCGAGATGTTCCAGCGCGCGTTCACCGAGCTCGGCGTGAAGACCGTGATCTGCGCTCCGGACGACCTGACGTATCGCGCCGGCAGACTCCGCGCGAAGGGGACGCCGATCGATCTCGTCTACCGGCGCGTGCTGCTCTCCGAGCTTCTCGCGAAGCCCGAGATCGCGCAGCCGCTGCTCCGGGCGTATCTCGCCGGCGACGTCACCGTGGTGAACAGCTTCCGCGCGAAGCTGCTGCACAAGAAGATGAGCCTCGCGCTGCTCTCCGACGACCGATACGCGCGCCTCTACACGCCCGCGCAGCGGCGCGCGATCGCGAAACACGTGCCCTGGACGCGCAAGGTGCGCGAGGGCCACACGACCTACGGGGAGAAGGTGATCGATCTCGCCGAGTTCATCGTCCGCAACCGCGAGCGCCTCGTGCTCAAGCCGAACGACGAGTACGGCGGGAAGGGCGTCGTGCTCGGCTGGACCGTCGATCGCCACGAGTGGGAGCAGGCGCTGCTGGCCGCGCTCACGACGTCGTTCGTCGTGCAGGAGAAGGTCGCGGTCCCGCGTGAGCCGTTCCCGGTGCTGCTCGACCGCGTGCATTTCCTCGATCTCAGCGTCGACTGCGATCCGTATCTGTTCTGGGGCCGCGTCGGCGGCGTGCTCACGCGTCTTTCGTCCAGCGCGCTGCTCAACGTGACGGCGGGCGCGGGCAGCGTCGTGCCCACGTACGTGCTGGACGGCGCGGCATGACCGACGTGGCCCTGCTGCCCGGGGAGCGCGTGCTCTGGGAGGGTCGGCCCGACCTCCTCCGCTTTGTGTTCAATCCGATGTACGTTTTCTTCTTCGTGTTCTTCGCCGTGTGGCTGCTGGGGTTTTCGTCCGTCATCGGATCACGGAGCCCTAACGCGCCGTCGCCGCTGTTCTTCCTGTTTCCGGCTTTGTTCTTCGGCGTCTTCTTCTTTGGCCCGATGCTCATTTCGGGGTGGCTGGAAGGATCGCGTACGACGTACGTGTTGACCGACCGGCGTGTCCTCATCCGCGGCTTCCGCCGGCGCGCCGAGATCGATCTCGCCAGCCTGCAGCTCGTCGAGCTTCAGAGGTCCCTTTTCGGGACGACGTCGATCTACTTTGCGCCACGTTCGCCGTACGCATCCTGGGGATTCGGATTCACCGGAAGCTGGACGCCGGCATTTCGCGCGATCGCCGATGGCGATCGGGTGTACGACCTCATCAGCCGCGCTCGCGCTGAGGCGCGTTCCCGATGAAGGTCCGCGACGTCCCGCGTCTCACCATCGGCATCGAAGAAGAGTTCCAGATCGTCGACGCGCAGGGACAGCTGAAGAGCCACATCGAGACGCTCCTCGCGGCGGCCGGTGGCCGCTTCGGCGACCAGCTGAAGCGCGAGATGATGCAATCGGTCGTCGAGGCCGGCACGAAGATCTGCGCCGACGTGAGCGAGGCCCGCGACGAGATCGTGACGCTGCGGGGCTCGATCGCCGCGCTGCTGAAGCCGGCGGGTCTGCGCATCGCGTCGGCCGGCACGCACCCGTTCTCGCACTGGCAGGACCAGGAGGTCACCGAGCACGAGCGCTACAAGATTCTCGAGGAGGAGCTTCAGGACGTCATCCGCGAGCTGCTCATCTTCGGCCTGCATGTGCACATCGGCATCCCCGACCCCGAGCTGCGTATCGAGGTGATGAACGAAGCGCGCTACTTCCTGCCGCACCTGCTCGCGATCTCGACCTCGAGCCCCTTCTGGCTCACGCGCATCACCGGTCTCAAGTCGTACCGGCAGATCATCTGGCAGCGCTTCCCGCGGACCGGGATACCGCCGGAGTTCACCTCATACGACGAGTACGAGAACTTCGTCGAGCTCCTGGTGAAGACGAAGTGCATCGACGACGGCAAGAAGATCTGGTGGGATCTGCGCCCGCACGCCGTCTTTCCGACCATCGAATTCCGCGTGTGCGATGCGGCCACGCGGGTCGAGGAGACGCTGTGCATCGCCGCACTCACGCAGGCCATCTGCGCGAAGCTGCTCGTGCTGCGCGCCCGGAACCAGGGCTTCCGCCGTTACACGCCGAGCCTCATCCAGGAAAATAAGTGGCGGGCCGTCCGCGGGGGCATGGACGCGAAGCTCATCGACTTCGGCAAGCAGATCGAAGTGCCGATGCGCGACCTCGCGGTGGAGCTACTCGAGTTCGTCGACGACGTTGTGGACGCGCTCGGCTCGCGACGAGAGGTCGAGTATCTCCAGACGATCGTGCGTGACGGGACCAGCGCGGACCGGCAGCTTCGGGCGTTCGCCGCCTCCGGCCACCTGCACGAGGTGGTCGATCACATCGCCGAGGAAACGGTCGCGGGCGTGCCCGCGCTCGCGCTGTGACGAAGACCGTCACGCAGGCCGTCGAGGAGCTCGTCCGGGCGACAGTGCAGCTTTCGGACGAGGACATGGGGCGCGAGTGGAAGTGGCGTGAGTACGACGAAGAGGGTCTGCGCTTCGCGCTGCTCATGACGCATCACGAGCTGCGCGACCTCGCCGTGCAGGTCGCCGCGCGCCGCCAGAGCGCGCTGTCGCAGGCTGAGCGCGTCCTCGCGCAGTACCACCAGACGTACCGCGATCTCACCGGTGTCCTCGCGGGAGTCCGGACCGAAGACCTCGACCGCGCGCCGGCGGAGGGGGAGTGGCCGCTGCGTGAGACGCTCGACCACGTGATGGGAGCGGAATACGGCTTCCTCGGGGTGAGCCGTGGCGCGCTCGAACGACACCGTGCCGGCAACGCGACCGAGCCGTCGGAGGACGAGTTCAAGGCGTACCGCAAGCCATACGCGACGCCGAAGGACGCCGTGGCTGGATCGATCGAGTCGATTCGCAACGCGTTCTTCGAGATCCACCGGCGCGTCCTACGCGAGCTCGCCGACGTGACTGACGCCGAGCTCGAGAAGCCCGCCTGGTTCTGGGATGGTCCGATGCCGATCCGCTTCCGACTGCATCGCTTCGAGGAGCACCTTCGCCAGCACATCATCCAGCTCGACAAGACGCTCGCCGCCATCCGGCCGCCGACGGAGGCGCACCGGCTGCTGCGCAACATCTACAACGCGCTGGCCGACGTGGAGACCGCGACCGAGCCCGCCGAGGATCTCCGTGCGAGCGTCGCGAACGTCATCTCTCAGCGTGCCGCGGCGATCGTCAACATGGTTTCAGTGCGGCGTGACTAGCGTTCCGAGGACCGGTCAGCGTGAGGACATAGATGACGCGCCGATTTGTGTCCGCTGCAAAGCGCCCTGTTCGAAGGAATCGTGAGTATTACGCGGTCTTCGAGCGGATGCATTGGGCATGCTTCCACTACGAATTCGAACACCGCTCAGGCAAAGGCGACCCTGATGAAGCCTGTGGCGACCCGTCGTGTCCGGCACGGGCATTCGATCCGAGACCACCCCCGGACTGGTTCGAGGAGCGGCGGCAGAGCGGGCGGTAATTCCGTGTGCGTGACTCAGTCGAGCTGGAGGGCGAACGTCAGGGCGTCGTGAAGCTCCGTGAGCTTGACCTGGGACAGACGGCCGACTCGACGGATCAGGCGCGCCTTCGCGATCGTCGTGAGGTCGTCGCAGTTAGCAACGCACGCTATGGGCAGGCCATCGCGTTCGTCGAGTTCGACCTCGGACGCCAGCCCGCGAGCAGTTCGTGTGATCGCCGCGACGGTTGTCTGCGTGCGCGCGCCTCGCGAGTCGTCGCGAGATACGACCAGCACGGGGCGCCTCTTGTCGGCGGCAGCCCACCAGATCTCGCCGTGCTCGGTTCCCCTAGGCATCGCCCGGCGCCTCCGGCCATTCCTCATCTGACGCGGCGTCCTCGATCCCGATCTTCTCCATCGCGAGGAAGTCGGGGTCGTCGCCGTCCGGGATCCGTCGGTATCCGTCGAAGTACGCGTCGATCTTCTCTTGCATCGTCTTCCGCTTTAGGTAATCGGCTGCAGCTTCCTGTATCCAGGTGCTGCGGTCCTTTTTCGACCGCTTGCGCGCCCGCTCGATCTGGCGAAAGAGGTCGTCGGGGAGGCTTATGGCCGTCTTCTTGGTCACTTTCCTCCAGTATGACCAGTGGTCGTACCGTGTCAATCTCACGTCGCGTAACGGCCGGGCCGCCGAGACCTCGGGTAGCATCCGGAGCGAGGAACGGAGGTCCAAGAAAATGAACGGAAGGCATGTGCTCGCGCTGCTCGCAAGCGCTGCGATCGTGACCGTTGGATGCGGGGCTGCAGCGCCGGCCGGCGCAAGCCCGGCCGCCGCGAATACGGCGAAGGCCGAAGGCGCGAAGACCGACGTTCTTGGAGACGGCAAGATCACCGCGCTGCCGGCGGGCACGCTCTACGTGCAGTATCTCGATGTCCCTCAAGCGGCTGGAGCTCCGATCACCCACGCGCACATCGCCGGATTCGTCTACACCCACACCGGTGCCCACCGGCTGGCGATCGAGGGCGGTGAGACGAAGGACGTGAAGGCCGGCGAGGCCGCATTCGTCCCGGCCAATGTCGGTCACACGCACAGCAATCCGGGGACATCTACGAGTGGCTGGTACTTCATCAGTATCCGCCCGAACACGGCGCGCACGGCTTCGCCCACGTTCCCCGGACAGAAGGAGGCTTTCGCGACGTCGGATCTGGCCGCGCTCCCTGCGGGCGCCTACTCATTGGGTCTGCGCTACGTCACGGTCCAGCCGAATGGCCGGACCGCTGCGCACAAGCACGGTGGGATGGAGACCATCTTGGTGCTCGAGGGCACCGTCGAGGTTCGCGTGCAGGGTGCAGCGATGAAGACACTCCAGAAGGGCGATGGGACGTCCATCGATGCGGACACCCCGCTACAGGTCTGGAACAAGGGCACGGCGCCCGCGAAGTTCCTCGCGTTCTTCGTCACGGCGGATGGAAAGGCCTTCTCGACGGACGTGGACGCGAGCCCTTAGCCGGCACCTGACGCTCACGCGAGGTGTTCGCGGCGGCTAGGGTCCGTCGCCCCGCCCGAGCTCGAGCGTGACCGCGGTCACGACATCGCCCGCTTTCTGCAGCCGAGGCGTTTCGATGAGCGCGATCGTGTCGCGCGGCGTGTGCAGGATGATGTCGCTCCAGAGGATGATCGCGGACGGCACGCCGCGCTTCGCGAACGTCGTCTGGTCGCTGCCGCCGCCGCGGATCGACTGGAACGGGATGCCGAGGCGCGCCGCCGCCGCGCGGATCCGGTCTACCAGGGTCGCGCTCTCGTCCGACGCCTCGAGCGTGTTGCCGCAACAGCCGATGACGTCAAGGTTGAGATACGCGACGAGGCTCTCCACCCGGCCGGGCGACACCGCCATGCGTCCGGCGTAGGCCTCCGAGCCGAGCAGCCCCTCCTCCTCGCCGGCCCAGGCGACGAACACGATCGACCGCTTGAGCTCCGCGCGCTTTGTGACGAGCGCTCGCGCGACCTCGATCGTGACCGCTGGGCCCGAGGCGTTGTCGTTCGCGGCGCTGAAGACGGTGCCGTCGGGATCCGTGCCGACACCGTCGAGGTGGCCACCGACGAGGACCGCGCGCTTCGACAGCTCCAGATCGCTCCCACGCAGCAGGCCGATCACGTTCACGCCCTCGACCTCGTGGACCGGGGTGAGTGGCAGCGCCATGCGTACGGTCACGTCCGTCTCGAACGCCGGTGACGGCGCCGCGGGGTTCGACCGCCGCGCGCGGACCGCGCTCTGCACCTGCGCGACGGTCTTCGCCGCTGGCGCGAGGAGCTCGTTCGCCACGCTCTCGGTGATCACGAGCACCGGGATCGTGTCCGCGAAGAACCGCGGGATGAATGAGTAGCGGATCGAGGCGTCTCCGATGACGAGGACGCCGACCGCTCCTTCGGCGAAGGACGCCTCGACCGCGCTCCCCGCGATCGGACCGGTCACGAGCGCGATGCGACCGCGCGCCGTCACGCCGGCGAAGTCATCCTGCCCGTTGCCCTTCGCCGCACCGCCGACCACGACGACCGGCGCCTCGGCCGATCCATTACCCGATCGGCCACCCACGCTCTCCGTGAAGTCGACCCGGTGTTTCCACGACTTCGCGTCCGCACCGGTGCGCGTGAGCGTTGGTGTCGCGGTGAGATCCACGATCGGCATCGGGAACCGCTGGAAATACGAGCCCCCGAGCGGCTCGAGGCCGACCGCCTTGAACTGATCGGCGACGTACTGCGCCGCGTCGAGATAGCCCGGCGACCCGCTGTACCGGCCGCCGCGTGCGGGGTCCGCGAGATAGGCGATGTGCTCTCGTGCTTTCGGCCCGTCAAAGACGGCCGTGCCCGCAACGGCCACCGCGGTCGGCGACGGGCTGCGCGATGCGCTCGGCGTCGGTGACGCGATGACCGCCGTCGGACCGCACGACGCGACGAGCAGCGCGGTCAGGAGGAGGCGCCTCATCCGGTCGCCGCCATCTCGAGCACCGACTGGAGCACGACCTCACCGGACGCGCGCAGGCGGGCGGGGTCGACCGTTGCCGGCGTGTCGCCGACGGTGTGGAACGGGCCGAGGTCGGTCCCGGAGATCATCACCGCGGGCACGCGCCGCCGCAGGAAAGTGAAGTGGTCGCTGCCGCCGATGGCGGGTGTGTACTCGAGGCCGTAACCGAGGCGCTCGGCTGCGGACTTGACCCGCTGGTGCAGTGCGAAGTTCTCGTCGGAGGCGGCCAGCGCGCCGCAACACCCGTTCATGTCGAGATTGATGAACGCGACGATGTTGTCCGCGCGATACGGGGTCGTGACCGCGTTCGCCAAGAATGCTTCCGAGCCGATGAGCCCCTCCTCCTCGCCCGCGAACGCGACGAAGATCACGGAGTTCTTCAGCATCGCCCTCTTCGCGGCGAGGACGCGCGCGACCTCGATCGTGACCGCCGGACCGGAGGCGTTGTCGTTCGCCGCCGGATAGACCGTCCCGTTGGGGTCGGTGCCGACGCCGTCGAGGTGCCCTCCGATGACGACGAATTTCGCCGCGCGTTCGGGATCGCTCCCGCGCAGCATGCCCACGACGTTCATCGTGCGGACCGGTTGGACGGGCCCGAACGACACCTCGATATGGACGCGCGTCGGCGTGTCGAACGAGAGCGGCTCCGGAGCGCTGCGGACCAGGCTCGGCCGTTGGTCCGCGCGACGGCGCCGCTCCTCCAGGGTCTTACGGAGGTCGGCGATGCGCTTGCCTGAGGGCGCGATGAGCTCGTCGGCCACGGCTTCGCTCACGGTGATCACCGGGACGGTGTCCCTTTCGAAGAACGCGGAGTACGAGCCGCGAATGATCCCGCGGTCTGGCGCGGCAACGAAGATGACCGCCTTCGCGCCCGACCGGATCGCCGCGTCGATCGGATCGCCCTGCGTCGGCCCGGCGATCAACACGATGTTCCCCTCGGGATGCGTGCCCTGGTAGTCGCTGTACTCCTGCGTGCGGATCCCACCACCCACATACACGATGTTGCCCTCGGCGGTGCCGCCGCCGGCGCGACCGCCAACGCGCTCGCTGAAGTCCACGCGCGGCTGATACCGCTTCGGATCGTCGTCGACGCGCTCGAAGACCGGCATCGCGCTGAGCTTGACGATGTTCGTTCCCCAGTTCTGGAAGTAGGTCCCGTCGCTGCCGATGGGTTCGAGTCCGATGGACTTGAACTGATCGGCGACGTAGCGCGCGGACTCGTTGTATCCGGCCGATCCGGTGTACCGTCCGGCGCGCGCGGGATCCGCCAGCCAGTCGACGTGCCCTCGCGCACGCGCCGCGTCGAATTCGCGCGCGACGGCGACGTAGCTGCCCGCGGGTCCGAGGTACGGACTCGCCACGCGGAACGCGACGAAGATCGCGACGATCGCCATCGCGGTGCGCAGTGAGAGGAGCTTGCCGAGCGCGACCGGCGCGCGCTCGAAGAACGTCCGCAGTCCGTGTCCGATGAGATTGAAGCCGAGGATCGCACTTGCGAACGCTACGGCCGGCACGAGGGCGATCCAGGCGGCGCGGTAGATCTCGAACTTGCCCTGCGCGAGGATGGCGCCCCACTCGGTCGTCGCGAAGATGAACTCAGTTCCGCCGCCACGACCGGTCACGTCGGTCGATACGTTCTGCCCGCCTCCGACGACGATGCCGAGGAATCCCAGCTCGCCGAGCACGAGGAGGATCGCGCTCGCCTCCAGCGCGGCGGCGACCGCGAGCATGGGAAGCAGGTTCGGCAGCACGTGGCGCGCGAACACGGCGAACTCGGATAGGCCGAGTGAGCGCGCCGCCTCGAGGAACGGACGTCCGCGGAGCGCGACGACAGCGGACCGCGTCGCGCGACCGAATCCCCACCAGCCCGTGATCGCGAGCGCCGCGGCGAATGCGCTGATGCCCGAGCGGATGTCGAACGCGAAGATCCAGAGCATCGCGAAGAGCACGGTCGGGAACGCGCCGAACGCGTCGATGAGCGCGGACACGGCGCGGTCGAGCGACGAGCCGGCGAACCAACCCGCGAGCGCACCCAGGGCGGTCCCGACGACGAGGCGCACGGCGAGGACGACGAACGCGATCGTGAGCGTTGCGCGTGCTCCGTACATGACGCCCGCCCACAGGTCCCGGCCGCTCCGGTCCGACCCGAGCGGGTAGCCGTAGGTCCCTGGGTCGTACGGCGCGAGGACGGAACGCGGGCCGTCGATGATCAGTGTCGTGCCCTTGAGGGGATCGACATCCGTGAGGAGCGGCGCCGCCAGCCCGACGAAGACCCAGCCACCGATGATCGCCGCGCCGAAGATGAGCTGCCAGGTGAGCGCGCGCCGCATCAGGATGCCGCTCCGGTCGACGCGTGCACTAGACGGGAGGCGGCCGCGTCGAGCGCGAACCGAACGATCGCGATCGTCACGACCAACGCACCGAGCAACGTGCCCGCGGTCGCGGCGTCGAAGCGCTGGATCGCCTGGAGCAGTGAGAAGCCGAGGCCGGGCCAGGAGAAGAACACCTCGACGACCGGCAGCGTGGAGAGTCCGATCGAAAGTGCCGCCGCGATCGCACCGAGGATCGGCACGAGGGCGTTGCGAAGCGCGTGGCGGCCGATGACCACGCGCTCGAGCAGGCCCTTGGACCGTGCGGTCCGCACATAGTCGGCGCCGAGCTCCTCGTCGACGGCAACGAACGCGAAGTTCGCGATCTGGGCGAATGGGCGCGCGGCGAGGACGAGCGTCGGCAGGATGAGATGGTCGTCGATCCCGAAGCCGAAGCTCGGCCAGAGCCGGACGTTGTAGCGGCGCACCATCTCGGCCGACAGGAGGATCAGGAGGATCGCGAGCAGGAAGGACGGCAGCGAGATCACCGCCATCGTGCTGCCCAGGAGCGCGGCCCGCAGGCGTGCGCTGCGTGTGGCAGCGGCGACCACGCCGACGGCGACGCCGAGCACCGCGGCGAGCGTCACCGCGAGGCCGACGAGCAGCATGCTCTTCGGGTACGCGTCGAGGAGCACCTCGCCCATCGAGCGGCGCCGGCCGCCGAGGATTGACGTCGTCGTCGCTTCGCCGAGCGACCCCTGGAACAGGCTCGAGAAGTAGTCCTGGGTGCCCTCCCAGGCCTGCTGGAGGATGTCGGCGATCGGCGCGTGATCGAAGCGCGTGCGTGCCGCGACGAGCGCGATCTGCGCGAGCACGACGATGAGGACGAACGTGAAGATGACGAGCAGGACGCGCGTGAGGACCGCGACGGCAGCGCGACTCAACGTGTGTCGACGAGGGGCATGTCGACCTAGAATACCGAGCAAATTCCGATGAAGTTCTACGTCACGACCGCCATTGCATACGTCAACGCCCGGCCCGGACTTCACCATGCGTATGAGTTCACCGGGACTGACGCACTTGCCCGTTTTCACCGGCAACGCGGGGACGACGTCTACTTCCTGACGGGCACGGACGAGAACGCGACGCGCAACGAGCAGGCGGCGAAGGAGCAAGGGATCCCCACACGTCAGCTCGTCGATAGATACGCGGCCGAGTTCCGGCAGATGGCCGACCTCTGGCACATCTCATATGACCGTTTCATCCGCACGGTCGACCCCGATCACATCGTCGGTGTCCAGGAATTCGTTCGCCGCTGGATCGCGAACGACGATGTGTACCTCTCGACGTATGAGGGCTGGTATTGCACCGGGTGCGAGGCGTTCTATGAAGAGAGTGACCTCGTAAATGGTCAGTGCCCGATCCACCCGACCCGCCAGATCCAGCGCCTCAAGGAGGAGAACTACTTCTTCCGCCTCAGCAAGTACGAGCAGCGCCTTAAAGACCTGTACCACGAGCGCCCTGACTTCTGCGTGCCAGAGGTACGACGCAACGAAGTCCTGGGCTGGCTGGAACGCGGCCTTAAGGACGTTAGCGTGTCGCGGCGCAACCTCACCTGGGGGATCCCGTTCCCGGACAAGCCTGGGCACACGGTGTACGTCTGGTTCGACGCTCTCATCAACTACGCGACCGGTGTGGGGTTCGGCACCGACGAGAAGAAGTTCAAGAAGTGGTGGCCGGCCGATCTGCACGTCATCGGACTGGACATCACGCGTTTTCATTGTCTGTTCTGGCCGGCGATGCTGATGTCCGCGGGTCTCGAGCTACCGCGGCAGGTCTACGCCCACGGCTTCCTTCACTACGCCGGCGAGGGTCGGCTCTCGCGATCGAGCGGCAACATGATCGATCCCATCGCCGCGGCGAATGAGTGGGGGAGTGATGCGCTTCGCTACCTGTTATTGCGCGAGGCGCCGTTCGCCAAGGATTCGCCCATCTCGCCGGACCTCCTCGACCTTCGCTTCAACGCCGATCTCGCCAACGGCCTCGGCAACCTCGTCTCGCGCGCGACGAAGATGGTCGAGCTGTATTGCGAGGCTCGTGTGCCGCCGCCCGGCAAAGAAGGTCCATCCGAGAAGGCGCTGCGCGAAACTGCCGAGCGCGCCCTTCGCGCGCACGACGAGTACGCCGCCCGGCTCGACTTCTCCGAGGCGCTCGCCGCGATCTTCGCTGTCGTCGAAGAGGCGAACAAGCACTTCCAGCGCACGCAGCCGTGGCAGGCGGTGAAGGAGCCGCCACGGAAGGGCGAGGTCGAGGCGTCGTTGTACGCGGGGCTCGAGGCGGTGCGCCTCGTCGCGTATCTCCTGTTCCCGTATATGCCGACGATCAGTCCCCGTATCGCCGAGGTGCTGGGCGTCGAATCGCCTGCCTCGGCGAAATGGGAGGCTGTCGCGCGCTGGGGTCTGCTCGAATCGGGAAAGCAGATCCGCACCGCGCCGTCGCTCTTCCCGCGGCTCGAGCGAGCGAAGACCGCCTGACGGCACGCGCGTGATCGACGCCCACGCGCATCTCGACGATCGCCGTTTCGCCGACGACCTCGACGCGGTGATGGCGCGCGCTTCGGCCGCGGGGGTCGAGCGCGTGTTGTCGTGCGCAGGCGACCTCGCGTCGAGCGAGCGCACCGTGCTCATCGCGCGCCGGTACCCATCGGTGCGCGTCGCCGTCGGCGTTCATCCACACCACGCGGGATCCTGGAGCGATGCGGTATCGGGAATGGTGAATCGTTTGGCGCGCGACCAGCACGTCGTCGCGATCGGCGAGATCGGCATGGATCTCTCGGGTCGCAGCGCCCCGCGTGAGGCGCAGGAGACCGCGTTCCTCGCGCAGCTCGCGCTGGCACGCGCGCTCGACCTGCCGGTCGTCGTGCACGTTCGCGAATCCGGTCCTGTCGCGCGCGAGCTCATCGATCGCGCCGGTGGTGCGCGCGGCATGGTGCACTGCTACAGCGAAGGGGCCGACGAGGTCGGGGAGTGGATGCGGCGCGGCTTCGCGGTCTCGTTCGCCGGGACGGTGACCTATCCGAAGAACGGGTCGCTGCGGCTGGCGGCCGCGGGCGTCACGGCGGACCGGATCCTCGTCGAGACGGACGCGCCCTATCTCGCGCCACAGGCGCGCCGCGGCGAGCGGAACGAGCCGGCCTTCGTGCTCGAGACCCTCGCCGCGGTGGCCGCCGCCCGGGGCGAGGAACCCGCCGAGCTTGGGCGGCAGGTGGGCGAAAACGCGCGGAAACTCTTCGGAGACCGCTTCTAGGGAACACAACCGAGCCGGCCGTCGTATGTATCAGCAGCACCTTGAAAGGGTGGTGGATACATGCGGCGCTCATGGCGCGCTCTCGCACTTCTCGGTCTCGTTCTGGGGCTCGCGGCGGCGTGCTCGACCGCGCCCGCTGGTCAGGCGTTCAGCAACATCGGGAACAACCTGAGGGACACCGCCGCGGACTCGAAGGGCGTAGGTGCCCCAGGCAGCATCCCAGCGTCTGGCGTCGGAACGACAGCGGAGAACGGTATCCCGACGCTCGTCACGAACCCGAGCCGCAACCTGATCCTCACCGCGAACGTTTCGATGAAGACGCAGGATCCATGGGCAACGGCCGACAAGGCGCGCGCCATCGCGAACGGCCTCGGCGGCGACATCCTCGCCATGAGCCAGACCGGCCAGGGCGAGAACCGCAGCGCGCTCATCACCGTGCGCGTCCCGTCGGACCGTTTCGATGAGGCGCTCCGCCAGCTGAAGCTGCTCGATGGCGAAGTCGTCACGTCGAACGTCGACGCGAAGGACGTCACCGACCAGTTCACCGACCTGCAGGCGCGTCTTACCGCGAAGCAGGCCGAGGAACAGCGCTACCTTCAGCTCTTCCCGCAAGCGAAGACCGTCGACGAGACCCTGAAGATCGATGCCGCGCTCGGCAACGTGCGCGTGCAGATCGAGCAGCTGCAGGGCCAGCTCAACCTCATCAAGAACCGCACCGAGTTCTCGACGATCACGATGGCGATCTCGCCCATCGTGACCGTGCCCGCGGCGACGGGTGGCACGTGGGACCCGGCCGTGACGTTCGCCAAGGCGATCGCCGCGCTCTCCGTGTTCTTCAAGTTCGCCGCCGACCTCGCGATCTGGCTCCTCGTGTTCGGGTGGATCCCGCTCATCGGTCTGGTCATCGCGTTCGCGGCGACGCGCATGCGCCGCCCCAGCGTCCCCGCTTCCTAGGCGTTCCCTCCCTCGACGCGGCGGCGGCCCACACGTGCTCCATCGGCTGAAAAGCCGGGGCCGGTGGGGCCGCCGCCATCTCTTTGGGCTCGGATCGGCGGGCAGCCGCCCGCTTGGCAATGCGCTTGCACTGTGCCGGCCGTGGCGGTCCAGTGGGAGCACCTCGACCTCACGCAGTCCGAGCGCATCCAACGCGAGTTCCGCGAACGGAACGCCGCGGAGGCGGTCGTCGAACGACTGCGGGAGGCGGGCTTTGGGGAAGGTGAGATCAGCCTCACGACACACGGCGGCAGGACCGCCGACGACGGCACATTCGTTCCCGGCGGCGTCGTGGTCGTCGTCACCGCGGACGCACTGCGCGCCCGCGAGGCGGAGCGGATCATCTCGTAAACTCGGCCGCGATGGCCGACGTGCGCATCCGTCCGGTGAATGAGCTCGACATCGAGTCGATCTGCCGCATCGACGAGCGGATCACCGGCAAGTACCGACCCGATGTCTGGGAAGACCGCGTCGCCTACTTCATCCGCCGCGATCCGGATTCCTCGCAGGTCGCCGAGGTCGAGGGCAAGGTCGTCGGCTTCATGCTCGGTGAGGTGCGTGGCGGCGAGTTCGGGATGGAAGAGCCGACCGGGTGGCTCGAGTTCTTCGGCGTCGACCCCTCGGCGCGCGAGCGCGGCATCGGGCGCGGTCTCACCGACGCGTTGCTCGCCGGATTCAAGAAGCGTGGCGCGCACGTCGCGCGCACGATGGTGCGCACGCAGGACGCGGAGATCGCCAAGTTCGTCGCGGCGATGGGATTCACACCGGCGCCGGTGAGCGCACTCGAACGACGCCTCTAGTCGAGATGCGACGTGAGGTCATCTTCGAGGTTGACCTGGCTCCGACGGACGTCGCGGACCGATTGCGCGCAGTTATCGCCACTCCGCCGACACTCCGCGGCTTGCTGAGCGAGCCATCGCTCGGGTTGCCATACGTCGGCGAGGTCGATGAGTCGAGGTTCAGCGCCCGGCGCGGAAGGCTAAATACGCTCAAGGTCCTCGCGCACGGCCTTATCACGCCAGTCGGCCACGGTTCGCGTGTCGCGCTGCGCTTGGTCGGGCCCCCGCGAGGGTTGGTCGCAACGCTGTGCGGGGCGCTCCTCGTCGGCGCCGTGGTCATGCTGTCGATCGGGGAGCCGTGGGCCGCGTTGATCTTTGCGGCCGCCAGCGCTCTTGTTGCGTACGCGGGGATTGTTCAGCCGCAGCGAGAGGCCGACGCAATGGCCCGGGTTCTTGGTGGCGCCTGTTCGAGCGAAAGTGTCGGCGCCGCGCGTTCGCTCGCGCGAACGGTATGACCATTGAGGGCTCGAACCGGTAACCTAGACATCGTGGGCGACGAGATCCGCATGCTGCCCGACCGCTATCACGGGGCCATCGAGCACTGGCGGCAGCACAACTTCCCCGATTACCCGCAGCTCGCCGAGGTCTGGCCGAAGTTCTTCCCCAAGGACGAGCCCTTCTGCCTGTGCGCGAAGGCAGCGGCGGACATTCCGGCCGAGATCGAGATCGGCGACGACGTCGGGAAGCCAAAGGCACTCCAGCCGAAGGAGCTCGCGCCCGAAGCGGCGCAGCACCTGCTTTCGCAGATCCGCGCGCAGGCGTCGACCGAATTCGGATCGATCCAGCAACATCAGATGACGCTCTTCCGCGCGCAGGAGCCGCAGGACCAGGCTTGGGCGCTGCGCGTGATGGCCGAGGAGCTGCGCCACGGCTATCAAATGGTCCATTTGCTGACGAGCTCCGATTGGTCGCCGGTGACGGAAACGAAGCCCGAGGACATGGTGGAAGAGATCCTCTCGATGCAGACCGGCAGTCACGTGCTCGCGGCCTTCAACCTCGAGTTCGATTCGTTCCTCGACAACGTGGTGTTCGCGGCGTTCATCGACCGCGTCGGGAAATACCAGCTCACGATGCAGAGGATCTCGGCGTACAAGCCGTACGCGTCGTCGATGCCGCCGATGCTGCGCGAGGAGGCGTTCCACCTGGCCGCGGGCGTCATCCCGCTTCGCCGCTGGGTGGAGCACGCCGCGCGCGGCGACGGATACATCGACATGCCCGCGATCCAGAAGTCTGTTCACAAGTGGTTCGGTCGAGGCTTGGAGATGTTCGGGGACGAGCGCGGCGGCCAGACGAACGTGAAGTTCGGCCTCAAGGACTTGAACAACAGAGACGCGCAGGATCAGTACATCCAGGAATGCACCAAGATGCTCGACGACCTCAACGTCCGCTACGTGCGCGCACGCTTCCCGGATCGCACGCGCGAGGAGGCCGACGCGATCTTCGCGCGTGTCGCAGCGGGCGAGACGGTCGGCGGGCTTTCGCGTGACGACCTGCTGCGGGTGCCGGATCGGCGTTTCTTCCGACGTCGCGGGGAGTTCGCGTTCCAGATGTTCGGCACGCATGGCGAGACATTCACCGACGTGGAGAAGTACATCGCCCATGTGCTCGCGAGCCTGCCCGAGGCCTACCGCGCCTCGATCGATGTGAAGCACTGGGCCGACACACAGCGCGCGGTCGTCGCGGGTGCGACGCCGCTGAAGCAAGCGATGGCGTCGATGCCGCGGCTTGCGCGTCAGGCCGGCGGGTGTCCCTGCGGCAAGTCCGTCCGCTGGGTAGTTGATCAAGCCGGCGGCACGGCCGGAGGCGAGCGCCTGAACCCCTAGTGGAGGTCGGCCTCGGCCTCGACTCGCGGCTCGGCCTTTCATCCGCGCAGCTGCGCGACCTCGCGCCCGAAGCGAGCGCGCTCGGCTACGAGAGCCTCTGGACGAACGCGGGCGTGGACTACGACCCGGTGGAGATGTGCGTCGCCTGGCATGAGCGCTCCGGCCTCCCGACGGGCGTGTCCGTCGTCCCGATCGCGCGCAACCCGGCGCCGGTGCTCGCGCTCGCGGCGCGCACCGCGCACGAGCTCAGCGCCGGGAGGTTCATCCTCGGCGTCGGCTCGGGAAGCGTGAGCGAGCGCCCCATCGCCGCGGTGCGCTCGTACATCGACGAGCTGCGCAAGATCGCGAAGGACGTCCCGATCTACGTCGGCGCGCTCGGGCCGCAGATGCTCGCCCTCGCGGGCCGCCATGCCGATGGCGCCGCGCTCAACTGGTGCACGCCGGCGCAGGTGGCGTGGAGCCGCGAGCGCGTCGGCCCGCGCGCGAAGCTCATCGAGTACATCCGCATGTGCGTGGACGACGACGTCGCTGCCGCGCGGCTCGCGCTGGCGCGACAGATCCTCGCCTACGCGCTGCTCGTCCGGCCCTCGGGCGCTCGTGGCTATCGGACGCACTTCGAGCGGATGGGCTTTGCATCGCATCTCGACGAGCTCGAGGCGAAGCGCGCGGCCGGCGTCTCCGAGGACGAGCTCGCGCGCGCGGTGCCGGACGAGATGCTGTCCGCGCTCGGCTATGCCGGCCCGGCCGCGGGCGCCGCGGCGGCCTTCAAGAGGCTGAGCGCGGGGCTCGATGTCGCGATCGTGCGCGTGCTCGTCGCGCGTCAGGGCAACGTGGAAGGCGTGCGCGCGACGATGGGCGCCGCGCTCGCCGCCTAGGACGCGGCGCGAGCCGCCCGGGCGCTCGGGAAATTCGCGTACGACTTAGGCCAGAGAACTCGGACGCGGGCAGCTCGCGACTCGTGGAAGATACCTCCGTGCGTCTGGCCGTCTCTTTAGTCGGGCTGCTATTCATCGCGGGAGCGTGCGGGTCGGTCGCGAAATCAGATTCAAGTCCAGCGCCAACGACGCGTCCCTCGATCGCCCGCCCCGCGCCCGCGACGATCATCAAAGGTGATCCCCCGACACTTCTCCATTCATCACGGATGGCGGGCGTATTCACCGTTCCGTACTCGGGAGGGTGGCGCTACGACGGACCAAAGGGGACTCTCGAGCCGGCCCGCACCGTCGCAGAACCAATCGAGCATCCAGCCCTCAGCGGATCGCGCGTAGCGATCGAACGGCAGAGCCCGACTCCCGGCGGCTATTTCGTCTCGACCGAGTTGGCCGTGCGTGACCAGCCGACCGGCGCTGAGCGGGTCATCTATCGCGCGCCGGAGCTCTTTTACTGGTCAGGTTGGTCACCCGACGGTCACTATGTCGCGCTCTGGGAGGTCGATTTCTTCAGCGGCTCGATCGATCTCGATGGCCGGCCTCTGGTGGTGCTCGACGCCGGGACCGGAACGCGCGTCGACTTGGGGCGGACGCTGCTCAACGCGACCACCGCATGGGCGGCACCCCACACGCTCGCGTTTGTGGCGGGCGGTGGGCGCATGGTCTGGGATACGAAGACGCTAAGGCTTTGGTCATTTGAAACCGGCGTCCACGATGTGACGATGCCCGGCGTGGTCGGGTTTGCCCCGGTGTGGACCGCCGACGGGCACGCGCTCTATTTCGTGAGCGGAGTCACTGGCCAATACGACCCCATCACGTTCTTCATCGGCCGCGGGATCGGCGATCGCAGGATCACCATCTACGACTTTCGAACGGGCACCCAGCGAGAGCTCGCGCACGAAGACGGATTCGTCGAAGAGGGCGCGCGACCGTCGCGTGACGGTTCTCATCTTCTCGTGCTGCGCCGGAAAATCGTTGCTGCGACGGATCCACTGTCGATCCCAGACGCGCCGCTCGAGGTGTGGCTTACCAACGCTGAGGGCAAAGAGGGAACACCTCTCTTGAGGGTGGCGAAGGTTGGCTTCGGCTATTACGGGTGGTATCCAGGCCCGAGCGAATGGGATTGGTCCGAGTAACGCGGCTTAGCGCCGGCCTCGATGTCGCGATGTTTCGCGTTCTCGGCTTACGTGGACCACGGCTGACGCTGCGTTCCCTGAGGAAATCGCAGACCGGCATCAAACTCGGGTAGCTCGGCCGCAACAAGAGCCCCCGTCTCCTCGACCAGGCGGCCAAGCTCAGCGGCTGCGGACTCAGGATCGAGCCGAAAGAGCGATTCGAGTCGCTCGGCTAGTCGCGCCGGGGCGAGCGTCATCTTCGCGATGTACGCCCGGGTCCCCTTGAGCTGAAAGCGTGTGAAGTAGAGACGGTTCAGGCCGGCGAGCACGCCGAGCAGGTTGAACGCTCCTTCCAGGAGCATGTCGAGCCGCCAAAGCTCCGCGTCGCGTTTTGCGAGCGCGGCGCCTTCGTACCACAGCGGGAAGAAGCGCCAGTAGCGTTGGACCATCGCCAACCGGAGCGGTTCAGGGTAGTGAGCAGCGCGCACTTTCCATCGCTCGATCAGCTCGTGCCCGTGCATCGCAAGACCCTCGAGAAGACCCGAGAGGATCTTCTGACTCGGTGAGTCGAGATCCATCAGCCGCTCCAATAGGTCGTCGAGCCTCGTCTCCATCCAGTTGACAGTGGCAAAGGAGAGCTCGACTCGAACGCCGTTCAGGTCGAACTCGTCCGCCGAGAAGTGCTCGGTCCGTTGGGCTCTCCGAACGGCCTTGGTCCCACCGACGGCTTCGCGTACATCTGTCGCAACGTCCTGCGAAGGGACAAGGTCGACGTAACAGATGAGGTCGATGTCCGAGTAGTTATCAGCGTCGCCTCGGCCAGCCGAGCCGGCGAGGAGCGCAGCACGAAGCGGCACATGCTCACGCACTCGGTCAAGGACTCCTTCAGCGAGCGCACGCAGGTGTTCGCTCGCCGGACTCACACGACCCGATCGTGGCCGCCGGTCTGGTCCCACTAGGACGCGGCCGCGTCCGTCGGTTCTTCAATGACCGGCCGCGGATCGCGGAAGCGACGCACCTCGTCGTCGCGCGCGTTCACGCCGACGATCGCGACCGCGATGAGGGCGGCACCGGCCGTCGCCGCGACCGCCGGGCCGAACGCTTCGACGGCGAGGCCGGTCTGGAGCTGGGACGTCTGCGCCATGCCGCGCCCCACCAGGAGGAACGCCGAGAGCGTCCGCCCGCGATAGGCCTCGTCGGCCTGCAGCTGGAAGATGCTGTTGCGCATCGTGGCCCACCACGTATCGGCGAAGCCGACGGCCGCGAGCGTCAGGGCCGAGAGCTCGAACGATCGCGACCAAGCGAACGTCGCGAACGACGCGACGTACGCGTAGCCCGAGAGCATCATCGAGCGACCCTTGCGTTCCACGTCGCCGCTCATGACGAGCGCGCCGGTCCCGACGAGCGCACCGGCGCCAAGAGCGCTGAGCAGGAACCCGAGTCCCTCCGGCCCGACGTGGAGCACATCCTTCGCGACGATCGTCACGAGCGCTGTGTTCGCGCCGAAGAGGCTGTGGATGGACTCGAGGGCGAGCAGGTTCGCGAGGACCCGCTTGCCGAGCGTGTAGCGGACGCCGTCGATGGTCTCGGCCCACAGCGACGCCCGAACGCGTGCGACGATCGCCGGCGTTCCCATGAGCAGCAGCGCGCCGATGATCGCGAGGAAGCTCGCCGCGTTGACGAAGTACGGGAGCGCCGGACCGGTCGTCACGATGAGGATGCCGGCCAGGCTCGGGCCGATGAGCCGCGCGATGCGGAATACCGCGGCGTTCAGCGTGATCGCGTTCTGCATCTGCGAACGGGGGACCATCGTCGTGTACATCGCTCGCCGGGCGGGCGCGTCGAACGCCTGGAGCGTGGCGTTCATGACGCTGGCGACGTAGATGTGCCAGACCTGGACCTGGCCGGTCGCAACGACGAGGCCGAGCCCGAGCGACGTGAGCGCCGAGCCGCTCTGCGTGATGAGCAGAAGACGGCGTCGATCGACGCGGTCCGCGATCGCGCCGGCGAGCAGACCGAACGCGAAGATCGGGATCGCGCGCAGCGCACCGCCGATGCCGAGCAGCACCGGCGAGCCGGTGATCTCGTACAGGAGCCACGTGGTGAGCGTCTGCTCCATCCAGCTGCCGCACTGCGAGACGGTGAGGCCGGTGAAGTAGAGGGCGAAGTCACGATGACGGAGCGGGGCAAGGCCCGGAGCGAAGCGCATCTGCGCGTCATATATTCGTTTTTCTGAGCACACATCGTCTCCGGTTCACTCTCAATGGCTCGCCCCAGTCACTCGAGGTGCGCGCGGACCGACGGCTCATCGACGTTCTCCGCGACGACCTGGGACGCACCGGGACCAAGGAAGGCTGCTCGATCGGCGTCTGCGGCGCCTGCAGCCTGCTCGTCGGCGGCGAGCTGCTGTCGGCCTGCCTCCTGCCCGCGCTCTTCGTTGACGGCCTTGCCGTTACCACTGTGGAGGGCCTCGCGCACGGCGACGAGCTCTCGCCGCTCCAGGATGCGTTCATCCGCGAAGGCGGCTTCCAGTGCGGGATCTGCACGCCCGGCCAGCTCATCGCCGCGACGGCGCTTCTCGCGGAGCGTCCCCGACCGAGTGCCGACGAGATCCGCGAGTGGATGATGGGAAACCTGTGTCGCTGCACCGGTTATCACGGGATCACGCGTGCGATCCAGGCGGCCGTCGCGTGACGTACGACTATCACGAGCCCGAGTCCGTCGCCGAAGCCCTCGAGCTGCTCGCGCGCCACGGCGAGGATGCGCACCTCGTCGCCGGTGCGACAGCGTTCACGCTGCTCTGGCGACAGGGCCTGCTGCGACCGGGACACGTCATCGGTCTGCGCCGCATCGCGTCGCTCGGCGGCATCACGCGCGCGGGCGGCGGACTCACGATCGGCGCCACCGTGACCCACCGCGCGATCGAGCGGTCGGACGACGTCGCCGGCTACTGCCCCGCGCTGACGCGCACATTCGCGTCGGTGGCGACCGTGCGCGTGCGCAATCAGGCGACGCTCGGAGGCAACCTCGCGCACGCCGATCCGGCGCAGGATCCGCCACCGATGCTGATCGCGCTGGGTGCCGAGGTCGTCGCGATGTCCGCGACCGGCGAGCGCACGATCCCTCTCGACGACCTGTTCGTCGACGTGTTCACGACGTCGCTGCGCGCCGACGAGATCCTGACCTCGGTGCATTTCCCGGCGCTCGCACCGGGCACGCGTGCGACGTATCTGAAGTTCCTACCGCGGACCGCCGACGACTACGCGACGGTCTCGGTCGCGGCGGCGCTGCGACTCGCGGGGGACGGCACCGTCGCCGATCTACGCGTGGCGCTCGGCGCGTGCGGCCCGACGCCGGTGCGCGCGCGGTCGGTGGAGGCGGCGCTGAAGGGCCTGCGACCCGATGCCACGCGCATCGCGGATGCGGCTGGGCGCGTCGATGCCGACATCGCCCCTTTCGACGACGTCCGCGGTTCGTCCGCATACAAACGCGACATGGCGCGCGTATGGACGGAGCGCGCCCTCAGCGAGCTCGTGGGGCGGCGGCGGTGAAGCTCTCCCACACCGCCCTCGTCCGGGCGCCCCGCGCGCGAGTCTGGAAGCTCGTCACCGATGTGCCCGCGGCCGCGCGCTGCGTGCCCGGTGTGGCGGCGGTGACCCCATCCGGCGCCGGGAAGTACAAAGGGTCGCTCCTGGTGCAGCTCGGACCGGTGCGTCTGGTGCTCGACGGGGACGTCGCGCTCACCGCGACCGACGAGGCCGCAGGAAAAGCTTCGGTACGCGCGGACGCCAAGGACTCGCGCCTCGGCGGCACGGTCCGCGCGACGATGGATCTCACGCTGGTGGACAGGGGCGAGGACACGGAGCTACGGATCACCAGTGATGTCCAGATCGCCGGCCGGATCGGTGAGTTCGGACAGCCGGTCATCCAGCGCAAAGCCGACCAGCTGATGACGCAGTTCGCCGAATGCCTCGCGCGCACGCTCGCGTGACGACTACCGGGGGGCTGCGCCCCCCGGGGACCGCCCACGCCGCCGATGTCCTCGAGACACCCGAGTACCGGGTCGAGGGGCGCGACAAGGTCACCGGCGCGGCGCGCTACGCGGCGGACATCAAACGACCGGGCATGCTCCACGCCGCATTCGCCGGCAGCCCGTATCCGCATGCGCGAGTGGTTTCGGTCGACGTCGAGGCGGCGCGCAAGATGCCGGGCGTGCGCGCCGTGCTCACCGGCGCCGACGTGCGGCCGGCGCGTTTCGGCCGCCGTCTGCAGGACTGGCCGGTGCTCGCGTGGGACCGCGTGCGCTTCATCGGCGACCGCGTCGCGGCGGTCGCGGCGGACTCGCTCGAGGCGGCGGAGGCCGCGGCCGCCGCGATCGCGGTGGAGTACGAGGAGCTGAGGGCAGTCCTGGACCCCGAGGCGGCGCTCGCACCGGATGCGCCGATCCTGCATCCCGAAGCGACCGAGTACACGTACTTCGGCGGCGCGAGACCCGCGCGACCGCACGAGAACATGCAGGGCCACGTGATCGACGAGCACGGCGACCTCGCGGCCGGATTCGAGAGCGCGACGGCCGTCTTCGAGCACGAGTTCAGCGTTCCGCGTGTCCATCAGGCATACATCGAGCCGCGCGCGAGCCTGGTCTGGATCGAGGGCGAGATCGTTCACGTCGTCACGACGAACAAGGCTCCCTTCGCGCTGCGCGATCAGATGGCCGTGACGATCGGCATCCCCGCCGCGCGCATCGTCGTGGACACGCCGCATGTCGGCGGCGATTTCGGCGGCAAAGGTCTCTCGCTCGATGAGTTCGCCCTGTACTTCCTGGCGCGGGCGAGCGGTCGGCCGGTCCGCTCGGTGCTCAGGTACGCCGACGAGCTGCAGATCTCGAACACGCGTCACGCCGCGCGCATCCGCCTTCGCACGGGCGTCGATCGCGACGGTCACATCACCGCGCACCAGGCGCGGGTGGTCTTCGACGGCGGCGCGTACGCCGCGGGAAAGCCGGTCGCGGGCCTGCTCCCCGGCGGCCCCACGCTGACGCTCGCCGGCTATCGCGTGCCCGCCGCGCGCGTCGAAGCGGTCGCCGCGTACACGAACACCCTTCCCGCCGGACACGCGCGCGCGCCGAGCCAGCCGCAGCTCACCTTCGCGGCCGAGTCGCATCTGGATCTCATCGCGCGCGCGCTCGGGATCGACCCGTTCGAGCTGCGTGAGCGCAACGCGATACACGCGGGCGAGACCGACGTCGAGGGCGCCGTGTGGCACGACTCGGAGGCGCCGCGCGTGCTCGCGATGCTTCGTGCGGCGTCGCGTTCGGGAGGCATGCTCGCGAAGGATCACGGACGAGGTCTGGCTCTCTCCGCGAGACACATCGGCCGCGGCAAGACCTCGCTCACGCTCACGCTCGCGTCGGACGGATCGGTCGAGGTGCTCACGGGCGTGGCCGATCAGGGCGGCGGCGCGCACACCATGATCCAGCGCGTGGTCGCGCGCGAGCTCGGCATCGACACCGCTCGCGTACGTGTGCGACAGGGCGACACCGGTCACGCGAACGTCGATCCCGGCGTCGGGGGCAGCCGCGTCACGCCTGTCGCGGGCAACGCCGCGCTCGACGGCGCGCGCAAGCTCAAGGCGCGCCTCGCCGAGCTCGGCGTGACGCTGGACGAAGCGGCGCGCCGCGCCGCGCGGCTCGTCGTCACCGGCGAGGGCGAGCAGAACGAGCACCTCTACGGCGTGTACGCGTACTCGATCGAGGTCGCGGTCGACCGCGAGACCGGCTCGTTCCGGGTCGTCGATGCGGTGCTCGTGGCGGACGTCGGCACCGTGATCAATCCGGTGGCGGTGCGGGGGCAGCTCGAGGGCGGGTTCGTGTACGGTCTCGGACAGGCCGTCATGGAGGAGCTGCGACTGGAAGACGGCCGCGTGACGACGACCAATCTGGGCGACTACAAGATCCCCACCAGCGCGGATGCTCCACCGCTGCGCCTCGTGCTCATCACCGACGCGCCCGGTCCCGGTCCCTTCGGCGCGAAGTCCGCGGGTGAGCTCGCCAACCCGGCGGTCGGTGCCGCGATCGCGAACGCCATCGATGCCGCCGTGGGCGCGCGCGTCATGTCGCTCCCGATCACGGCCGAGAAGGTCCGTTCGGCCCTGCGAACGACGGGCAATCGCTCGGCGGAGCCCGGCTAGTATTCGGAGCTCAGCGGAGGCGCCATGTCGCAGTTCAACGACAAGGTCTCGCCCAAGGACTTCGTGAAGATGCCGCCCGAATACAAGGATCTCCTCATCCGCCTGCTCACGATCCAGGCGGACTGCGAGATCGGCGGGCCGCACATCTACGTCGACCACTGGACGCTCCGCGCGCCGACCGTCGATGACCAGTGGCGCGTCGCGCGCATCGCGTCCGAGGAGATCGACCACTGCCGCAAGATGCTGCGCCTGCTCAACCTCATCGACATCGACCGCTCCGACATCCTCGAGCGACCGCGCAGCAAGCGTGAGGTCGATGCCTTCAAAGAGGACATGCCGACGTGGGCCGACTTCGCCGCGTTCGGATTCCTCATCGACAAGGTGGGTGAGTACCAGCTCGAGGAGATGGTCGGCTCCACCTTCGCGGCCATCGACGACACGCTGCCGATCATCCTGCGCGAGGAGAAGGGCCACGTCGCCTACGGCGAGCAGCAACTTCAGAAGCTCATTCAGAGTGGGGCCGCAGGCAAAGCGCAGGCTCAGGCCGCGATCTCGAAGTGGTATGGCATCGGGCTGGACATGTTCGGAAAATCCGGCTCGTCGCGCACCGAGCGCTACCTCGAGTGGGGCCTGAAGCGCCGCACCAACGAGGAAGCGCGCCGCCAGTACATCGCCGAGATGGAGCCGAAGATCGCCGCGCTCGGACTCGTCGTCCCGGATCGTCTGCAGGGCAGGAAGTACCTCTAGCAGATTTTTCGGCGCGTGACGGAGCCGTTCAACCTCTCGACTGTTCTCCTCGACGAGCATCTCGCCGCGGGTCGCGGCGGTCGTCCAGCGCTCCACTACGAAGGAGCGGCGCTCAGCTACCGCGATGTCTCGGAGCTCGTCGCGCGCACCGGCGGCGCACTGCGGTCGCTCGGCGTCGAGATGGAGGACCGGGTCGCGCTGCTGCTTCCCGATTCGCCGGAGTTCGTCGCGACATTCCTCGGCGCGATTCGCATCGGCGCCGTGCCGGTGACGCTGTCGATCTACCTCACGAGCGACGACTACGCGGAGTTGCTCGCGGACTGCCGGGCGCGCGTGCTCGTCGCGCACGCGAGCGTCATGCCCCGCGTCGCGCCGATCCGCCGCGCCCTGCCGCAGCTGCGTCACATCGTCATCGCCGGCGGCGACCACGGGCCGGATGCCGGGTTCGACGACCTCACGCGGTCACAGCCGAGCGAGCTCGCGCCCGAGGCGACGACCGCCGACGACATGGCGTTCTGGCAGTACTCGAGCGGCACGACCGGACGGCCGAAGGCCGTCGTGCACCTGCACGGACCGGCCGCGACACCGGCGGACCTGCACGGCGCCCACGTCGTGGGCATGAGCGCGGACGACCGCGTGCTCAGCGCGGCGAAGCTCTTCTTCTCCTACGGCCTCTGCTCGTCGCTGCTCATACCGTTCCGCCGCGGCGCCTCCTCGGTCCTCCTCCCCGGCCGGCCCGAGCCGCGCCTGGTGTTCGAGACCATCGCGCGCGAGCGGCCGACCATCCTCTACGCGGTGCCCACGACGTACGCAGCGCTGCTCGCGGTCCCGGAGAGCGAGCGCCCCGATGTGTCGTCGCTGCGCCGTTGCATCTCCGCGGGCGAGGCGCTGCCCGCGCCGCTGTTCGAGCGCTGGCGGGCCCGGTTCGGCCTCGAGATCCTCGACGGGATCGGCTCGACCGAGATCGGCTACATCAGCATCTCGAACTTCCCGGGTCGGGCCCGGCCCGGCACCTCCGGTCAGGTCATCCCGGGCTACGACGCGCGCGTGCAGCGCGACGACGGCGAAGGTGCCGCCGTGGGCGAGGTCGGCGACCTGCTGGTGCGCGGTCCCTCGACCGCCGCCTTCTACTGGCGGCGGCGCGCCGCGACGAAGCACACGTTCCGCGGCGAGTGGGTCTTCACCGGCGATCGATATTCGGTCGATGCCGACGGCTATTACACGAACCAGGGACGCTCCGACGATCTGCTGCGCGTGAGCGGTCATTGGGTCTCACCGCTCGAGGTCGAGTCCGTCCTGCTGCGTCATCCGGCGGTGCGCGAGTGCGCGGTGGTCGCGCGGGCGGACCGCGACGGCCTGGTCAAGCCGTGCGCGTACGTCGTCTGCGCTGATGGTGCGGCCGCGGCGCCGGCGCTCGCCGACGACCTCAAGGCGTTCGTGAAAGACGCGCTCGCACCATACAAGTACCCGCGCTGGGTCGAATTCATCCCCGAGCTGCCCAAGACTTCGACCGGCAAGATCCAGCGGTTCAAGCTGCGACGTGAGCAGTAGCGGTCGCCCGGCTGTGGAAGAGCTTGTCCGCCGCGTCGAGCGTCTTGCCGGTGTGGGCTTCAGCTCGGTTCCCTCGTTCTCTCCCGACGGATCACGCATCGCGTTCATCACCGATCTGTCCGGATCGCCACAGGTTTGGACAGTGAGTATCGAGGGAGGCTGGCCAGAGCGCGTCACGACGTTCCCGGACCAAGTGACGAGCGCCTGGTGGTCGCCGGTGGACGAGCGCATCGCGGTCGAGGTGGCACCCGGCGGCGGGCTGAATCAGCAGGTCTACACGGTCCGCGCGGACGGTTCCGACGTGCGCCGGCTCACTCCGGGCGGCAGCGAGAACAATCGTCTCGTCCGCTGGTCGCGAGACGGCAGAACACTCTTCGTCGCCTCGAGCCGGGACGATCCATCGCATTTCGACATCTTTGCCATCGACCTGGCCACGGGAGTGTGGCGCCCGATCGCGCGCACCCGTGGGGTCAGCAATCTCACACATCTCTCGCAGGATGGGCGGTGGGCCTTGCTGAGCCGGACCGTCGCCCGCGGCGACGCGAACATCTATCTCCTCGAGCTCGAGCGCGGCGGCGAGACACTGCTGACCCCGCATCAAGGACAGGCGGTCTTCGCGTTCGCGCGATTCGGCGCTGACGGCGCCGTCTGGCTTGGAAGCGACGACTGCCGAGAACGGTTCGCCCTCGCACGCATCGCGCTGCACGCCGGGCAGCCGGGAGCGCTCGAGTACGTGGCAGCCAGGGACGACGCCGACCTCGAGAGCTTCGCCTTGAACGACGCAGGCACGACGGCGGTGATCGGTTGGAACGTGGCGGGCAGGAGCGAGCTCGAGCTCATAGACCTGCCGACGCGCCAGATAAGGCCGGGACCGCGCCTCCCGCACGAGATCTCCGCCGATGTGTGGTGGTCACCGGACGATACGCACGTCGCGGTCGTGGCCAGCGGCGCTGCGGCTCCGGTGGATATCTGGATCGGCACACCCGGCACGGGGGAGCTGAAGCAGATCACGCACAGCCCTCATCCGGGCGTGGATCTGGCGACGCTTATCCGTCCGCGCCTCGAGCATTTCACGGCGCACGACGGGCTCGACCTCACCGGCTGGCTCTACGTCCCGCGCGACTTCCGTGCCCCGGGCCCGTGCGTCCTGTCGTTCCACGGCGGCCCCGAGGCGCAGGAGCGCCCGCTCCTGAACCGCACCTACCAAGGCCTGCTCGCGAACGGCATCGCGGTGTTCGCGCCGAACGTGCGCGGCTCGAGCGGTTTTGGCAAGACGTTCATCCATCTCGACGACGGCCCGAAGCGCTTCGACGGAGTTCGCGATATCCAGGCCTGCGTCGATCACGTGGTGCGGGCTGGGGTAGCCGATACCAGGCGCATCGGTATCACCGGAGGTTCGTACGGCGGGTACATGACGATGGCCGGCATCGCCGAGTTCCCCGATGCCTTCGCTGGCGCGGTGTGCGTCTGCGGCATCGTGAACTTCCTGACCTTCTTCAAGCACACCGAGCCGTGGATGGCCGCCGTATCGAAATCGGAGTACGGCGATCCCGAGACGCAGCGCGACCTGCTCGAAGCACTCTCGCCGATCAACAAGCTCGACAACGTGAGAACGCCGCTCCTCGTGTTGCACGGCGCGAACGACACCAACGTGCCACTGGTGGAGGCCGAGCAGATGGTCGACGAGCTGCGAAAACGGAAGGTCACAGTCGAGTCGGTGATCTTCCCCGACGAGGGCCATGGCTTCACCAAGACCGTCAACCGGACGCGCGCCGCGGTCGAGACGGTGCGCTGGTTCGCGAAGTACCTGTGACCCGGGACCACCTCGCGGCGCTTGGGTGCTCGCTTGGTATGTTGCGTGCATGAAGCCTTCCGGAAGCCAGTCACGGAGGTGCTCACATGGAACAGAGCAGCAGCTCGTCAGGGATCATGGCCGTCATGGTGGTCGCGCTCGTAGCGATCGTCGTCGTCTTTCTGCTCGTGAGTGGCGTCGTCGCACCGCAGGATGGCGGCGGCATCCACATCAATCTGCCGTAGTTACCTGAAGCGCGACGGCTGCCGGCGCCGGACGATCGTGTCGACCAGCGCCGGCATCCTTCTCTCCTTCACGTACGCGAGCGCGCGTTCGATCGCCGGACCCGCCGCATCCCCGTCCGCGATCGGACCCTCCGCGTACCAGCCGAGGCTCTTCGCCAGCATCGCGAAGTCCGGCGCCGGATCGTCGATCTCTTGCCCGACGCGCGCGTTCTCGACCGGCGTGCCGCGGTGACGCGCGACGCGGATCTGATGCTCGAAGTCGTTGTAGTAGGCGCGGTTGTTGTACATGACCACGAGCAGCGGGATGCGGCTGTTCGCGGCCGTCCAGAGCGCGCCCAGGTCGTACATGAGATCGCCGTCGGGCTGCACGTCGACGACGACCGTGTCCGTCCCGCGGTACGCGAGTCCGACGCCGAGCGAGACGCCGATCTGTGTCGCGGTGCCGAATGATCGTCCGGGATGACGCTTCGGCGAGTCGACGTCCCAGAGGCGCAGCGTCCAGTCCTCCAGGGTGTTCGCGGTAAGGACCCAGTCCTCGGCCTTGATCGCGTCCCAGATCTCCGACGCGAGCCGCGCCGCGGTCATCGGCGACGCATCCCAGTCGGCCTTCGCGTCGCGCTGCCACTTCTCGCCTAGCTCCTGATGCGCCGCGCCGATCTCCCTCCGGCGCGCGGCGCGGCCATCGGTGCCGGACTGCCCCCGAACGAGCGCGCGGAGCGCGGGCAGCGCGAGACGTGTATCCGCGACGATCGACAGCGCCACCGGCTGGAAGTCGCCGAGATCCTCCGCCCATTTGCTTTGCCGCAGCTCCGAGAGTCCGATGTCGACGACGGGCGTCCCCGCGGGCACCCGCGAGCGCTTCGCGCGTTCGGGGCTGTCGCGGTCCAGCTCGTTCAGCGCGCGATGCAGGTCGCCGACGTCGAGCGCGATCACGAGGTCGGCGTCCTTGAGCGCCTCGCCGCCCGAGAGGTTCAGCGGATGGCGGTTCGGGATGTTCACGCGGCCATGCAGGTCGATGACCGCGGCCGCGATGTCCTCCGCAAGGCCCACGAGCTCGGGGACGGCCTCCGGATGCCGGCCGGTGAACTCGGTCACGATGACCGGACGCTTCGAGCGCGCGACGAGCTCCGCGACCTTCGCGAGCGCCGCCGGATCGGCCTGCGCCGGCGTCGGCCGCGCCCCGCTCACGACGTCATCGATCGCGACGGCGTGATCGAGCGCGTCTTCCTGGAGCCCGGCGTCATAGCAGAGGTACACCGGCCCGGCCGGCTCGGTGGTGGCGATCCGATACGCCCGTGCGAACGAGGCGGGGAAGTCGTCGACGGTCGCCGGCTGGTCGTCCCACTTGGTGAAGTTGCGCACGGCCTCGGCCTGCACCTGCGCGGTGTGGATCCAATCGATCGCCGGACGCCGCCGTCGCCTATCGAGCGGTCCCGTTGCTCCAAGCAGCATCAAGGGGACGCGGTCGAGGTGTGCGTAGTACACGCCCATCGTCGAGTGGAGCAGGCCGACGACGTCGTGGACGATCGCGCCCATCGGCCGTCCGGTTGCCTTCGCGTATCCGTGCGCGACGTTCACCGCGACCTTCTCATGCGTGCACAGGATGATCTCGGGCTTGCCGCCACCGTAGTTGACGAGCGAATCGTGCAGACCGCGGTAGGTCGCGCCGGGATTCAGCGCGACGTACTCGATGCCGAAGGCCTGCAGCAGATCGACGATGACGTCAGAGCCGAAGCGGGGCGAGCGCGTCATTGCGCCCGCCCCGCCATGTTCGCGCTGGCTATTTGCCGACGCCGCGCTTCTCGGCGTCCGCGACGTACTTGTCCTCGATCACTTTCGTGACGTCGAGGTCCTTCACCTTCGCATTCGTCGCGACCAGGACATCGCGCGTCGCGGTGAACGTCGCGACGGTCGGATGTGGGTAGGCCTGGAAGATCGTGCCCACGTAGAAGTCGTAGGTCTGCGAGAGCGCCGCGGCGTCCTCGGCCTTGGAGGTGTCGAGCTTCAGCAGCTTCGCGAGGATCGGGATCGTCTTCGCCTTGTCCTTCTTCGCGATCGCGATCGCTTCGATCTCCGCGTCCACGTAGGCCTGGACCGCCTGCGGGTTCTTCTCAGCCCACGACTTCAGCACGATGGTGCAGTTGTCGGTGGCCGGGATCGTCTCCGCGCCGAGGTCGTAGATGACCTTGAAGCCCGCGGCGAGCAGCTTGACGGTGTCGGGTGGATGGCCGGGGCCCGCGTAGGCGGCGCCGCCGATCATGCCGGTCGCGAGGTTCGCGGTCGAGCCGAATGCCTGAATGGTCACGTCCTTTGCGGGGTCGAGGCCGAGCCGCTTGAGCGACTCGACCGCGGCGACGTACGCGGAGCCGCCCACGGTCGCCACGCCGACCGTCTTGCCCTTGAGGTCGGCCGGCGTCTTGTAGTCGGACTTCGCGAGGAACTGCCACGGCGTCACGGGGACGAAGAGCGCGACGACCTGCATGTCGGATCCGGCGACGAAGCCGCTCATCGCTTCCGTGCCGCCGAAGTTGCCGACCTGCGTCTGGTTCGAGACGAGCGCTGCCGCCGAGGGCGCGCCGCCGTCGATGAGCGACAGGTCGACGTCGAGGCCACGCCTCTCGAAAAGACCGAGCTCCTTCGCCATGAACGGCGCGAGGTTCGCGGGCGTGACGTTCCCGTACGACGACTTGATCTTGATCGGCGTCGGCGTCGCCGTCGGTGCGACCGAGGCCGCGACCGTTGGCGAGCTCGAAGCTGGCGTGCCGCCTCCGCACGCGGCCAGGAGTGCTGTGATCCCAAGAGCCAGGACACGACTTAGGCGCATCCCACACCTCCGAGATTGCCGGTCCGCGCGAGCGGCCGGAGCGGTCAATTGTTATACCATTCGCCCGCGCCAGCGGTCCGATCTTCCAGGAGGTGTACGCGTGGGCGACGAGGGCGGACGCGTCTTCCTGCGGGGGATCACCTCCGAGCAGTACGGACTGGCTGAGCACCGAAAACTCCAGCATTCGGCGCCGCGCGTCCGCCGCGCTGGCACCGTCGTGGACGATGCATCGGTGGGCCATTCCGGCGACTCCGATGAGGGCCACTCGAAGACGTGGTGGATGCTCGGCCCGGGAGACGACCCCTTCCTAACTCAGACGCTCCAGCTCCACTTCGTCGAGCTGAAGCCGGGCGGTTCGAACCACGGCCACGGCCATCAGAACGAGGCGACGTTCTACATCCTCGAGGGCAACGGTTACGAGATCCACGACGGCGTGCGTTACGAGTGGTCCAAAGACGACTTCGTCGTCGTGCACAACGATTCGGTGCACCGCCACTACAACGCGAGTGACACCGAGCGCGCGCTCGCGCTGGTGATCAAGGCGAAGGCGGCGTGGATGTACCTCGGGCTCGTGCAGCAGGGCCGCAGCGAGCCCTTCGACGACGCATCCTATGGCGCCCCGCAGGAGTGGTCGCGCCTCTGGACGCCCGGCGCGACCGCGCGCAAAAAGGTCGTGAAGCCGTCCGAGACGCGCTGGGAAGACACGCGCGACGGGCACGTCCGCATCATCAGCTCACCGGCGCGTACCGACGTGCGCACCTTCAGCGTCGACCTGTACGAGCAGGAGATCCGTCCCGGCGGGCGGTCGGCCAAGCACTGGCATATGGCGGACGAGGTCTGCTACGTGATCTCCGGCGCGGGCACGAGCGTGCAGTGGGACGTCGAGGCCGACATCACCGACAAGTACCGCGCGCGTGTCGCCGAGAAGCCGGGGACCTGGGACTTCACCTCCGGCGACCTCGTGTACGTGCCACAGAACACCGTGCATCAGCTGGTCGCGAGCGTCGGCGAGCCGCTGCGCGTTCTCGTCGCGCAGAACCGGCTGTTCAAGCTGCTCGGTTATGACTCGGTCGTCTATCTCGAGGATGCGAGCGCGGACGCCGCTGCGTCCGCGTCGGCGGCGCGCGCGTAACACGTCGATCGAAGCATGCGCGCATACCGCGGCAACATCTGGCGCTTCTTCGTCGTCCAGGGCCTCATCCACTTCCTCCTATGGATACCGATCTGGGTGGTATTCCTCCAGGACAAGGGCGTCAGCCTCACGCAGATCGGGATCCTCGAGAGCGTCGCGTGGATCCTGACGGCCGGACTGGAAGTGCCGAGCGGCGCACTCGCGGACCGCTGGGGCCGCAAGGCGTCGATGGCGGTCGGGACCTTCCTCTACTCGGCGGCCATGCTGCTCATCCTGGCCGACGCGCTGTCACCCGCGTTCCTCCTCGGGTATGCACTCTGGAACACCTCGTTCGCGTTCGTCAGCGGGGCGGACACGGCGTTCCTCTACGACAGCCTGAAGGCGGACGGTCGTGCGTCGGAGGCGGCGAAGCAGTCGGGCCGGTACCTCGCGGTCACGCAGGCGTCACAGGGGATCGCCTCGGTGCTCGGTGCGGCAGTCGCGACGCTCGACATCACCCTCTGCTTCACGATCGGCGCGGTGAGCGGTTTACTGGCGACGGCGCTCGTGCTCACCTTCAAAGAGCCCCCGCGCGTGGAGGAGGGTGAGACACAGCTGGCCTTCGTGCAGAACCTTCGCACCGCGGTGGGGATCGCCGCCCGCCGCCCGGTCGTGCGCTGGCTCCTGCTCCTCGGCGCCGGCTTCGCGATCGTTCCGATGGTCGTCTATTACGTGCTGCTCCAGCCGTATGCCCTTGCGGTCGGGCTGCCGCTCGCCTCGCTCGGGATCGTTGTCCTTGGCGTTCAGCTCGCGGGCGTTGCGGCGTCCTGGTTCGCGCACCGCACCGAAGGCCACGTGCCGCTCTCGGCCCTCGTCGCCGGCGGCATCGCGATCACCATCGGTGCGACCACGCTCCTCGGGGCGTTCCCCGGGGTCCCCGCGATCTCCTTCGTGCTGGTGGTCGCGCTCGTCCCGGCGGTCGCGCAGCCCCTTCTCTCAGCGCGTCTCAACGACATGATCCCCAGCGCGCAGCGCGCGACGATCATCTCCCTCAGCGCGCTCTTGTTCGAGCTTGGGCTCGCGGTCGCCATGCCGTTGCTGCTCGGTCTCGCCGATTCGTTCGGCGCACCGACGACGATCGGATTCGCCGCGGCGGTCTATGCCCTCACGGTCGTCCCGTTCGCGATCCTGTGGCGGAGGGCCGAACGATCGAGAGTGGCGCGCGCGTAGCCGTCACCGCCGACCGGCGCGGTCCTCCGACGCGGCCTGCAACGCGCGCTCGAGCGCGCCTTCGAGGTATGTCGCTTGGAGACCTGATGCCCAGTAGCGAAGGGCGTTGCGGCTCGGCTGCGTCGTCTCCCTTCGCGTCCGTCGCACGACCCCGCCCGACCCGCGCGGGCTGAACTCGATCCAGCCGATCCACGTCTTATCGCTGCGCGGCCGTCCGAGTACGCGCGCTTTGTAGGCGTGCCCGTCAGCATCGCGGACCGGGCTCCTGAATTCGTGGATCAGAGAATCCATATACCTCAAGTGTCCCGCACGACTCGGTCATCCGGCACGGCGCGTTACCAGGCCGCAATCGTCCCGGTAAGCAGCCGCGGCCTTGGTTGCATGCCGTGCTGGACCATTCGGCTGTCCAGCGTGCGAATGAGCGCGGAGGTGACCCATGCGCGGCGTCGTCTTCATTCTCGCGGCCGTGATAGCTGCGGCAGGAGCCATCGTCGCGTACGAGCAATTCCGTCCGGTCGGTCAGCGCGCTGGGAGCCAAGGCGCGTCCTCGCCGCAGAGCGGCGACCCGACGCAGGAGCTCGCGAGCCGGCTGCTGACGCCCTCCTACTCGTTCGATGGCGCCACCTACGAGGTCCGGCTCTTCCCGACGCAGCTGCCACCGGACCCGAAGATCGATCTGCCGCAGCCAGCCGGCGCGCGTCTGGTTGGCAGCGCGCTGCGCCTGCGCAACGGAACGGCAGCGAGCCTCGACGCCGTCCTCGACGTTCCCGCCGGAACGAGTGACGTGGTCGGCTTCTACGACCGGGAGCTCGCGAAGCTGGGCTGGTCGCTCGCGCCGGGTCGCGGACCCTCGAACCAGGGCGGCTTCATTCAGGCGTACCCGGGCACGAGCCGCATGTACTGCAAAGGCGAGAACCCACCGTGGTACAGCGTGAACATCATCACGCTGCCATCGGCACCGATCGATGTGCGCGCCCACGTCGAGTTCACGAGTCCGAACGTCCAGGCAGGCAGTACGTTCATGGGGCCATGCTCGGCCCAGCCGCAAGGCGTGCAAGTGGGCGGCGGCCTGAACAAGCTGCCCGCGCTCCACGCTCCGGACGGAGTGATCCTTCGCGGTGGCATGGGCGGAATGAGCGGCAACGATCGTCAGACATCGGAATCAGGTGCGACGACAAAGCTCAGCGCGAGCGACCTCGAGGCGCAGTTCGCGCAGCAGCTCGTCGCGGCGGGTTGGACGAAGCTCGCGCGCAGCGCCGACGGGCCCATCGCGTGGAGCACGTGGAAGCTCCCGGGCGACGGCGATTGGCGCGGCCTGCTGCTCGTCAACGAGACGAGCGGCGATCGCCGTTCGCTGATGGTCCGCGCGGAGCTGAATTAGCGGTCCTTCGGCCGCTCCCCCTGACCAACGAGCCAGCCCCACCGGTCGAGGGCCTTCTGCCTCGTCGCCGGTGTGGGCAGCTGTGATTTCGGGAAGCGGTCGCGCCACTCCCACGGGCGTGTCGCGTCGATGATCGCGCGCGACGAGAAGCCCTTCTTGTCGGGGTGGATCCGCGGGTCGAGCGGGCCGCTCCAGGCGCGCGGGATGATGTCGATCGATTCCGCGGGCTCCGAACGCGTGCACATCGCCCACAGCACCTGCTCGAGGTCCATGACGTCGATGTCGTCGTCGACCACGACGACGTAGCGCCCGAGATACGCCCCCGTATGCACGGTCGCGGCCGCGTGTCCGACCTGGCGCGCGTGACCGGCGTAGCGCTGGTCGATCGAGATCGCATTGAAGAGCCGCGAGCCGCCCACCTCGTGGCACCACACGCCGACGATGCCGGGGATGCTCGCCGCCTCGAGGTCGCCGCGCAGCCGTGCCGAGCGCATGAAGGCGCGGTAGAACGACTGCTCGTCCGGCGGCACGTTCGGCGGCGACGCGAGGATGATCGGGTCGTTGCGGTGATAGATCGCCTGCACGCGCAGGACGGGCTCCTCGCGCTCGCCCGAGGCGTAGTACCCGGTCCATTCGCCGAACGGACCCTCGACCGCCTTGTCGTTCGGATCGGCGAAGCCCTCGATGACGATCTCCGCGTCGGCCGGGATCGGAAGACCCGTGACCGGGCCCTTCACAACGCGGTACGGCGCGCCGCGAACGCCGCCGGCCCAGTCGTATTCGGTGATGCCGTACGGGATCTCCGTGCAGGCCGCGAGGAACAGCAGCGGATCGCCGCCTGGGACGAATGCCACCGGCATCTTCTCGCCGCGAGCGAACCACTTGTCGCGGTGTTGCCGGCCGTGCTTGCCGGGTGAGATGTAGAACCCAAGTCGCGTCTTGTCGTGGACCATGACGCGGTACGTCCCGAGGTTCACCCAGTTCTCGTCGGGATCGATCGTCACGTCGAAGCTGCCCGTGCCGAGGTAGCGGCCGCCGTCGAACTCGTGCCACTTCGGAGCGGGGAAGATCGTGCAGTCGATCTGATCGCCGCGAAGGACGTTCTCGAAGACCGGCCCGTCCTTCACGACCTCCGCCGCGACCGTCGGGATGCCCTTGCGCACGCGCTCCTGCCAGCGCTTCACCAGCTCGTGCGGCGACGCGTCGATCGGGAGGCCGAGCGTGATCGCGATCCGTGCGAACGAGCCGAGGCCGTTCGACAACACGCGGAAGCCCTTCTTGTAGCCGGGGATCTCATCGAAGAGCGTGGCTTTCGACGGACGCGTGCGACCGAGAAGCTCTGTCGCCATGCCGATGTCCTCTTCGGCGTTCGCGCCGGTGACGACCTGCAGCTCGCCGATCTCGTCCACCTTCTTCAGCCACTCGCGCAGATCGGTGGGCGTCTTGGTCTCGGTGCGGATCGTGGTGGCCATGGCTGCCTCCTAGCTCTCGTCCTCGTCGAATGTACGCGCCAGCGCGCACGGTCTCCAACCGTCCTGCTCTTGGCGCCTCGTCCAAGCGGCCGTGCCGCTTGACCTCGGCGCCGGGCTCAAGGCTGGTGGATCCGCTCCTCGCGGCACGCTCACTTCGTTCGCTGACAGGGGCCCCTCCCCCTGACCGCTCGTCGCTCAACTTTCATCTTCGTCAAACGTCCTCGCGAGTGCACGGGGCCGCCAACCGTCATCCGGTATGGCGGTGCAGTGCTCGACCGGGAACTCGACCCAGACCTTCTGATCGCGCCGCAGCTGCGTCGTCGGATGCGCCCGCGCGCGCACGAACAGGTCGCCGATCTCGACGACGCAGTCGAGCCTGTCTCCGAGGAACGCCGCGACACGTAGCGTGCCCGCGAACTCGTTCGGCACGCCGGCGGGCTGGGGCCGCACGACGATGTTCTCCGGCCGCAGGACGAGCAAGCCCTTCT
>DASYUC010000082.1:0-10754 GCA_036001645.1 Candidatus Limnocylindria bacterium
GGAGAGGTCCTCGCGTCGCCCGGCGCGCCCCATCTGCTGCCATGTCGACGCCACCGTGCCGGGATACCCGAGGAGCACGGCCGCCTGCAGCGCGCCGATGTCGATACCAAGCTCCAGCGCGTTCGTGGACACGACACCTCGTACCGACCCGTCACGCAGGCCGCGCTCGATCGCGCGCCGCTCGGACGGCAGATAGCCGCCGCGATACCCGCGGATGAGGTTGGCCGGCCACTGCGGCTGCGGGAAGCGCGAGCGGAGATAGGTGAGCAGCAGCTCGGTCTGCACGCGCGAGCGCGCGAACGAGATGGTCTGCACGCCGGACGCGAGCAGCGTCGCAGCGATGTCGCGGCCGACAAGGAGCGCGCTCTTGCGCACACCGAGGTTGCGGTTGACGACGGGTGGATTGACGAACACGAGCACCTTCTCGCCGCGAGGCGCGCCGGACTCGTCGATGACGACGACGTCGTCCTCGATGTGATGGCGCGCGAGCTCCTCGGGGTTGGCGATCGTGGCCGACGTGCAGATGAACACCGGGTGCGATCCGTAGAACTCGCAGATACGGCGGAGGCGGCGCAAAACGTTCGCGACGTGGCTGCCGAAGACACCGCGATAGGTATGCAGCTCGTCGAGAACGACGTAGCGCAGGTTCTCGAAGAGCTTCACCCACTTGGTGTGGTGGGGAAGGATCCCGGTGTGGAGCATGTCGGGGTTCGTGATCACCACATGACCCGCGCTGCGGATCGCGGCGCGCACCGCGGGAGGCGTGTCGCCATCGTATGTATAGGTCTTGAGCTCGATGTCCATGTCCCCCGACTCGCGCTCGAGCTCGGCAAGCTGGTCCTGCGACAGGGCCTTCGTCGGGAAGATGTACAGCGCGCGCGCGGTGTGATCCTTCGCGATCGCGTCGAGGACCGGCAGGTTGTAGCAGAGCGTCTTTCCCGACGCGGTCGGCGTGACGATGACCGTGTGGCGATTCGCGCGCGTGGTCTCGAGCGCCGCCGCCTGATGCGAGTAGAGCTCGTTGATGCCACGCCGTCGCAGCGCGGCCGCGATGCGGCCGTCCAACCACTCGGGGAACGGCGCGTATCGCGCGGGCCGCGCCGGGAGCGTCTCCCAGCGCGTGACCATCTCTTGGAATTGCTCGTCGCGTAGAAGACCGTCGAGGATCTGCTCGAGGCTGACGCGCGCGGGGAATCGAACGGCTGTTCGCATTAGGCAGAGCACGATAGAACGCGCGTTCGTCATGTCAAGGAATCGCTGATTTGGGCCTGATCTCGGCGTCCCCAGCGTTTTCCCCAACTGCCGGCGCGACCGTATCGCAGGGCAAGGACCGAAAGGAGAGTCGGCCTGAGCACCGGTCGGGTCGCGGCGCTCGCGCTGCTCGTCGTCGTCGCCGCGTGCGCGCGCGCCGCCGATCCGCTGCCCGATCCGCTTCCCGGTTACTCCTGGGCGTCCGGCGACGAACACGCATCACTCATGGCGGTGGTCGTCGAGTACTACGCGGCGCGCCAGCGCGCCGTCATGTTCGGTGACGCGATGCTCCTCTTCGGTATCTATCCCAAGCTCGCGCAGGGCGAAGACCTGCGGGAGGGCATCAACCTCGATGCCTTCTTCGTCAGGCTGATGCGCGACGACGGGGTCACGAAGGTGACCGACGAGCTCGAGCGCTATGAGCCGGTCCAGATCTACGTGAACGGCGCCAGCGCCGTGGCCTTCGTGCATGGCATCGAAAGCTGGCATTACCCACACGGCGGACCGGGCAGCGGCGAGTTCTTCACGCGCATCGACCTGTCGAGGGATGCCGACCGATGGGTGGTCGATCGGACCGACGAGCAGATGCTGCACGAGCGTCCGCCTCGCACACCACGACCGTGACTCGAGCCGCCGTCATACGTCGAGTGTTTCTGGGGACGCTGGTGATGATCATCGCGGTCGCCGCGGTCCTGGCGGCACAGCGCTTTCGAGGCGGAACCGCGCCAGACGAGATCGGGCGGCGATACCTGTCCGGCGTCCAGCGGGGCGACACGGTGGCACTTCTCTGGCTGATGCCCCCTGGTCGTGAGCAGCCCGACGCGATCGGGGAGCGGATCTCTAGATATCGGGGTATCTCGAACGAGCGCATCGAGACCGAGTACGTGACGCACGGTGTTGCGAGCTACATCAAGTTCGCATGTGTCAGCGTCGGCGGCGCGCCGTTCGACGAGGTCGTGCTGACGCAGATGGCCGACCGCTGGTATCTCGCGAATGTTCCAAAGGCTGGCTCCGCCTATTGCCGGCAGGCGGGCAGGTCCGCCGGCCCTGGATTCGCGGTCCCCAGTGTTTTCCCCAACCGCGTGGGCGACGCTCACCGCGATGCAACGAGCCGTCGCGATCCTTTCCGTGGTGCTCTGCGCCGCCGTCCAACCGAGCGCGTGCGAATCGGGCATGTATTCCGCACCGCCGATCGCACAGCCGCTTACGACCACGCTCCGCGACGCGCCCGCGACATCCTCGTCGCCGAATGCAGAGGTCACGCTCATCGAGCTTCCTGAGGCCGAGGCGTGGCGCCGCGTCAAGAGCACGCTCGGGTCGCGCGTGCTCGTGCTGCAACCGACCACGTTGCCGCAGCGCTTCGAGCGAAGCGTTGTGATGATGGAATACGCATACCTCGCCGGGGACGAGGTGCGCTATCGCATCGGCTATCGCGCGGAAGGAGCACTGGTCAACTTTGCGGCGGGCGCCGTCAACTCGGCCGCGCCAAGCGCGACACGGACCTGGGAAGTACGCGGCGTCGCAGCTCAGTACTCGATGACGTCCAGCTGGCCCGAGCGACAGATCGAATGGGTCGAAGGATCAACATGGTCGGGCGACGAGAACCCTCGGACGTCGGGGGTCGTGTACAGCGTTCAGGCGCGCGGCGTATCGGAAGACGAGCTTTTACAGATCGTTCGCGGCCTCGTGGCGGTGCCGTAGGTGCGCCGCGCCGCCGAGGTCGAGCGCATACGCGCCGTCTCGCACGTCAAGGGTCACGCCCGGGACGGCGCTGAGGACGTGACGCAGATCGTTGATGGCCGCGTAGAGGTTCGCGATCGAGCGGTCCCCATCGCTGTCCGGCCACAGGAGGTCGGCGAGCTGCCCGCGCTCGATCGCCGACGGGTACGCCGCGTACAGCGCGTCGAACAGACGCCGGAGCTGCCGACGGCCGGTGCGGCCCTGCCGCCAGACGTCGTCCGAAAGCGGAGTGCCGTCGAGCACGATCGTGCCGTCGCTCGCGATCACGACGGTGGGACGCGGCCGCGGCTCCGCGGGCGCGGCGCCGCTGATGAGTCCCGCGACGAACTCCGCGTACTCTGGCGCGCTGCAGTCACGCGCGGTGGTCGCAAGGTCGGCGTCCCAGAAGTTCGTGGCGACCCGGAAGCCGTGCGCCTGACCGAGGGCGCAGGCCTCGTTGCAGCTGCGACGCGCCAGAGCATCGCGGCCGCTGTCCCGGTAGAGCGTGGCCAGCCACAGCAGCGCGACAAAACGATCGAGCTCGTCATCCTTCTCACCGTACGTGCGGACGAGCTCGAGCAGTGCGCTTCGCGCTCGTCCGTAGTCGTGGGCGCGAACGTCGTCGACGGCGTGGAGCATCCGCAGCGCGTCGGCATGCGCCGCGGGGACGTGCGCGGCGAATCGATCCTTCACGAGCCGCTGTGCCCCGTCGACGTCGCCGTCGCGCGAGCGCAGCCACGCCCGGCGGATGACCGTCCAACCATCAAGCGCGGCAAGGTCGGCGCTTCGCGCGCGGGCCAGAACATCGTCGAGGCTCGCCGCCGCATCGGCGCCGCGGCCCTCGAGCTCGTCGACGATGGCGAGGTTGAACGTCGCGTAGAGCTGGATCCGGCCCTGCTTGAGTTCGCGGGCATCCTCACGCGCGCCCTCAAGCGCCTCACGTGCGAGCTCGAGCTCGCCGAGGCAGGTGAGCGCGTAGCCCATTACGTTCCTGACGCTGGGGCGGATCTGCGGATGCAGCTTCTCGGCATCGAGCGTGGCGAGGGCGAGCCCGCACAGCGAGACGCTCTCGCGGGGCTCCCGATGGTTGAGGGACACCGCCAGGTTGGTGAGCGCGAGGACGCGCGTGACTCGCGTCAGCGCTCGCGACGATCGGCTGATCGCGGACCGGTAGGCCTCGCGCGCCTCGCGGTAGTTCCCGGCGGCGTCGGCGACGAGCGCGCGGAGATGCTCGACGTCGGGCGAGAGGATCGGCCCGTCGCCGTCCTGAGCTCGCAGGAGCGTGGCATCAGCCGCGGCGTGCTCGGTGCGTGAGAGATACAGGTAGCCGAGCTCGAACGCGATGCGCGCCGCGAGCGCTCGTTCCTCTGCGCCGACGAGCGCCTGCGCGCGCACGAGATGGCGGATGGCACGGTCTTGATCGGCGTCGAGCGCTGCGGCCATACCCGCGAGGTAGCTGAGCGCGGCACTCTCAGCGATTGCGTCCGGGCTGAGACGCGCCAAACGAGCGCCGACGTCGTCGCGACGAAGACCGTCGAATAGCCGTGGACCGTTGGTTGGCAGGTCGGTCAGCAGGGCATCAGCGTCGTCCACGGATGTGCCTGTCATCACCGGGAGCATCGTACGTTGAGAGTCGTCGCACGCTGTCGCGCGCTCGCGCTCTTCCTCACGGTCGTGATGCTGTTGCCCGCAGCGCCGGTCGCGGCCTCGGCGATGCCCAAGGCGCCGAACTGTCCGATCTATCCCGACACCAATGTGTGGCACTCGAGCGTCCAGAACCTGCCGGTGCATCCGATGAGCACGACGTGGCTGGCGAACATGGGCGGACCGTCGCGATTGCTCCATCCCGATTTCGGCGGACCATACATGCGGCCGGTCATCGACGGAACCGTCTGGCTCGAAGACCAAGGGGTGTTCTGGATCATCGACGTCCGCTAGTCGAGGCGCGCAACGATCCCTTCGTTGGGCGCGAGATCGAACTCACCGCGCTCGGCCGATCCTTGGCGGTCAGCCGACGTGGAGAGGACGAGCCGGGCGGGCCGTGCGAACACCACGCGACGCGTCCGGTCGGTGAAGTTGAGACCGACGCCGTAGCTCTCACCCTCGGCCTCGCGGACATAGGCGAAGACGCCGGTGAGCGACGCCACCGTGCGGTACGAGCCGGCGCGTAGCGCGGGCGAACCGCCGCGCAGTCGGATGAGTTGCCGGTAGAACGAGAACAGCGACCGCGGATCGTCGCGCTGCGCCGCGACGTTGACCGCCTGCGCGTCGGGCGCGAGCGGGAGCCACGGATGGCCGGTCGTGAAGCCGGCGTTCGGTGTCGCGTCCCATTGCATCGGCGTGCGCTCCGGGTCACGGCCGTCGACGTCGACGATCCGCTCCGGCGGGATCGGCACGTCGGTCACGCCGATCTCCTCGCCGTAATAGATGAACGGCGTACCGCGCAGCGTAAGGAGCATGAGCGCCGCGACCCGCGCGCGCCGCGGCCCGTAGCGGCTCGCGGCGCGCGACCGATCGTGATTCGAGAGCGTGTAATCGGGCCAGGCGTGGGGTGGGAGCAGACGTTCCCACTCCTCAACGACGCCCCGGAATCGCTCGGCGCTCCACGGCTGGCGGAGGAAGTTGAAGTTGAACGGCATGTGCAGCTCGTCGTCCTTGCCGTAGTAGCGCACCAGATTCGAGAGCTTCCGCGACGAGACCTCGCCGACGGCCATCCGGTCGCCGTACTCGTCGAGGACGCGGCGCCAGCGCCGGTGGATGTCGTGGACCTCGTCGAGCTCCCAGTTACGTCGGGGCCGTCGCTTCGCGAAGAGCCAGGGATTGTCGCGAAGCTGCTGGTCCTTCACGAGGCTGTGCGCGACGTCGATGCGGAAGCCGTCCACGCCGCGGTCGAGCCAGAAGCGCATCACGTCGTCGATCGCACGGCGTACGTCCTCGTTCCACCAGTTCAGGTCGGGCTGCTCGGGCAGGAAGTGATGGAGGTAGTACTGGCCGCTGGCCGGGTCGAGCGTCCAGGCCGAGCGTTTCTCCGCTGACCCGAACACCGCGCGCCAGTTGTTCGGCGGACCGCCGCGACGTGGATCGGCCCACACGTACCAGTTCCGCTTCGGGTCATCGCGTGAGCTGCGCGACGCGACGAACCAGGGATGCTGGTCGGAGGTGTGGTTCGGCACGAGGTCGACGAGCACGCGGATGCCGCGACGATGCGCCTCCTCGAGCAAGTGATCGAAGTCGTCGAGCGTGCCGAAGATCGGGTCGACGTCGCGGTAGTCGGAGACGTCGTAGCCGAAATCCCTCATCGGCGAGCGATAGAACGGCGAGAGCCAGATCGCTTGGATACCGAGCGACAAGGGGCTGCCGTCGTTCAGGTGGTCGAGCCGCCGTGTGATCCCGGGCAGGTCGCCAATGCCGTCGCCATTCGAGTCCTGGAACGATCGCGGGTAGATCTGATAGAAGACGCCCTCCCGCCACCAAGTGCCGCGCACGCCCAGAGCCTAGCGATGCGCGCGGCATGTTCCCTGCAACCCTGTAACAGGGGAGAGCGTGATGAAAGAAGAACAGACACCGCGCAACCAAGAAGGGGAGCCGCCGACGCGAGAGCCGAAGGAGACCGCGCGGCGCCTCGAGCAGAAGGCCGACGAGCAGGAAGGCGAAGCGAATCGCGCGCGTACCGAGGACAAGGCGCGCGAAGCACGCGAGGGCGCCGGCCGCGGGGTGCGCTTCGGCGGCTAGCGCCCACCTTACCGCTAGCGGCTAACCTCGTCGCCGTGAACGAAGACGCGGCTCTGCAGGATCGCTACGCGCCGGACCTCGCCTGCTTCGGCTGCGGCCCGCGAAATGAGAAGGGCCTGCGCCTGAAGAGTCACGTTCGCGGCGACGAGGTGGTCGCGACCTGGCGCGCCGAGAAGTACCTGGAGGCCTACGACGGCGTCCTCTCCGGTGGCGCCATCGGCACGATCATGGATTGCCATTCGCTCTGGACCGCGGCCCACCACCTCATGAAGCGCGCAGGCGCGGCCGCCCCACCGTCCATGGTGACCGCGGAATACACGATCAAGATGCGACGGCCAACGCCCACCGCTGGACCGATCGAGCTCGTGGCGCGGCTGGCCGACATCTCGGATGACCGCGCGACGATCGAGGCAGAGCTGCACGCCGGTGGCAAGGTGTGCGCGACGTCCTCCGGCGTGTTCGTTGCGGTGAAGCCGGGTCACCCCGCGTATCATCGCTGGTGATCGGCGCTGAGGGTCAACGCTCTTTGTAACGGGGCGCACCACCGGCTCCGCTGACCATCGGCGCTGGACAGGCCGAGGAGACATCGAAGACCTCAGCGGAACCATCACGACCACGAAGGTCATCACGGAGACGACGCGGCTCAGCGGCGACGTGACCTGCACCGTGACGACGGGCCCATGCATCGATTTCGGAGCATCGAATATCAAGCTGTGGCTGAATGGCTTCACGATCACCGGCCCGGGCAGCCCGGACACCGTGCCCGATCCGGCCAACCCCGCGGCCTACTGCAATGCGACCAACGGGGCGCCCGCTGCTGACGGGATCCGAATTGCGAACCAGACCCACGATCAGATCCTCGGACCGGGCATGGTGCAGAAGTTCCGCCGTCACGGGATCCTCGTCGTCGGGACGCTGGGCATCCCAACGTACGCCACGGTCAGAGGGATCACCTCGCATCACAACTGCTTCAGTGGCTTCCTCGCGAACGGGATGTCCGAGAGCGAGATCGAGGGCATCGTGTCCGTAAGGAACGCGAACAACTCGACCACGGCGCCCTGCGGCGGCAACTGCATCGCCAACAGCCACAACAACCGGATCCGGAACAACACCTTTGCGGGAAACGGCTCGGTCGAGAACAACAACAACGACTTCGGTGTCGGCCTGCTGTCCGGCAGCAGCGGGAACCTTCTGGAAGGCAACCACATCGGCGGGAACACCAATGGGGTCCTGCTCCAGGCGACCGCCGTGGGGAACGTGATCCGCGGAAACATCATCGCCGGCAACCCGCCGGGCCAAGTCACCAGGACCTTCGGTGCGTCGGTCGGTTTCGATGTCAAGGATGAGTCCGCGGTGGCTGGGAGCGGCTCGCGCAACACGTTCGAACTGAACTGGTGCGTGACGTACTTCGGCCCAGGGCCGGCGCCCTGTCCCAACTTCCCGTGACCGTCTGAGCTATCGCGCGACGGCGTGGTTGGGCAGGTCCGCGAATACCGCGGGCCAGGCTTCGCCGATGCCCGCGTCGCCGATGACCATGAGCTGTCCCGGCACGGCGTCGATGAGGAAGATGGCCCAGCGGTAGGGCGGGTACGGCGTCGGGCTCACCCGGGGACCCGTCCCGAAGAAGACCGGAACGCGGCCCTGCGGCCACACCTGGCCGGAGATGGCGACCGCCCAGACGGAACGCCCCTGATCGCCGATCATGCCGAAGCCGGTCAGCGGCGTCGCCTGCGGATCGCCGGTGTGCGTCCGCACCGGTCCGGCGACGCGAACGTACTCCTCGAAGGTCATGAGCTTCGCGTCGACACGATCGACGCGGCCGACCGTGTCGAGCCCGCGGATGAGCGCGATCGCGTCGTCGCGCTGGAGCTTCGACGGGAGCGGCGGTTCCACGTAGGAAGGAGCGATCTGGTCGCAGCCGGTGATCAGCACTGCGAGGCAGATCGCCGCGCGCAGCGGCAGCCTCACGCCGTCCTCCTGCGCCGGACGATGAGCATGCGCACCAGGAAAGAAACGATGAAGACGACCGGGATGCCGATCGCGATGTAGCCGACGTACGGCTCGATGAGGTCATCGATCCGCGGGCCCACGAACGCGCCGAGAAGCGTCCAGCCCGTCCAGTAGATGGACGCCGCGACGAACACGCCGGCCGCGAAGCGCTCCACCGGCACCTTCGCGGTTCCGGCGATGAGCGACATCGTCACGCGCAGACCGGGGATGAGGCGGCCGATCAGGACGCCCCGGAACCCGTAGCGGTGCACGCGCTCGATCCACTGGTCGACGCGGTCGGTGTCCACGTCGAGCCAGCCCGCGAAACGGTGCGCCACCACGAGCCCCCAGCGCCGCGCGATGAAGTACGGCAGGAGCGTGCCGGTGGTCGAGGCTGCGGCGCAGGTGAGGATCACGCGCGCCAGCCCGAGGGGATCACCCTGAGCACGGTATCCGTAGAACGCGATGACGAGATCGCCGGGCGCGGGGAGCGGGATGCCTGCCTCCTCGATCGAGATGACCAGGTAGAGCGTGAGGAATTCGTGCGCGGCGACGATGCCGAGGAGCCAACGGATCGCCTCTGCGAAGAACTCGTGCAGCTAGGCCGTCCGCTCGAGCGCGACGAGCTGCCAGATGAGGCCGCGGCGATGTTCGACGAGCCGCATCCCGCGCCGCTGCGCGGCCGACAGGACCGCCCGCGTCGCGTGGACGTGGCCGCGGAAGGTGTTGCGGCGAAGCGCGAGCACGGCGTTCGCCGCCCGGATGCCCAGGCGGGTCCACCACCGGTCGACCGGGAAGGTCATCACGAGAGAGCGCCGCGCGTGGTCGGCCGCCGCGCCGACAAGGGCCTCGGCGTCCGGATAGCAGCACACGACGCGGTTCATGATCACGACGTCGGCGGCCGGTACGCTGGCGGCTTCGCGTACGAAGTCGCCGAGACGCCGGTCGACACGGTCGCCCAGCCCTCGCTCGCGGATCAGCTCCGCCGCGACGTCCTCGTACCGTGTCGCGAGCTCGACATTGAGGACGCGCGCCGCTCCGTCACTGAGCAGCTCGAGCTGGATCTCGCCGACGCCGCCGCCGATCTCGAGCACGGTGTAGGCGGGCGGCATCGTGCTGCGCACGAAGTCAACGATGCGTTGCGCATCACCGGTGAGGCCCTTGCGCGCGTAGTCGCGTGCTTTGGTCCGAGCGTGTTTCTCGTCGAAGACCTTGTCATAGTCGCCCGGCTGGCAGCAGGACGACACGACCGCTCGCTGTCAGCGCTTGGCGAAGAGCAGGCCGATGCGCCTGAGCACCCACCAGGTCACGAGGAACGCGCCGGTCTCGAGCGTGAAGCTGTGGAACTTATAGAAGGACTCGGCGATGCCGAACGCGATCGCGAGCGAGACGAACGTGATGATGGTCTGGGCGTTGGGGCGGACATCGAGAAGCTCGTACACCTTTTCCATGGGCGCAGATTCTAATGTGCGCTTCGCCCGACGCCGCAGTAGGCTCTCGGCGCAGCAATCGTCCAGCACGCATCGGGGGAGGTCATCGCCATGGCAGTCCGTCGTCGCGCACGCCCGACCCGTTCCGGCGGCAGCCGCAACATCATCCCGAACTTCCTCGACAAGCTCGAATGGCGCAACGCCGGCCCATTCCGCGGTGGCCGCGTCGGTGCGGTCGCCGGCGATCCACGCGATCGGAACACCTTCTACTTCGGCTCGACCGGTGGTGGCGTGTGGAAGACGGGCGACGGCGGCCTCTACTGGGAGAACGTCTCGGACGGCTTCTTCAAACGCGCGTCGGTTGGCGCGATCGCGGTCTCCCGGTCCGACCCCAACGTGATCTACGCCGGCATGGGCGAGAGCTGCATCCGCGGCAACGTGTCACACGGCGACGGCGTGTACCGCTCGACCGACGCGGGGAGGACGTGGACGCACCTCGGTCTCGAGCGCACGCGCAACATCGGCAAGGTCCGCGTCCATCCCGAGGATCCCGACACGGTGTACGTCGCGGCGCTCGGTCACGCGCACGGACCGAACACCGAGCGGGGCGTCTTCCGCTCGCGTGACGGCGGC